>JABDKV010000112.1 GCA_013002045.1 Gammaproteobacteria bacterium
CGACTAAGACGTGAGAAAGAATCGCGGCTGAAGCCGCTCCTACGGCTGCGCCCCGGGAATGCCACACGAAGTCTGGTCACCCCAATCTTGCAGGAGCTGGCTTTATGAGCCCCGGCCTTTCGAGGCGTCGTGCGCAGAGAATGAAGCAGGATGCCCGAATGAGATGCGCCCGATTCCGTCAGGCCATGGATGGCCTGACGGATTTAGCCGCGAAAGGCCGGGGCTCATAAAGCCAGCTCTTTCACGAAGCGTTCCCCTGGACCCGCAAACCTCGGTGGGTCCGTTGTTAGGCGAAGAATCGCGGCTGAAGCCGCTCCTACGGGATGCAGGGGGCGGGGGGGTTGCCTGCAGGCCGTCCGTGGCCTGCAGGGTTTTCGCTGCTATTGCGGGATGTTGCGGCCCGGGGTCCAGGGCACGCCGGCGGCGTCCAGCGCGGCGTGCAGCGCTGGTAGGTCGCTGTGGAACAGCTGCTGTAACTGTTCGCGTGCGCGACGGTAATCGGCGCGTGCCATTTCGAGGTTTTCGCGTTGCATCGCGGTCGGCCCGAATGCCTGCGAGCGATCACCCCATCCAGCTACGTACAGGCGACGCATGATCGAGGTGTCACCGGGATCGTTCATGTAGCCGCGAATCTCGTTTCCGCTGAGGTCGTCGCGTATAGCCTGTGCACGCTGTTGCAATTCGTTCGTGCGTTCGTACAAGGCCGGGCTTGCCGTCGACGTGTCGATCATTTGTTTCATCGCATCCGCCTCCTTGATCAACTCGGACAGTGACGCCGACGCGCTGCGTACTTCGCGCTCGAGGGCATCGATTTCACGCAGGTAGCTGACCCGTTGGTCCTGCGAGATCCCTTTAAGGACAGGGTCACGCACGGAGACGACTTCGAAACGCTGGCTTTGGCCAGTTGACTCCAGCTTGCCATCGACACGACGCGACAATTCCGCCGTGTAGGTGCCCGGTGCGACCAGCGTGCCACCGGGTGGTTCCCATGGTTCGGGGTCCGGGTTAGCGGTCCAGGCATTGGGGCTGGGGTAACGCAGGTTCCAGGCGACCCGGTGGAATCCGGCTTCGACCGGCCCCTCGACGTGACTGATCACGTTGCCACCGGTATCACGTATCGTCAGGACCATGGCCGGCTGGTCTTCGCGTGACTCTGCGATGACCCGGTCCCAGCCGGGGAAGGCGATATCGTCGCCCGCCTTGTTGCGTTCTTTTTCCTGTTCCTTGCGCGCGTCGGCCTGGCTGCGGATGGCGTCAGGCAGGTAATAGGTGAACATGGCCCCATAGGGCGGATTGTCGGCGACATAGAAGTTATGGCCACTCGACGCGATACAACCGGGCACGCCACAACCCAAAGGACGTCGCTCGACATACCAGTCAGTTTCGCGAACCGGGAAAAACATCATCTCGTTACGCAGCGATGCAGCATCGATTTCACGCAGCGCGGTGTAATCGTCGAGGATATAAAAACTGCGACCGAAGGTGGCACCAACCAGGTCGTTCTCGCGTCGTTGTATGACGAGGTCGCGGAACGGGATGTTGGGCGCGCCACCACTGAGCTTGACCCAGTTGCCACCGCCATCGACTGTCGCGAAAACACCGAACTCGGTACCGGCAAACATCAGGTTTGGCTCGACATGATCCTGCACCAGTCGCCAGACGAGATGACGATCGGGGATACCACTATTAATTGCGCGCCAGCGTCGCCCGCGATCGGTACTCTTGAAAATGTAGGGCCTGTAGTCACCGGCCTTGTGATTATCGACCGCCACATAGACCGTGTCGGCATCATGCAGGTCGGCACGGATGTCGTTGACGTAGTAGTAGTCTGCAACGCCGGGCAGGCGTCCGGCACTACGCCAGGTCTGGCCGCCGTCGGTGGTGACGTGAATCAGACCGTCATCGGTGCCGGCGTAGAGCAGGTGTTCATCCAGCGGCGATTCGGCAATGTTGGCGATGGTGTTGTATTTGCCCATGGCGTACAGGTCCCACGGGTTATCCCAGCTTTGGCGTCGACCCATGATCGGCAGCGCCAGACGTTCCTGGTCACGCGTCAGGTCATCGCTGATCGCCGTCCAGGAGTCGCCGCGATCGTCGCTGCGCCATACTCTCTGGCTGGCCACATACAGGCGCTTGCTGTCATGCGCGCTGATTACGATTGGCGCGTCCCAGTTATAGCGTTCCGGCGGTTCACCGGGGCCGGGCTGCGGCTGGATATAAATGGCTTCGCCAGTGCGGCGATCCCAGCGGGTAAAGTTGCCCTGCTGCCATTGTGCGTAGACGATGTCAGGGTTGTCCGGATCGGCCGCTGGCTGGTGACCATCACCGCCGAGTACCACGGTCCAGTCGGCATTGGTGATACCAGAGACATTCATCGTTCGCGATGGGCCACCCTGGGTGTTGTTGTCCTGGGTGCCACCGTAAACGTTATAAAAGGGTTCATCGTTGTCGACTGAAACCTTATAAAACTGCGTAATCGGCATGTTAGAGACGAAACGCCAGGTCTTGCCGAGATCGAAGCTTTCGTAAATGCCGCCGTCGTTACCGGTCATCAGGTAGTCGGGGTCGTCCGCTACGAAGGCCATGGCGTGATGGTCGACATGCTTGCCACGACGCCGGGTCTTGACGAAATTCTTGCCGCCATCCTCGGAGATGTGCAGGTAGACATCCATGTGATAGATGCGATCGAACTGGTGCGGGCTGGCAAAGATCTCCTGGTAGTAGTGCGGTCCGGTCCCGCTGGCAACAAAATCACTGCGTTTTTCCCAGGTGCCGCCGCCGTCTTCGGAGCGATAGAAACCACCTTTACGCCGCGTGAGTTCGATCGCCGCGTAAACGACGTCTGGATTTTGTGGCGAGATCGCCAGCCCGATCTTGCCCATATTTTCAGTTGGCAGGCCCTTGCTGAGCTTGCGCCAGTTGTCACCACCGTCAGTCGATTTATAGATGGCCGTTTCAGGGCCTCCGTCCATCAGCGCTGCCACTGTGCGGTGGCGTTGCCACAGGGTTGCGTAGAGCACATCGGGATTCGACGGGTCCATGTGCACTTCGCCGGCGCCGGTGTATTTACCCGCTGACAGTATGTTCTCCCAGCTATCGCCGCCGTCGGTGCTGCGGTATACGCCGCGATCGCCACCCGGCGACCACAGTGGTCCCTGTGCGGCGACAAAAATCACGTCCGAGTCGCGCGGGTCGACAACGATATTGCCGATGTGATCGGACTGTGCGAGGCCCTTGTTCTCCCAGCTGTCGCCACCGTCGTGACTGAGGTAGATGCCGTCGCCAAACCCTACATGTCGGCCAGAAATGTTCTCACCACTACCGACCCAGATAGTTTGTGAATCATTGGGGTCGATGGTGACACTACCGATGGAATACGACGCCTGATCTTCGAAGATCGGTTGCCAGGTGGTACCGGCATTGACTGTTTTCCAGACGCCGCCACTACCGACGGCAACGTACCAGGTCGAGCGGTCGTTGGGGTCGATGGCGATATCGGCAATACGCCCCGACATAAAAGCCGGACCTATGGAGCGCCACTTAAGCCCTTTCAGCGTGTGCTCGTTGAGTCCCGCTTCAGGCTTGTCCTCATGATCTGCAGCCAATGCAAGTTGGGCGCCCAGCAGCAGCAGGACGAAACAGATAAATCGACGCATTTTATTTCCCCAGTCCCCGTAGCAAGGAGCGATAAGTTACCTGAGCCGGGTAGTCGTGGTCTATCCCGCGGCGCGGAACACGGTCGCAGGCAGTGTTGCGACCGGCCCGCTAGAGGCTACAGGCCGCAGCCACAAAGATTGCCGACACCGGATGGGCCTGGTGCGCCAAAGAACAGTGTCTTCATGCGGTTCAGGTCAAGAAAGTTGACGATACCGTCGGGGTCGCCAGCGAAACCGGTCAGGTCGGCGTCCGGATTCCAGTTCGGCGAAGCCGGAGTAGAGAAGAACGCATTTTTCATGGCGTTGAGATCAGCGAAATTAACGGTGCAGTCGTTATCGTCCACCGGCGTGATGTCGGCATCGCAGGCATTGCCGATGCCGTCATTGTCGGTATCGACCTGCAGTGGATTAGCCACATCGACACAGTTGTCGTCGAAGTCATCGAGTCCGTCGCTGTCGCTGTCACCGAGATCCGGTCGCGGATCGAGGTGATAAATGGTGCCGTTCCGGTTGGCGATCCACATATTGCCCGTCGCATCGTCGAATGCGACTCCGGACATCAGCACGATACCGAATGGATCGACATTGAGCTCACGCACGCAAAAACCCTGTTGTGTGATCTGCCGGACGATGTTTTGCGAGTCACTGACCAGCGTGATGTTACCGGTCTCTGACGACAGGTCGATGTCGCCATAGAAAATATCGAATGGCGGCGGCCCCGGGTTGAAAGACCCGATCTGGGTTCCGTCATTGGCATCGAGGATGCGTACGAAATCGTTGCCCGTGTAATCAACTGTTGCCACTGTGTTACTGCCTGGCACATGTGCGCCACCGACGATCGATAAACTGTCCAGTGTTGTCGTGGCCAGCACTGTCCCGTCGGGCGCCAGCGCATACAGGCGTTCCGGGCTGTCGTCACCATTGAATACCAGCAGCGTACCCGCCGGGATCGCGATACCGTCGATGGTCATTGGGCCGGTCGCAAAATCAAGGTCATAGTCGTTTGAGCTGACACCGGGTGAAACAATCGTGCCGATTTCATTACCTGACTGGTCGATGACGTGCATCGTGGCGCCGCCGAATTCTTCATAGACCACGAGATTGCCGCTGGCTGGATCGACCGCGATACCGACAAATCCGGCCAGGGTCGGCGGATCGAATTCGGCCAGCAATTCCGCCGCATTAACAGATGTAATCCCAGGTAGTGCAATTAACGTGTAAATTAAGCGCTTGTAATTCATTATTGTGCCCCCTTACTTAACCCAGTCCCGGTTTTTAAACCGGCCCCCGAAAGTATAGGCACGGCCCCGGCATTTTGCCTGTGAGCTTAATAGAGCAGGTTTTGAAGGTGAACAACAATCTCGCAGAGTTACGCCAGCGACTGAACGAAGTCGATCGGGACTTGCTGCGACTGGCTGCCGAACGCCAGTCGCTGGTAGCCGCCATAGGTGAGTTTAAGCGCAGTCGTGGTCAGCCGACCCGAGACTACGAGCGTGAACGCGAAGTTATCGAAATGGCCCGTCATGAGGCGACCGGCCTCGGGTTGTCGACCGACCTGGCCGAATCACTGATGCGTCG
>JABDKV010000303.1 GCA_013002045.1 Gammaproteobacteria bacterium
TACGACGGTCACCGATGAACCAGCCGGCAACCCCTAGCGGGTTGCAGGCGTCACGGCTGCATTGGATATGGCGTCGACAAGAGCATTGGTGGTCAATCCGTCCTTGCTTATCAGCCACTTGCACCCGCCGTATTCTGCTTCGGCAATCAGCTCGTCGGTCACCAGGGAGGTCAGCATGATCACGGGGACCTCATGCCTGGCGATCAGCGGCAGCAGCTCGATGCCGGTGTAGTCGGGAAGACGGTTGTCCAGCAGGACACAGTGAAACGTGATTCGATCCAGCAACTCCAGCGCCTGCTCGCCGGTCTCGGCATCGTGCAGGTCGAATAAATCGCCGAGCATCCGGTGGGTCATTTCCCGGTGGATCTCGTCGTCTTCTGTCAACAGGATGGTGAGGCGTTTGGCCACGGGCGTAAGTCAGAGTCAGTGCGCAGCGGTCGGTAGCGCGACGACACGCCAGTAGTAGTCGAGCAGGCCGATCAGATCCTTGAAACTGGAACCTACCTGCGACTTGACGATATAGCCTGCCACGTACTTTTCGTAAGCTGCACTCACGTCCTTTTCTGCCGCTGACGTCGTAAGTACAAACACAACGCTGTCGCGCAAATCTTCATCCAGACGAATTTCATCCAGGAACGCCAGGCCGTTCATGCGTGGCATCTTCAGGTCGAGCAATACAATGTACGGCCGCGCTATCTCGTCGGCCCCCTTTGCGCGCAACATTTCCAGCGCCTCCAGCCCGTCGCGGGCGCGAAAGACCGGGTTGGCAATCTTGGCTTTCTCGAATGCGCGCTCAATCGCCTCGGCGTCGACATCATCGTCTTCGACCAAAAGAATATTTACGGTGTCGGTATTCATTGGTGATCAGGCTCCTGCGGGAAATTCTTTCGGCCAGGTAAAAGTAAAAGTCGCTCCACGTTCTTCAGCGGAGGAGAGCAGGTCAATCGTGCCGCCGTAACTCTCAACGATCTTCTTGATCACGGCCAGGCCCATGCCGCTGCCCTCTACCGAGTCACGCGGTGACAGCGTTTCGAACATCTTGAAGACCTGCTCATGGTAACGCGGGTCTATACCCGGGCCGTCGTCGGTGACCGAAAAAACATTGAACGCGCCATTTGGTTTGCAGCTGACTTCGATACGGCCGGCATCGCGGTCGTGGTGCTTCACCGCATTGTTAATCAGGTTGCGCAGTACCTGCGCGAGCGGTGCCGGTGCGGTCCGCATGACAGGCATCTCCGCTGAAACATCCACAGAAAATTCTTCCGGGGGCGTAAGCAGCGATACCGTCTCGAGACACAGCGCGCCGGTATCAACATCCTTGACGGTTCCATGGACACGGCCGGCGCGCGAGTACTGCAGCAGGTCATCCAGCAAACGCTCCAGCCGACCAACCCGTTGCTCCATTTGGACCAGGTGCCGGCGCGACTTTTCCGGCAGCGCGTCGGCGTTGTCCTCGGCGATCCACTGTGCAAGGCTCTTAATACCCTGCAGCGGCGAACGCAGGTCGTGCGATGCAACGTAGGCAAACTCATCGAGTTCCCTGTTGCTGCGTTCCAGTTCGGCCATGTAGCGCAACCGCTGCTGCTCAGCCTCGTGCTGCACGTGTTCGTACTGCTCTATCTGGCTCAGCATCTGATTAAAAGTGTCAGTCAGTTGCCCGAGTTCGTCATCACTGATCTTGCGCGCCCGCACCGAGTAGTCCTTGGTGTGCGACACCCGTTGGGCGGCAAATGTCAGCTCGGTGACCGGCTCTGCCAGCCCGCGGCGGAGCCGCAGCGCGACCAGCATGGCGGCGCCGATCGAAAACACCCCGATCAGTGAGGCCAAAGCGATGTGCGAGGCGACCTCGCGATAAATACCGTCGAGGCGGTAGGCAATGCTGAGGCTCCCCAACACCCGGTTCTCGTGTTCGACCGGGATGTGCATGACGATCTGCCGGTCTACAAAGTGGTGCCCGGCACCTGTCGGGCCTGTCGCCGGGATGGTGGTCTCGTCGTTGCGGGCATAGGTAGCAAACTGTTTGCCATTCTCGTCATAGAGTGCAGCCGTCGCTACATCGGGCACGGCACGTAAAGCGCTGAGTGTCTCGACGCCGGCTTCGGTATCGCCGAATGCCAGTGCTGCAGTGCTGTGAATGGCCAGCACTTCGGCAAATGTGGATACCGTGGAAACCGCCTTTGGCCGCATCCGCGCCAGATCCAGTATTGCCAGCGCACCCGCGACCAGCATGATCGCCAGGCCGGTGGTCATGGCTACAAGTGCCGTCAGCTTGCTGCCGAATGACAATCGCGCCAGCATTAGTCGTACGCGCCCTTTGTCCCCGTCCTTACGGGAACGATTCGTGCAAGCTGAAGGATCTTCGAACTCAGGTGGACCTTCCCGGCCCGGATTGCAGCGGGGTTGGCGTAGAAGATGACCCGGTCGTCTTCGTAGTTGAGCGCCAGCATTGCGCCGTGATCGGCGAAGTCACCCACCTCGCCGATGGTTAACGTGTTGGTTCCGGCCAACCGTTCTGTAATGTGATCGACACGCCCTGCTTCTGACCGGCTGATAAAAACAAGATGGCACTGTTCAATAGCAGATGACGGCTTATCGACGGAATCGCCAGCCAGCCGTACGATCTGCAGTAATCTGCCGGCGACGCGCTGCTCCTGCATTGTTGCATCCAGCGTGCGACCCAGCGTGTCCCGACCCAACACACACAGGGTGATGGGGCTGTTGCGGCTGCTAAAGGACTCCGCCGGCCATTCTGAAAAGCGCAGGAAGTTCAGTAAGTAGGCCGCCTTTATCTTTGCGATGGTTTCGCTCGTCGAGTCGGCCAGCGTCGCGCACGGCAGCAGCGACAGGCACAACAGGAGCGCACCCAGGCCGCGCGCCAGGCTTCCGCGTGTCCGGCGCGTCATTGCTGCAGCCTGAGTTCGAGGTAGACCGCACGCGGCACCTGGGCGGGCAACGGGTCACCACCGACTTCCACGTGCCCGTTATCCAGCAGATTCTGGCCGCGCAGGCGCAGCTCCAAGCCGTTGAGGAGGCGCCACCGCAAGCCGGCATCCAGGCGCAGGTATGGATCGACACCGGTGCGCTGAATTGCACCAGTGTAATAAGCGGATGCATCGAGCTGGAGTCTTTCGCCAATATTTGTGTATGACGCCAGCTGCACCAGGTGGTGGGGCGAGTCGCCATCGGGCTGATCGACGGGGTCGTTACTGTCAGCCACATTGAGGTGGCTGTAACTACCTTTCAGCTGCCAGTTATCACTCGGTCTGAGTATCGTCGCCAGTTCGAAACCGGCGGCGCCTGCGCTGGCGGAGTTGTCGAAAGTAAGCGCTGATTGCGGACCGGTTGTCGCGACCAGTCGATCGTAGTCGTTGTAGAAAGCGGCAAAATCGACGGTAAGTAGATCGTTCAACTGCCGGCGAACGCCCAGCTCCCAGGCAACCAGTTCCTCGGACTGTAAATCGGGGTTACCGCGGAAACTGATCAGACCGGGAATCTCGACGGCCAGATCGGTGTCGGTTCGTGACGGCGTGCGCAGCGGCCGGGAAACCGCGGCCCAGTACGTGCTGCGTTGGCTGGGTGTGTGCCACAGGCGAATGCTGGGCTGCAGCTCGAAGCCGGTAAAATTATTGTGCTCAAACTTGGAGCCGAGCATGAGAAAAGTGCGTTCGGCCTTCAGCGTAATTGTATCCTGGACAAACGCGCTAATGGTGCTGATCGTTCGGCTGGCGGGCTCGAAGGTCAGTCCGGCGGTGCCCATCGTGGCATCGTCAGAGTGTTGGTAACCGAGCCCCCAGATCAGCGCGTGGCGCTTGCCAGCCGTACCAAACCGCCGGAAATCGACATCCAGAGTGTCTCTTTTAATAGTAAAGCCGCCGGCAGTGACGCGGTCGGAATGATCGTAATAGCTTTGCAGGTGCCAGCCGCGGGTTTTCTCGTCGCCATTGACCAGCCGGAAGAGCATATTGTGGCCGCGGGCGCGGCCATCGAATGCGACGCCGCTGGTCCGTTCACCAATGTCGCCGGAATAAGTGTCGCCCTGCAGAGTCCAGCGGAGGCCACTGCGTCGTTCCTGATCAACACGGAAACCGCCGCGGGTCATTCGCCAGTCATCGTAGCCGGGTGAGCCATTTACCAGGTCAAACTCGTCACGTTCGAAGTGCTTGCTCCAGACGCGATACCAGGTTGCATCGCCGGCACGGCCACCGTAACGAAACTCGCCAAACAGGCGCTCGTAAGTTCCGGAACCACCGCCGGCGTAGAGACCCTGCGTGTCCTTTGCGCTACGGGTAGTAATGTTAATTACACCGTTAACCGCGTTTGCTCCCCACAGGGTTGCGCCCGGGCCTCGTACGACCTCGATGTGGTCGAGATCCTCCAGCAGAATATCCTGCACATCCCAGAATGTGCCGGAGAACAACAGGTCATAGGTGACACGCCCGTCGATCAGGACGAGCTGCTTGTTGCCAAAACCGCTGTTAAACCCACGGGTACCGACGGACCAGGTGTTGGAGTCTCGCTGGCCGACGTATGTGCCGGGAACCAGTCGTAAAGCCTCCGGAATACTACGGTGTCCGGCCCGGTCAATGTCCTCACGCGTAATCACCGACAGTGCTGCAGGCGTACCGAACAGTGCGGATTCGACGCCGGCAACGGAGGTGACGCTGGTAGCCAGTAACTCCTCAAGTGACAGGTCAGCAAAATCGTTGGAATCCCCGGTCGCGGCAAGAACGCCGGCGGGGGATCCCAGCAGCAGAAGCACGGCAAGACGCCGGCCAAAAGCGAGCAGTGGTGTCATGAAATTTCCGTCTTCCGTGGGCTGGCGTCCGTGCCGGCCGCAGTTGTAAGGCTGCGCCAGGATATAAAGTGTAAAAACAGCGCCGCTGCCGAAATGAGACGCATGTCGCAAAACACTTATTTAAGGAGCGCCGTGATGCGACATAACGCCACGGAAATATGGGCTGACGGCGCGCCAGCCCGTCAACGTGCTTGTTGATTGCGACTTGTGTTGGCGGCGATGTTCACGGCAAAGGGTTGCGGAACCACCTCGGAGTCGCATTCACCGCCACAATCCGACGGCGGCGGGCGCTGTAGTGAAGCCAGGATTGCCGCTCTGCCCATTTTTCCTCCCCTGGTACCAATGCTGCGTACCGCAACTTCAGAATCAGGCAATCCTGTGGTAGCTGCATTACGTATATTTACAGTCACCTGCCGGCTAG
>JABDKV010000115.1 GCA_013002045.1 Gammaproteobacteria bacterium
TAAGCCTTGGCTGCCTCCAGCGAGGCGACGGTAATCAGCTCATCGCGTTCACCGACCGTCACATCACCAAGGTCGCTGCGTAAATCTTCGGCCAGTTCTCCCACCGCAGCGAGCACATCAAGTTTGCTGTCAGCGCTTACGCTGGCCCTGGCCAGGTTCTCCTGCGAGCCAGGTTCGACCACCCGCGCCTGCAACCGGTAGCCGGAGCGCACGGATTCAATAGTGCCGATAAGGACGCCACCAAGGTCCTCGCGGACACCTATCAGGAGCGCGACCTCGGAATCGAGCCGGGTTGTACCATCGGTGCGAATCGCGGCAGCTGCTGACAGCGCCTGCTTGCGTGGGTAGGCGGTGACAAACGGCGCACCTTCGAGACCGATGGTCAGCGCTTGCTCGATTGAGCCATCGAATAAGGGCTCGCCGGTCTGGTTGTCAAAGTCGGCGATCAGCAACGGCAGCGCGTCGATAACCACTGGTGCACGACGACTGACGATATTGAGGTAAACCGAGACAGTCAGGGCAACGACCAGTACCCCAATCACAACGAAATCGAATTGACGCCCCCGGCCCGCAGTCGCGGAGCGATCCACATCCTCGTCGCGCTCAATGCCCTCGGATGTGATTTCGTAGACCCAGGCCAGCCCCAGCGCGACAGGGAATCCGGCAACGGCCAGCCCGATAATGCCGCGCAGGACCCATTTGGGCGCGTTGAGCTCGGGCAGTATGACACTGGAGGCCTCGATGCAGACCCACGCAATTCCGAGATAAAAACCACCTATGCGAAATACGTTACGGCGTTCCAGTTCCCTGAATAGCTTATTCAAATCCGCCTCGACATCTGTTACTCACCCCAGGGTTTCTCAATTTGGCGGCAGGGGACACAAACCGGGCGTAGTTTCACCAGGTAAAGTGCAGACCTGTATGCGGAAACTCCGCGACGCCGTTCGTCCCCGGCCTTCGGTGACATGCAGGGTGAATTCGAACTCCTGTTCAGCTTGCAAAGCGACATCGCCGGAGATCTGCGCCGTCCGGCCGGTGTCCGCGACGAAATTGAGATTGTCGGGCAACTGGCCATCGATCGTCCATGAGAACGGAGCGCTTCCGCCCAGAGTCTCAATCGAAACGCTGTAGTCATTTTGCAGGGTCACCGCATTGGGTAATTGCTCGTCGGTTGCAAACAGCACACCACCGACCACGGTACCACCCGGTACGTCCTCACCCAGCAGGTGATGGTAGGTGTCGACCGGTGCGAAAATGACCGGTTCGATATCGTCAGCGGGGAAAAAAGTATTTCCGTCGGTCGTATCAGTGTCCAGCACGCGAATTGTGACACGTGCCTGCTCGCCAGGGCCGAGCGTAAATGTTGCGTTATTGGGATCCGGGTTGTTGGGATCGGGATCACGCACGCTATCGATATCTTCAAGCACCGGATTGGGCTTGCTTAGCAGTACGACCGCGCTCTTCAGCGTACCGCGCTGACACTGGTCGACGCCGTGCGCCACGGTGATTTCGTCAGTCTTGTGCACAATCAGCTGCAGCCTGACGCCTTCGGGCACTGCTTTCTTGCCTATCAGGCGGACGCTATAGGTGACCGCGACGTTGCCATTATTCTGCAGCTGCCAGTGCGTGTCGTTGAGTGCCGAATTCTCCATTTCTTCCGCGGCGACGAAGTCGGGGTTGCTGACACTCTCGGTCCAGATGGCAGCGTTGTTCGGATCCGGGTTATTTGGGTCGGGATTATTCGGGTCCGGGTTGTTCGGGTCAGGATTATTCGGATCCGGTGTCTGCGGATCGGGATTGGTCGGGTCCGCAAACTGCACCAGTACATTGTTTGGATCCGGGTTGTTTGGATCGGGATTATTCGGATCCGGATTGTTGGGATCGGGTGCGGCAACACCCCCCACCAGGAAATTGGTGTCATTGAAGATCGCCGGGTCGATAGTCAGGTCGTAGATCTCGACCAGGTTCGGATCGGGAATATCGGCCGCAGGCAGGTTTGGATCGGGATAGCGCGGCGGCGGGTTAGTCGGATCGGCGTTGAGCACGACGTAGCCGCGCTGCCCACCGGTCACCGGGGCACCGACAAGATCGACTTCAGCAACATCCACCCTGACAGAAGCCGTCGCTACGCTCGATGTGACAAAAACAGACGTGGAGCGACTTTGCAGAGGTGGCACTGTGACCAGTTGGTCGGTCTGTGGTGCTTCGTATCCCGGTTCACCGGGCGCTGCGGGGTCCCGATCTCGCTGACTAAATGAAGCCCAGGCTGCGTCTGGCTCACCCGACGGCTGCGCCGGTATCGTCATACGGTAATGACGGGTCTGGTTAGTCAGATTGTCCAGAGTCACATCGAAAGCGCGCTGGACGCGGTATTGCTGCGGATCGTATTCAGGCGTCGCCGGGTTGTCGTCGATAGCGGCCATGCCCAGCGGTCTGAAGTTACCCAGCGATCCGACATGCAGACCGCGGGTGATGCGTGAATTGAACACATCTTGGTTGCGTGTGCCTGCGTATCCCGACGAGCACTGTGATGTGCCGGGTGGGGTGTAGTTACCGGTAGTGTTGTCCGGCGCCAATACAACGTTGCGATTGTCGGTCCAGGTGCAGAACACGATTGGATCACTATCGGTCGTGCTGTTAAAGGTCCAGTCGTTGCCCTCGGGTATGAATCCGGCGCCACGGCAATCGATATAGTCACCGAGAAACGCGATAGAACCCTGCGCAAACAACCTGATGTTGCCGGCGTTATACAAGGCCTGTTCAAACTGGCCGTTCCGCAGTGCGAATGGAAAGCGAGTTATCTTTACGCTGTCTCCTGCCGGCATGCCGTTTAACGGGTGGAACGGTTCAAACTGCCGCACCCGAACATCGAGCGTGTGGCGTCGTGCAAGGTAGCGGGAAAACTGCGGTGCAAACTCAGGATTCGGATTCGCTGGCGCAGCATCGATGTTGAAGTCAGTTCGTACTTTCTGTTCGCCGCCAGAGGTGGTCAGGTCACCGCGTTGCTGACGCGTCTCGGTGAACTTGACGATGCTCGCGGCAGGGTCACCCGGATCGGTAACGATCTCGCGCTGGTAGATGCCGGCGGTATGATCTTCGCGTAAGTCGAGATAGGCGAGGGTCAAAGCACCATTGTTATAAGTGATGCTGGGTTGGTATTGGTGGCCACGGGCCTCGGTGCCATCGACCACGCCTGGTGCGGACCAGCCCGCTCCGTCGCCGGGCAGGACCGAGATCATAATGCGTGCTTCGCGCGGCAACAGCCCGGGAATCGGCGTCGGCTGGCGTTGCGCCCAGACAACATAGGCACTGCCGGGTTCACCTGCCACACCGCTGTCGGCGATAGCAACGGACGGGAATGCGTTCGTGCGGGCCGAGTGACTGGTGCTGCCCTGGTCAAAGGTCCCACTGGCTGTACTGCCGTCGCCGCTGCGTACCAGGTCGGGTATCTCTGCTACCAGTGCTGCTTTGGACCAGCTGGAGCCGAAGTCATCCGACACTGAGTACAGGATCGCATCACTTTGCCCGGTGTCGAGCTTGAAACGTCTCCAAACGACAATGACTTTGCCGGTCTGGGGGTCGACGGCGAGGCTGGCGCCCTGGTTGATGCGGTTGTGCTTTTTGCGACCGCTTAGTTTTATCGCAGGATCCTGCGGGCCGTTACCGCAGTTGCGGATAGTCTGTACCCAAAGTTCACTGCGGTTTTTCGGATGAGAGATTTCGTCGTCATCATCATTGTCGTCGTCATCATCGTCATCGTCTTTGTGCGTCGTCGGTGTTTCTATGAAAGCCGTGTAGGCCACATAGACGTTTCCGGCAGGAAAGGATTGCGTGATGGTTTGTGTCGGATCGTCGTCATCGAGCGGCACTTCGAAGGTGCAGGTGCCGGCGTTCTCGCGGGGCTTGTCGACCACCATCCAGGGCTTGTCTAGAAAGCGCGTTGCCGTGCCCTGACCGAGAATAAGGGGTTGGCCTAGCGCCCGTACCGGCCGCTGATCGGCAGGTGAGTCGTTCAGATCAATAAAGCGCTGCAGGAACACGACGCCGGCCCCTCCGGCGCCGCCGGTGGGGGCGGCTGCGCCCTGAGTCAGTGCGCGGTCGAAAGCGATGCCTGACAGGTAGAACATGCCATTGGTGCCACCCCGGACGGTCGGGTCGGCCGCGGCCTCATATCCGTACAAAGGGGAGGCCTGGCCCGCGCTGGTCGTGTCCTGCTGGAAACCGGGCAGCAGGGTGCTGCGAAAAGTCCTGCCGCCGTTATTCGACCAGTACAGTCCCATCCAGGCATCACCGGTGACGAGATCGTCGGGCAATCCCGGGACGTCGACGGTGCGATAGTCGTTCGAGGCGCAGAACACGTGCATCGGGTTGCGCGTCGATACGTCGCAGGAGGGTTCATTCTGTCGCTGCAGATAGGGGTCGCCTTCAATCAGGAAGAACGGGGACTCTTCCAGCACGGGCTTACCGGCGACCATATTGATGTTATTACCTGCTACCGGTGTGGCTGTGGCCGTGGCCGAAAGCAGGGCAAGGGTAAGCGACGCGCCGAGCATCCGGCTCGCACGTGAGTCCTTTTGTAGGCGGCGCATTAGTGCCTCCAGGTATTCGTGGTTTCAGGCAGTTTGGGTTATGCCTTGCGGGGTAGAAATCGGGAGAAGACCCTAGATGCGTATCGGTAAAAACCCCTACCCGGCGGTATTCAGGCCAGGCAGATCGCGGCGCGCCCATTCAGTGGCACGAGGCGAGGCAGGAAGCGGTCCACGATGACGCCAGAAAATGGATTGTAACGCGCTGAAATATATTGGAATTATGAGATGGGGCGGCGGCTCGCACCGTGGCGGGCAGCCAATACGATAATCGCCTGGCGGTCGGGGTCAGGCTGGCTGATCGCCATTGCGGCGCAACAAATTCAGGAACTCCCGTCGTGTTCGCGGTCCGTACGTGCGGTAGTGCGGGTCGGGCGTCTCCTGGTACGCGGTGCGATCGCGCTCGATCCAGTCGGTGGTTGTGTAACGCCGACGATCCTCCAGATCCAGACCATAGGGTTTCATTGCGTTCAGACCGAAGACTTTCTGGCGTAGTTCGGACGTGATCGCCGGATAGCCGTAGCGCTCCTGGAACTCATCCGATATCTGGAAAGTGCGAAAGGCCTGGATCTGGTCTTGTGGCGAGCCGTACCAGATCGAGTCGGTACCCCAGACGACATTGTCCGGGCCGACATAGCGCAGCAACTTGCCCAGTCCGTGAGCGGCGCTGTCGGGGTCACGCATCAACATGCGCCAGGTACTGCCAAGCTCGGCATAGACATTGCTGCCGGGTCCCAGGCCGCTGGCCTGCAATGAGCGGATCAGCGAATCGATACCGTCGCGCCCGGCCTCGGCATCGTACGGCCTCTCGTCTTGTCCCGGTACGTAGCCCGAGTGATAGATCAGGAAACTGACGTCGGGATATTGTTTGGCGACGATGCCGATGTCATCACACAGACTATGTTCGTAGGAGCGTCGACCAAATGGTATGCCCTTGTGTATGGCTATGACCGGCACACCCAGGTTCCGCGCCTTCTCTATGAAAGCCAGGCCGGGGTCCTCATGGAGAAAAAAACCTTTGCCGTCGGGTCCCCACTGGGTATAGGTTTTCCACGCTGCGACCTGGTAGCGTTCTGCCAGTTCATCCATTGCTTCGATGTCGCCGTCCTGGTTGGGATTGACCCGTCCGTGCAGCAGCAAGCGGTGTCGGCCCATGCGGTTGACGATTTCGCGTGTATTGGCTGCCTCGTCGATGGTTAATGGTTCGGCCTCACGTCGGGATGGCACGAATGACAACACCATCATGTCGGTGTCGCTGTCGAGAAAGACGTCCTTGATGAACTCGTCGGGTCCCAGGCATTGCAGGTAGCTGCGTTGTCCCGGTTGTTCGGCCAGCGCGCAGCCGGCCTTTTCTGCGAAGGAGAACGGGCGGGCATTGTCAGGAACAC
Organism: Gammaproteobacteria bacterium; assembly: GCA_013002045.1. GTDB lineage: Bacteria > Pseudomonadota > Gammaproteobacteria > Steroidobacterales > JABDKV01 > JABDKV01. The sequence continues at coordinate 5,975 of JABDKV010000115.1, forward strand.
TTTCGAGCCACTTGCCGTTTGGATCGACGTAATGGCCCTGCACATCGAATATGAACTCTTTCTTACGCATTTTCGCCATCGCCAGTTCCAGGTCGTGGCTGGCGTCCGGATCCAGCTCGAAGAATCCGCCCGTTTTGCCGGCGGCTGCATTGACCGTATTGAACGCAAGCAGCGTCGAGGCAGCACCACAGGCGGTGACCAGGAAACGTCGGCGTGACAAACCCAGTCGGCGCGCAGCATCGGTGGCCTGGCGGTGCGCCAGCGTATTGGCTTGCTGGTTAAGCCGGTTCAGCGGAATGGGTGCGAACTCGCCGTTACAGGTCGAATCGAGCTTGATCGGGAGTCGGTTGCCGTCGGGGTCGTGGCGATTACGCATGCGGGCTCTCCGTTGCGGGTAGTCGCCCCTAGTTTAGTTCACCCGTGGCAGAGTGCCCTAGATCCCGAGACAATTGCCGTCGCGATAAAACACTGACGTGCGATAGGATCGGATGCCACCGGCCTTGAGCCCTTCGAGGCGCAGTTCGCGAAAGCCCCTGTCGCGCATTTCGGCGCAGCCCAGCTGGTAGCGATCGCGCTGGGCGTCGTCGAGAATGGCGACACCACGCTCACTGAGCGAGTCAATGCAGTTGTGCAGGCAGGCAATCCGTTCGTCGGCGTCGACGATTACGACGTCGAACTTTTGCTGATGCTCCGCGATTGCAGTGGAGTAGGTCGGGTCGCCGGATTCGCGATAGATAATTTCGACATTCGACGGCATGCTGTCTTTGACGTAGTCGTACCAGCCACGATCGCACTCAATGGCGATGACTGACTGAGTACGGCTGGCAAAGAATAAGGTTGAATTGCCACTACCGTATTCGTAAATCGTCAGATCAGGCGTGAGACGTTCTTCCAGGAACGAGATGGCGTTGTAGTTCATCCACGGAATCGGACTGCCATCGACCCGCACCGGTCTCTTTTCAGCTACCGAGCGAAAATAACCGGCTTCTCGCAGGAACGAGCGTGATGAGTAGATCAGCGTAAGTCCCTTGCCCAGGACAAAAGCCCAGGGCACGATCCGGCGGAGCGAGTTACGTACGTTTTTGAACGATTCGCGCATCATGTTGCCCAGGCTGATGAAGACGGCATTACGCCGGACGCAGACCGCGCGGTCAAGTTAGTAACACAGCGTAACGATTTTTAGTACGCCGGACTGGACAGCGGCGATCCTGTCAGTTTGAATATTCGCATGTTGTGTCGATCTGTAGGCCTGCTGGTATTGATCCTGGTGTCGACCCCGCTGTGGGGCGATGCCGCTGGCAAACGCACGCGCGTCCGGTTCGACCACACACCCGCAACACGTATCGTAGTTGACAAGTCGGAACGCGAACTGGTCCTGTATCTTGCAGACGGGCGCAAGAAGACGTTCCGAATCGGTCTTGGCGGCGACCCGACCGGGCATAAATGGCGCAAAGGTGATTCACGCACCCCCGAGGGCGATTACGTGATCGATATGAAAAATATCGATAGCGAGTACTACCTGTCGGTGCGGATTTCCTATCCGAATGACAATGACGTGGCGACAGCGAAACGACTCGGTGTCGATCCGGGTGGCCAGATCATGATCCACGGCTTTCCCAACGATGCGCGGCCGCCATATAGCAAGTACCGCAACAAAGACTGGACCGATGGATGTATCGCGGTAAGTAATTCGGCGATGCAGGAAATCTGGCTTGCCGTGCGCGAACACACGCCCATAACAATACAGCCGTAGTCAGTGGAAGCGGCGCGCGCCGATTAGTCGCTTGCTGAAATAGGGGTTGTCAGTTTGCGCCACACTGACTTGCTTGCCACTCGACGGTGCGTGCACGAAGCGACCGTTGCCGATGTAGATTCCCGAGTGTGACACTTTGCCGCCGATACGAAAAAACAGGATATCGCCGGTGACCAGTTCGTCTACCGGCACCCCACCCTGAAACTGCGCACGTGAAGTGCGTGGCACAGCGATGCCCACATGGTCATGAACGTATTGCACCAGTCCGCTGCAATCGAAGCCATCGCGCGTGGTCCCGCCGTAGCGGTAAGGGGTGCCCACCAGGTCGAGGGCGGTGCGAGCGATCCTGTCACCGGTACTGATCCGTACCCTGGCATCGCCGCTATGTGTAGGCGATTCGTCGGGCGCAGTCGCGCACCCGCTGCCCAGCAGCGACGCAATGACGAACAGAATTGCCCGCAGGTCAATCATGAGCACAAATCATACCTATTAAGCGGGCCCCAACCGCGACCCCGGTCACGGGTTTCGTCATCCGTTCACAGTTGTTTGCCGGCGGCGTGAGCCAGGTCACGGCAATGTGGTGCCGCCTGTCCTACGGTCGGGTGTGATATTGCGGTGATTGGAGCCCGTCAATGCAGGTATATGAGGCACTTACACGCTTCCTGATTGCAGGCGGCTTTTTCATGTTGCCCATCGCCATCGTCTGCATGGTGGGCATGATGGTGGCACTGGAACGTGTCGGCTTCCTCGCCTATACCACGGTGATGGGAAAACGCACCTGGAAGCGTGTCCTACCGTTAATCGACACCGGCAACTTCGACGCAGCGGCTAACGCCGCTTCCACAGCTCGCTGCGCGATGGGTGACATGCTGTGTCGGGGTCTCAGGAGCCTGCACCATGGACGCCGGCAAGACGATATCGAGCGCGCAATGGAAAGTAGTCTCGACGACATACTGCCGCGGCTGGAGCGCCACACGCATTACCTGGTGAAGTTTGCCAATGTCGCCATCCTGACCGGGCTGCTGGGCACGCTGGTCGCGTTCGCTTCGGTGTTCGCAACAGTTACGCAAAGTCATCCGTCGGAACAGGCCGAACTGATGGCTGCAGGTGTGGCCGCCTCGATCAACCCGGCCGCTTTTGGTCTCATCGTGGCGATACCGCTGTTGCTAATTCATACTTTCCTGCAGACGCTCACCACAGACCTGATGGACCACTTCGAAATGGTGGCCGCGCATTTCGCAGAGCGTGTTGCCTATGTGCGCCGCAATAGTGACGATGAGGTTGTGCCTAACAAACCGCTTTTGCGTGTGGTCGATGGTAGTAAGCCGGCCGAAGAGCGGCGCGAGCCTGCCGTCGTCTGACCTAGTCGGGCTGATCCAGTCCGCCCATCAGCATGTACTTGATCTCGACAAACTCATCGATGCCGTACTTCGATCCCTCGCGTCCGCTACCGGACTCCTTTACACCGCCAAAGGGCGCGACCGTAGTCGAGATCAGGCCCTCGTTGATACCAACCATGCCGTAGTCGAGCGCCTCGGCAACTTTCCAGATACGACCGATATCGCGTGCATAGAAATAGGCGGCGAGTCCGAACTCGGTAGCGTTGGCCATGCGTATCGCTTCCTCGACACTATTGAAGCGAAACAGCGGCGCGACCGGACCGAAGATTTCTTCGGTGGCCAGCCCCATGCGTGTCGTTGCCTCGGTCAGCACGGTCGGCTGGAAATACAGCTCATCTTTGCTATGTCGCGAGCCACCGGTCTGTACTTTTGCGCCTTTGTTCACGGCATCGCTGACCAGGTTGCTGACTTTCTCGATCGCCGCTTCATTTATCAGCGGACCGACATCGACATCGTCTTCGATGCCGGGCCCGACTTTCATAGCGGCAACGCGCTTGCTGAACTTCGTCGCAAATTCGTCATAGACGGCGTCCTGTACGAGAAAGCGGTTGGCGCATACACAGGTCTGGCCTGAATTGCGGTACTTGGCCGACATGGCGCCATCGACAGCAGCGTCGATGTCGGCGTCGTCGAATACGATGAATGGGGCATTACCACCGAGCTCCATCGATACCTTCTTGACCGTGTCAGCGCATTGTTTGATTAGTTGCTTGCCGACCGGGGTGGAACCGGTGAAAGTGAACTTGCGCACCAGCGGGTGACCAGTCAGCACGGCACCGACTTCCTTCGCCCGGTCCGTGGTAATCACGTTGAAAACACCCTCGGGCACGCCGGCACGGGTAGCGAGTTCGGCCATGGCCAAAGCCGAGAGCGGTGTCTCGGCTGCCGGCTTCACGACAAAGGTGCAGCCCGCGGCCAACGCGGGCGCCACTTTTCGACTGATCATGGCATTGGGAAAGTTCCACGGTGTCACGGCGCCAACAACTCCGATGGGCTGCTTGATGACAACGATCCGACTGCCGTTCTTATGGGTCGGGATTACGTCGCCGTAAACCCGCCGGGCCTCTTCTGCGAACCACAGAATAAATGACGCGCCATACTCAATTTCACCGCGTGATTCCGACAACGGCTTGCCCTGTTCGGTCGTCATTATCAGTGCAAGGTCATCCTTGTGCCTGATCATCAGCTCATGCCAGTTGCGCAGGATGTCTGCACGCTCACCCGCGGTGTGGGCCTGCCAGCCCGCCAGGGCATCGTGGGCGGCCTCGACAGCCGCGCGGGTCTCGACCTCACCGTGGTCAGGAACCTCGGTTATCGTATCGCCCGATGCCGGGTCGGTAACGGCAAAGGTAGCGTCACTGGAAACCCATTCGCCATTGATAAAACTGCAGTTCCTTAGCAGCCTGTCGTCTTTGAGATTCATCTTCGCTCCGCGATCAGCTACAGAGCAGAGCCTAGCACCCCACCGGTGAACCCGCAGTGTAAGCGAAGGGCGGCGCCAGCCGCCGTAGGAGGGACTTCAGTCCCGACCTTCTCTTACACACAGGAACGATTCAGGGCTGAAGCCCCTCCTAAGGTGACTCACGTCGTCCCGGAGGTAAGAAATCACGGCTAAAGCCGCTCCTACGCGGAGAGAGCTGCGCTATACTTGGTGGCGCTTCGCGTTCCACAGAATTTAATTGAAAGAGAGTCAATCATGGCGATTTCCAGCTTGAGCAGGATCATGGAAGTGTTTGGCAGTGCACCAAGCGCAGAAGAAAAGAAGGCGTTGTTCGAGGAAGCGGCCCTGATGACTCTGGCCCGGGCCACCAGCGCAGACACCAATATCATGGAAGTCGAAGTCCAGGCCGTTCAGGATGCCCTGCGAAATGCCTGCGGAGCTGAAATCAGCGACGCCGACATACGCGTCGCCGCGAAGTCCGAGCTGTACCAGAAGGCACCATTGCGTAAGTACCTGGCCGCAGTCGCGCCGAAACTGGATCTCGAGCAACGTCTCGCGATCGTCAACGCGCTGGGGGAAGTCATCAAGGCGGACGTTCGCATTAGCCCACGCGAGATTGAATTTTTTAATGGTGTCTCGGCAGCGCTGCAGATAGAGCCGGCCGAACTTGTCGGTCTGCGCGCCGATCGCGAATAGGCTTTATACAGCGGGCTGAAGCAATTCGTCCGCCATCGGCGGGGCCTGCACTGCAAAGCGACGGCGACTGAAAGCGACCCGCCGTGTCACATCGTCTGCTGAATCGCATTCCTCAACGGCCCGAAGTCTGTGTCTTAGTCCTGTGCCATTGGCAATCTGGATGTTAAGCCCCGGTCGCGCGTTCAACTCCAGTATCAGTGGCCCCTGGTTGCGATCAAGAACGATATCGACTCCCAGGTACCCCAGTCCGGATAACTCAAAACAGCGGGCAGCGAGGGTAAGCAACCGGTCCCATTCCGGAATCTCCAGGTCACGGATCGACGAACCTGTATCCGGGTGGTTTGCAATCACGCTGTTGCCATGTACCCCACCCAGGGTGCGGCCGCTACCCAGGTCGATACCGACACCGATAGCACCCTGGTGCAGGTTGGCCTTGCCTTGCGACTGGCGTGTTGGCAGCCGAATCATCGCCATTACCGGATAGCCCTGAAACACGATGATGCGGATATCTGGAATACCCTGGTAAGCAACATCATCGAAGATCGGGTCGTTGACCACACGGTACTCGACCATGGCCTTGTCGGGATGGCCGCCGAGGCTGTATTGACCGCTCAGGATATTCGAAAGGTAATGACTGACTTCTTCGGGCGTGACCAGCAAGCCATTGTGTCGCCTGAAGTTTTTCCCCGAATGTCCGGTCACTACGAGGATTCCATCGCCGCCGCTGCCCTGCGCGGGCTTGATCACGAAATCCGTATAACGGTCACGCAACTGCTCGACTTTGCGAATGTCGTGAGGCGTTTCGATCGTATCGTACAGTTCCGGTACAGCGATTCCGGCAGCCATGGCGAGTTGCTTGGTGCGGACCTTGTCGTCAACCAGTGGAAACAGCCGGCGCGGATTGTAGCGCTCGATAAAATCGCCGTTGCGACAGTTAATGCCGATTACACCGACCTGCTGCAGGCTGCGAATCTTGCTTAGCACTTACTTGCCACCGCTCAGTGCGTTGAAGCGTGCCAGTTCGGTCAGGCGGTATCCGGTATAACGGCCGAGCAGCAGCGTTGCTGCGAGCAACACCAGCAACAATTCCGGGAAGGCAAAGGTCAGGTACGCAACGGAGTCCATGCTCATGACCAGGTACGCGACTATGGCCACGATCAGGCTACCGATACCCTCGACAATCGCGTTGGAGGCTCCGCGTTCTTCCCATACCACCGACATGCGCTCGATCACCATCGTCAGGATGACCATGGGGAAAAGCGCAACGGAAAGCCCCGTTTCAATTCCCAGCCGTCCGCTGATGATGCTGATTGCGGCCAGCAACAGCACGACAACAATCAGCACACTTGCCTGGCGTGGCACCATCAGCAGCCGCAGTTTCTCGAGGTAAAAACGGATCGCGAGACCCAGTGCCACTACGATAGTGAATAGCAGCACACCCGACAGCAGCCGGGTTTCACGGAACGCCAACGCGATCAGTACAGGCGTGAAAGTGCCAAAGGTGCGAATGCCAACGACGTTGCGCAACAACACCATGATGAAGGCACCGACCGGTACAAGGAGTAGTACTGTGTAGACGGTCTGGGTGCGCACGGGCAGGCCGAAAAGCGAGAATTCGAGCACGTGCGATTCACGTAGAGAGGCGCGCCGTTCCGCTACTTCAATGCTGTCGATCAGGTTCTTGCGGACGGCGAACACCACCTGCTCATCACTGGCGTCGGGTACATCAAGCAAAGGTTTGTCACCGCGCCACCACACCAGGTAATTGTCGGGGACGAATTTCTCACCCGTATCCGGGTCGTAGTAGCTCCATTCCTGCCCGGTCCACACTTCCAGCCACGGTACGACGGTGGCTTCGCGGTTGTCATCGACGATATAAATACCGTGCACGATCCGACTGGGTATACGGGCACCGGCCAACAGGTTTTGTGCCGTGCGTAACTTGTCATTCTCGGTGCGCACATCGTCGAGAAACAAATCAACATACTGGTCAGGGCTGTTGTCGTTCAGCCGTCGCAGCATCTCGCCGGCAAAACTGTCAATATCGGCAGACTGCTGACGCACCTCGGCGACCAGTTCCTGTAACGCTGTCGCGTAAGGCTCTTCCAGGTCGGGGCGCGGCGGGAATGCTGGCGCGGTTTCGTCGCGGTCGGTCTCGTCGGGATAAACGGCAACGCGGTAGTAGAGTGCCTGGGGGCCGCGTGCCCGTCTTATTGCCCAGACCGCTTCGCGACCGCCGTTGCGCTGGGTGTTGAGCCCATAGCCGCGAGACACAAAATTCTCGTTCAGGATTGCATAGCCGGGCATGCGATCCGGGAGTTGTAATGTCGCTTTTACGGAGCGGTCGGGTCGCGGCGTAAAGGTAACGCGTGCCTCGACGGTCCACACGTCAGATGCGTCGTCTTCGCTCAGCGGGATCCCTAAATGCAGCTTGTACGCGAACAACGCAAGCCCGATGACAGTCAGTGCCAGGGCCAGCAGTCCTGTATGCAGGCGGGTCGACATAGCTAGCGACCGTCGTCGCTCTCTGAACTGCCGGAGATGTTTTGGCGGGATGGGGCGCTGGCAGCCTTGTCTTCGTCATCTGGCGGGTTCGGCGCATCGTCGTCCGGCTGGCTGCCGGGTTTTCGCCAGCAGGTCGGTTCGCTGGTGTGAGTCTTGTCGGGATCAACGGTGGACCATCCCTGCAGGGCGCTCCTGCCGAGCAACATCGGGTACTCAAACTCATTGCGATCGATCAGGTTGACCTCGATGCTGCGGGTTCGCTCGCCTACACAAACCTGCATACGCACGACGTAGCGACGCTGGTAGGCGCCACCGTGGCGTTTTATTCGCACGCGTCTGACATAGGGCTTGCGCAACTCGACCAGCTCACCGGTGGCCGGGTGCCTGACGGCAAAGCGCACATAGCGCTTCTCACCCACTCGCACCCGGCGGATATGGTGGGCGTCGAGCGATGACGTGTCGGCACCGGTATCGAGCTTGGCCTCGAGTTCAAGACCGAGACGCGGATCGAGCATCACCGGCTCGATCCAGCCCAGCCGCATCTTGCTGGCGGCCGCCGCCGGCACTGTCAGCATCGCCAGTACAATAATAAGAGTCAGCTTGCCCCTCATAGCCGCGCAAGATACGCCGAAAGCGCAGCCCAGTGAAAGCCCTGCTGTGACGCCTGCGTGCTAACCGAGCTGCTTTGCAATCGGCAGACGGCGTATACGCTTACCTGTGGCCGCAAAAATGGCGTTGGTCAGCGCCGGTGCGGCCGTCGGAATACCCATCTCGCCGGCGCCCGATGGCGCATGGTCGGAAGCGACGATATGCACTTCTACATCAGGTGCTTCTGCCATCTGCAGCAGGGGATAATCGGGGAAATTAGCCTGTTGGACGCGTCCGTCTGCCACGGTAATCTCCAGGTTCAGCGCCGTGGACAGGCCGTCAATGGTGCCACCCATCATTTGTGCTTCGACGCCCAGCGGATTGACTACCTGGCCAACATCGACTGCGCAGACACAGCGATGGATCCGCGGCCGGCCATTTTCAATCGAAACTTCCATCGCATGAGCGGCATAACCTCCAAAAACGAAGCTGGCGGCCAGCCCTATGCCATGCCCTGGAGATAGCGTGCGGCCATAGCCGATTGCATCGGCCGCTGTTTGCAGGACCGTGGCGATTCTCCCGGTGTGGACCTTGGGCCCGCCGTGGCCTTCATAGTCCATCTCGCGCGCTTCGCCCAGGACAGCTAATTGAAATTCCAGTGGTTCACGACCGGCCGCATGGGCGACCTCATCCATGAAACTTTGATTGGCGAAGGCGACAAATGACGGCAGTGGGCCGCGCCACCAGCCGCGTGCCAATCCAAATTCCAGCGGCACAAACTCTGCGTGGTAATTGGTGACACAACCGGCCGGTATGGCGTCGGGATCGAGACAGGCGATCCATGCCGGTGCTTCGGCAAAACCGGGCAGGCCAAAGCGCCGGTCGGTTGCCGCAGCACGGTGCAACCAACCCGTCAGCTGGTTGTCGTCGTTGAGGGAAGCCGCTAACTGGTGCAGGCCGCAGGGCCGATACCAGTCGTGTTGCAGGTCATCGTCGCGGGTCCACATCAGCTTGATCGGGGTGCCAGTAGCCTGGGCAATGAGTACTGCTTCAGCCACGAAATCAGATTCGAGGCGACGACCAAAACCACCTCCTGAGCGTGGCATGCGAATCTCGATCGCAGGGCGCGGGATACCTGTCATGCGGTTAATCATGCGCGACGCGCCGGATGGTGATTGCGTCGAGGCGATCAGTAATGCGCGATCTTTTTCCAACGCGATAGTCGCATTCTGCGGCTCGAGCGTGGCATGTGAGAGGAAGGGCATGGCGTATTCGGCTTCGACGACGCGCCTGGCGCGCTCGCGCGCAGCGGCAAAATCACCGTCGACCCGCGCATCGACACCACGCCCGGCCAGTGCTTCTACCGCGCGCTGTTCCAGGGCTTGTGTCGAATCCTTGCCCCAGCGACCCCGCTGCCATTTGATCTCCAGCGCTTCGCGGCCCTTCAACGCGGCCCAGGTGTTGTCTGCAACCACGGCTATGCCGGCGGCGAGAGTGGTTTCCAGTCCGCTACCGGCGTCGACTGCTGGTAATTCGACCACGGTGCGAACACCGGGCAGCGCCCGCGCCGCGGTGTCGTCGAACGATTCGATACTGCCTTCGAAATAGGGGCAGCGGGCGACGACGGCGACCCCCGCGCCCGGCATGTCGGCATCGATGCCATAGAACGCATTGCCGGTGACGATCTCTTCGCAATCCGCTACGCGGGTTGGCTGACCGATGACGCGAAATTCTGAGCTGTCTTTCAACGTAGCTTCGGTCGGTACTGGGATAGCTGAGGCCGGCTGGGCCAATTCGAAATAGCTGACGCTTTGGCCGTCCGGGTGAATGACCATGCCGTCGGCGGTTGTCAGTGTCGCGGGATCGGCGTCCCAGTAGTTGGCAGCCGCCTGCAACAGTAACTGGCGTATGCGCGCACCCACCTCGCGTAGCTCAGTCCAGCTCCCCGGAATAGAGGTACTGCCACCGGCGCCCTGGGCACCGTAGGGATAAGCCAGACCGCTTTCGTTATCGGCGGCGGCGATCCCGTAGTCTAGTTGTTCCACTGTGACCATCGACCACGGTATGTCCATTTCTTCGGCGATCAGCATCGGCAGCGAGGTCTTGATGCCCTGACCGATTTCAGCGCCTCTGGCGCCAATCGTGACAGTGTCGGCCTCGATGCGGACAAAGCCCCACGGTGCCAGGCCATCGAACTGGCTGGCTGCTGCTGTCGCGACTTCAGTCGTCCCTTTGCCGCTGCAGGATGGCAAACTGATCGTTACCAGCATGCCACCAGTGGCCGTAGCCGACATGCGCAGGAATTCGCGTCTGGAGATGTTCGCACTCATGAGTCATCCCCTTGCCGTCGGATTTCGGCGGCGCGCTTGATAGCCGCACGGATACGAGGGTAGGTGCCGCAGCGGCAGAGATTCGTGATGGTTGCGATATCGTCGTCTGACGGGTCTGGTACGCGCTCGAGCAAGTCTGTTGCTGCCATTACCTGGCCGGCCTGGCAGTAGCCACATTGCGGTACGTCGAGTTCCATCCAGGCCTGCTGCACAGCCGTCAGTCCATTTTCTGCGGCAAGTGATTCAATCGTACGAACCTGGCGACCGTCGAGAGAGCCCACGGGGATCACGCACGACCGCGTGGCGCGCCCATCGACATGCACAGTGCAGGCGCCGCAGGCGGCAATGCCGCAACCGAACTTGGTACCACGCAAGCCTGCCTCGTCGCGTAAATACCACAACAGTGGCGTTTCCGGATCGCCGTCGAAGCTTATTTCGCGGCCATTGAGATCAAACCGTA
>JABDKV010000119.1 GCA_013002045.1 Gammaproteobacteria bacterium
TAGATCAGCACCGCGTCGGGTTGTTGCGCGATGATTTCATCGGCGAAGTCGAGCAGAGTGTAGGAATTTACCGCCGCCATTGCGGTTGAAATCACTTCGACCTGCTGGTTTGGAAAGCTAAGCTGCAGCCGTTTTCGCAACAGACCCGCAGGGGAAGCGTTGTTGCCATAGGGAAAGCCTGCAGCAGTCGATCCGCCCTGGACGAAAAGTCTCAGTCCGTTGGCCGCTTTTTCGGCAAGAAAAAACTGGGTATCGATACTGACGGCCGGTGCCTGCTCAGGGTCGGCAAAGTATCGATTGACAACGTCGGGATTGGGTTGCAGGTAGCCCGGCGCGGCGGCGAACGGCACGAACAGCGGGTAGTCCTCACCGAAGCCCAGTACGCGCAAGCCACCTTCGACGACGGCGAAGAACAGGATCGGAATGAACAAGGCAATGACTGTGAAAAGACGTCGTCGTCTGCGACTTGCGTGCTGGGTCATGATGGCCTTTGATCACAATCCGGTGCGTGCTTGCACCGCTCCCGGTGGCTGCCCATTATAGCCGGCATGCGTCATCTACTGGGCATTTCAGCTTTCTACCATGACAGCGCGGCGGTGATCGTCAGCGATGGGCGAATCGTGGCGGCTGCCCAGGAAGAGCGCTTCAGTCGGTACAAGCACGATCCTCGTTTCCCGGCTCAGGCTATCCGCTGGTGTCTCGACTATGCCGATTGCAGCCTCGCCGACATCGACGCCGTCATCTTCTACGATAAGCCGCTGCTCAAGTTCGAACGCTTGCTCGAAACTTACCTGGCCAACGCGCCACGCGGGATCCGTTCATGGCTTGCGGCCATGCCTGTCTGGCTTGGCGAGAAGCTTTACCTGAAGTCGCTATTGCGTTCCGAGCTGGCATCACTATCGGGGCTGCAGAAGCGCGAATTGCCACCGCTGAGATTCACCGAGCACCACCAGTCACATGCCGCATCGGCATTTTATGCATCGCCCTTCGACGAGGCCGCGGTGTTATGCATGGATGGCGTCGGTGAATGGGCTACTACCTCTGCGTGGCAGGCGAGTGGCGCCGACATGACCTCGCTATGGGAGATTCACTTTCCACACTCGCTGGGCCTGTTGTACTCCGCTTTCACTTACCACGCCGGATTCAAGGTCAATTCGGGTGAATATAAACTCATGGGCCTGGCGCCCTATGGTGAGCCGGTTTATGTCGATCGTATTCGCGACAAACTCATCGATATCAGGGCTGACGGTACGTTCAGGTTGAACCTCGACTATTTCGACTATGCGACCGGCTTACGCATGACTAACTCAAGGTTTGCCGGACTGTTCGATGGCCCACCAAGGCAACCGGAGAGTGCGCTGACAACGCGCGAGATGAATATGGCGTGCTCGGTTCAGGTGATTACCGAAGAGGTCGTTCTAAGCCTGGCGCGCACCATCCGCAAAGAGACCGGTGCGCAAAACCTGTGTCTCGCTGGCGGAGTTGCACTCAACTGCGTTGCTAATGGCAAGCTGGTGCGCGCGGGTATTTTCGATAATGTCTGGGTGCAACCCGCGGCCGGCGACGCCGGTGGTGCTCTGGGAGCGGCTTTGTCTGCCTGGTATCTCGACCGCGGGCAACGACAGCCGGTGCGGCCAGATGCCATGGCTGGTGCTTACCTGGGGCCCGGCTGGGAGGACCAGCAGTTGTCGGCGCTGCTCGACGAGCACGGTATAGCGCATACCCGCCTGCTCGATGAGCAGCTACCACAGGTCATCGCCGACAGGTTGGCTGAGGGTGCCGTTATCGGCTGGTTCCAGGGGCGCATGGAGTTCGGGCCCCGCGCCCTCGGCAATCGCTCTATCCTCGGTGACCCACGCAATCCGGAAATGCAGCGACGTATGAACCTCGCCATCAAGAAGCGCGAATCGTTCCGGCCATTCGCGCCAGCGGTGATGGAGGAGGCCGTAACGGAGTGGTTCGAGATGGACGCAACCAGTCCCTACATGTTGCTGGTCGGTAACGTCGCAGCCGGGCAACGCCTCGAAACAGACGAGCGCGCCAGTGGGCTGGCTCGCCTCGAGCAGCCGCACTCGACTATTCCGGCAGTGACTCATGTCGATGGTTCGGCGCGGGTACAAACCGTCAATGCCAGTACTAATCCCCGGTTTCACGCATTGCTGACCGCCTTCGCCGCACTGACCGGTGTCCCGGTCCTGATCAATACATCATTCAATGTGCGTGGCGAACCCATCGTTTGCACACCGGACGAGGCATTGCGTTGTTTTGCGAATACCGAGATGGACTACCTGGTACTGGGCAACAATCTTATCGAGCGGGGAGCGATAGCCACTGCAACGCTTGATCTTGAACCAGCGACTTTCGAGCCTGACTAATGAAATTGATTGACCGACAGGACACGCGTGGTCTTAGGCAGTTTGGGCTGTTACTGGCAGTCATGCTGCCGTTAATCTTCTTTGCTGTACTGCCGTGGCTGTTCGGCCATGAGCGGCCATTCTGGCCGCTGTACGCGGCAGCCATACTTGCGGTGATCGCCACGCTGCTACCACGATTGCTCTACCCTGTTTACCGCGCGTGGATGTTTGTAGCGCGTATCCTCGGATTTGTTACCAATACCGCTATCCTGGGCACGGCATTTGTCCTGATCATCATCCCGATGGGCCTGTTGCTGCGCCTGACCGGCAAATTACAATACACCCGAGGTTTCGATAGCTCGCTGGATAGTTACCGCGTTGAGACGCAACGCCGTATGACAGCCAAGGACCTGGAGAACCCGTTCTGAAATGATCGAATTCCTATCCGACCTGTGGGCATTTCTGAAGGTACGAAAGAAAATCTGGTTATTGCCGATTATCGTCGTGCTGGTACTGCTGGGTGCGGTCGTCGTGGTTAGTCAGCAATCGGTCCTGGGTACCTTTATCTACACGCTGTTTTAGTCACGGCCGCCATCGGCAACCATCATCGCGATGGTATCGGCAAGTCCCGAATCGAACTGAGGCCGCGTCAGGCGCCAGCGCCAGTTATCGCTTTCCGTTCCCGGGGTATTCATCCTCGTTTCTGAGCCGAGACCGAGAAAATCCTGCATCGGTACGACTGCCAGCCGTGCGGCTGAGGCAAAGGCCAGTTCGATCATGTCGAGGTGAATGCGTTGAGGTTCGCCGCCGGTGTTATGCGTGACCAGGCGTTGATGCTCTTCGATTTCAGCGTCCGTCCGGGTGTCACCAGGCCCGCCATTGAACCACCCGGTCGTCGTATCATTATCGTGTGTGCCCGTGTAGACGACCGTATGCTCATCAATTGCGGCCACGTCGAAATCCGGCTCCGCGGCATCGAACTGCAGCACGACCATCCCCGGTATGTCGTGGTCGGTACGCAGTTTCTCCACCTCCGGCGTGATCACGCCGAGGTTCTCAGCGACCACCGATAATTCCCCCAGTTCCTGACGCAAGGTGGAGAACAGCGCATCGCCCGGTGCATTGACCCATTGACCGTCCCGTGCGGTGCGTGCACCGAACGGGATAGACCAGTAAGCCTCGAAACCGCGAAAGTGATCGACGCGCAGCAGATCCATCAACGTCATCGCGTGACGGAAGCGATTTACCCACCAGCCGAAATGACTTTTCTCGAGAAACTCCCAGTCGTAGACGGGATTTCCCCACAGTTGCCCATCGGCGCTGAAATAGTCGGGCGGAACGCCTGCCACGTGGGTGGGCTGACCGTCGTCGTCCAGCTGCAGAATGTCGCTCCCGGTCCAGGCATCAGCACTGTCGTGGGCGATATAGATCGGCACATCGCCAAACAGAGTGACACCCTGGTCGCTGGCATACTGGTGTATACCCCGCCATTGGCGGTCAAAGAAAAACTGTATGATTTTCTCGCTGTGCACCTCGGCGGCATAGCGAGCTTCTATACCCGCAAGTGCTGCCCGATCGCGGTGGCGGAAATTCGGCTCCCACTGCGTCCACGGTCGTTCTGCGTGCATAGTCTTGAGTACGCGAAACAGGGCGTAGTCTGCCAACCAGTCGTCGTCATGCAGGTGCAGGAATTCGTCAAACGCCGTCCGCGCCGCCGGCGATGCATGTGTGGCAAAACGAGTTGCGGCTTTGCGTAACAGCGCCGTTTTAAGCGGTATCAGCTTGCCGAAATCGACGGTGTTATGCGGCAGCTGCTCAAGACTGCTGATCTCATGCGAACGTAGCAGCTGCTGATCAACCAGGGTTTCGGTATCAACCAGCAACGGGTTGCCGGCAAATGACGACAACGGCTGATAAGGCGAGTCGGCATAGGCGGTAGGCCCAAGCGGCAGGAATTGCCACGCATGCAATCCCGCTTCCTTCAGGCGGTCGATGAACCAGCGCGCATTGCTGCCGAGTTCACCTATGCCAAAAGAACCCGGTAGTGATGTCAGGTGCAGGCATACACCGGCACGTTTAGCGACAGGCCAGTTCATGGAAACGGCTTTTCGGTTGCTTCTTAGTTATCTCCGAATCATACTGGCCGGGCTGCCATGACGCATTGTTATCCAAGACAAAATCCCATGTGTCTGTTGTCGTGGTCCGACAATAACAGTCATCTCTGGCGGTTATTACTGATGAATACGTATTCAGTTCTGGTACTCGCTTTAGGGGTGCTGCTGTTACCGGCAGCATCTGCCGAATCGCTGACTTCGCCCGATGGTCGCACGCGCGTCGTGATTGACGTCAGCGCAACCGGCTCGCCTTACTACGAAGTGTTCCGCGACGACGAGCAACTGTTGAACAGGTCGTTGCTGGGATTATTGTTTCGTGAACACGCCGGCCTCGATTGTTGCTTTGCGATTAGTGAAACCGTTGCCGACGAGGTTGAGCAAAAGTGGGAGCAGCCATGGGGCGAGCGTCGCGTGGTTACCGACCGGTACAACGAGTTGCTGGTCAATTTCCAAGCCTCGGACAAGCCACGTCGACGGTTTGCCCTTCGCCTGCGTGCTTATGACGACGGAATCGGTTTTCGCTACGAAGTGCCACGCCAGCGTGGATACCGCGCCGTAGACATCGTCGAGGAACTGACCCAGTTCCATCTCAATACGGGTGAAGACAGCACCGCATGGTGGATACCGGGACGACGTTTCAATCGTTACGAGTATCTTTACAGCACCACGGCGCCAGCCGCGATCGAGATGGCGCATACGCCAATGACGGTACGCTACGGCTCCGGTACGCATATCAGCCTGCATGAGGCGGCGCTGGTCGATTATGCCGCCTATGTACTGGACCAGCGGCGTCCGAATGTTT
>JABDKV010000132.1 GCA_013002045.1 Gammaproteobacteria bacterium
ATGTCGGTGTTGACGACATCGAACAGCAGGTCGAGTGTTCCGCGACGTGCCGACAGTAACCACTCGCCCTGGCCTTGTGCGAAGGGTCCCTTACTAAGGATGCCGGCATTAAAAAAATCGACACCAATTTCGTGATGCGGGCGATCCGCAGGTGGTTGCGGCGTGACGTCAATCACGCCACTAAGGCGGTCGCCATACTGCGCGGGGAAGCCGCCCGTATAGACTTCGATTGCACCCACTACGCGAGGATCCAGTGTGCTGAACAGGCTCTGAAAGTCTTTCAGGTGGAAAGGCTCGAACAGCGGGAGACCGTCGAACACCAGCAACATTTCATCCTGTTCGCCTCCACGCACATTCTGTTTGCTCGACAACCCGGACGAGGCCATGCCCGGCAGCCGGGCAAGCGTCTTCAGTGGTTCCCGACCGGCGCCGACCAGTTGATCGATATCGTTATCGCGCAGTAAGGCAAAAGACGCCGGCGCCCGTTCACCTACAGCAAAGCGACTGGCGTGAACGACAACATTCTCAATCTGTGGGGAAGGGAGCTGGTTCTTGACGTCTCCTTGCTGCGATGGCGGATCTGCTGAAGATGGCGGCTTAACGACGAGCAGAATGTCGCCGCGTCGTTCCAGACCGAGACCCAGAGCAACAAGCATTTCCGCCAGCATCAACTCGCGGGTGGGCGCCGATGGCTCGGCGACTACACGCAGTGATTCATCGACGACATCGGAGCTGTAAACCACCAGCATGCCTTCGGCGCGAAACTGCTCAAGCACTTCCACCAGCGAACGCCCGGCAAAAGTATCAGCAGCCCATAGCGGTCCGCTCCAGGCGAGCATCAGGCCCGGGAGTAGCGGCGCAAGCTGGCGGTAATTCAGTTGTCTGTCTCCCGGGAAATAACTATCTGATCCTCACTAACGCTGGCCGAGAAACGAGTCGCCAGCAGTGCGGTCTGCAACATCGACAACGGCGCCAGGTCCTGAATCGACCCGGATATTCGGGTGACCCGGGCTGCGTTGCCGGTTCGGGGATCATCAAAACTGAGTGTACGCCCGCTTTCGTGCGCGACCCAGTGGGCCAGCTCTGCCACGCTTGCCTGGTCGGTTTCGAACGGTGTCGCTACCCGCAGGGTCCAATCCCAGTGAGGGTCGGAAGGTGAGAATCGGGTTCGCTCAACCACGCCCTCCCTGCGCAACTGCAGCGATTCGCCCCGTTGCGCGCGAACCGCGCCGTTGCCGGTATCGATGTGAACTTCGCCGTCGCGAACCCGTACGCGGGTTTCGTCGCCGTTGGCCAGTACCTCGAAGCGGGTACCGAGGTTGCGGATAACGCCGGCTTTGGTTTGTATCTCGACACGTGCGCCGCTATCCAGGGTGTCAATATAAAGCCGCCCCTGGTGCAGGTGTATCCGGTTTCCCACCACAGACAGAGTGCTAAGTTGGTCGAGGCGAAGTCGTACTCCGTTCTGCAGTCGCAACGCAGCGCCACTATTCTCGCCGCTGCGCAGACGCTGATCCAGCAACACGGTGTCACCGGTTGACAGCAAGCGGGTTGAATCCGCGTTTAAGGCTGACAGTTCACCGAAGCTGCGTTCAATCGAGGCAACCACAACCGGCACCTCGGACTGTTGTGGCGACAGCAGCAGCCACGCCAGCCCAACCGCACCGATCATTGCAGCGGCCGCTGCTGATACAGTCCAGCGACGGCGGTGACGCTGCTTCCAGGTAGCATGGACCTGCGCATAGACATCGTCGTAGAGCTCGCGTGAGGGTTCCGGTCGTGGGCCGGCCAGCTCCAACAGCTTCCTGAGATCGTCGTTCTCGTGGCGGGGTATCTCACTCATCGTGGCACCATCATGGTAGTAAGCTGTCCGGCTGTCGTTGTGCGACAGCATCGAAGCCCTCGCGAAACGCCTGTCGGGCCCTGGCCAGCAGTGATTGCGCCGCTGTTTCGGTGACTTCCAGTCGTTGCGCAATCTCCCTGACGGTCAGTCCCTGAATGTATTTCCATTCCAGCGCATTGCCCTGTCGTGACGGCAGGTAGTCAAGAATCAACTGAATAGTCTCGCCAAGTTGTTGTCGTTCGGCAGCGATCGCCGGGTCGTCGCGGTAGTTACTGTCAAGAGACTCGAGTACCGCCTGCAGGCGTTCGTCATCCAGCAAAACTTCATGGTCGATGCGTCGCTGTGTGTGGCGATAGTGGTCAGCAATTTCGTTGCGGCACAACCGGCATATCCATGTGAATAAAGCCGCTTCTCCTCGATAACTGCCAATTTTCTCGACTGCCCTGCTCAGCGTCGCCTGGACCACATCTCTCACGACTTGCTCATCGTTTCCGACACGTCGAATAGCGAACCTGTAAACCCGCGGAAAATAATCAGCAAAGAACTCATCAAATGCAGCCTGCTCGCCGCGACGCATCCTGTTGGCCAGTCGCTTGTCTGTATGAACAACTTTCACTGCATTCTCATGGTCACGTAGGCGATTAGACGCCCCGACCGGGAGAAATCAATCGCGCCAGCGACTGATTTGCGGTGTTGACTACGTCTAATAAGTCAGGAATCGGCTGGAGACGTCCAGTTGACATAAGCCGGTACTTGATTGGCGACCGCAATGAATACAAGTGTAGTTCCCAGGCCGCCACTTGCGGTGATTCAGATCGGATCAGAGCTGGAAACCTCTCTGACTCGAGGCTGGCTGACGGCCCTGGCAGGCCGGTTCCGGCCGTATGTCTTCACCAATAGCGTCGGTCTCGAACTGCTCGGCGGCAGTGTCTGCACCCTGTGTCAGGCAAGTGGTGGCGCAATCGCCCTGGCGCGTTGTGGCCTTCAGTTACGTGAACTCAATTTCGCTCCCACCCTGGCTCTCAGTCGCGGCTGTAATTCGAATCTACTTGCGATGCTGGCCGGTAACCCGGTCATGAAAGCCGAAGCGAATGACGGTGCCATGCCTTCCCAAATCGATGCATCGCTACGACGTTGCTGCGCTCCCCTTGGGGTGGATTCTCCCGAACGGAGTGAGCCGATTGGCCTGACTGCCGCAACAACAGCGGTCGCGACGGCCATGCTTGCCGAAATTGGTTACGACAGGCGTGATGCACTGACGCTGTACGCACCCGCCAGCGTGAGCCTGCTACATGATGTTCCGCGCAGTCCATTACCCGTTGTGCTCTTGCCGCCAGGTGCAGAGACAACCGCACTCGGAAAAATGGCTGGCAACGCCTATTTCCTGCCCGCACACGACCCTGCCTTGCGCGCCGCGTTGATTGGTAACGCCGGGCAGCTTATTAGCGACGACCCTTTATCGCTCGAACTTGCGGCATTGCTGCGCATCAAGAGCGCCAGTCCGCAGCAAGCCCTGGAAAATACCAGCGAGCGTAGGCGCGGCTTCAGCCGCGATTCTTTCCTCCCGTAGGAGCGGCTTCAGCCGCGATTCTCTCTAACGTCGTGCTCGTTCGACGCAACGCGCAACCGGTCGGGACTGAAGTCCCTCCTACGGATCGCTGCGCGATCCATCGCGGCTGAAGCCGCTCCTACAGGGGAAAGACGGCTGGAGCTGCTGCTGCGGGATTCATTCGGCCATGACTTTTTCCAGCACTTCCGGGTCACGCCAGCGACCGCCGCGCAGGCGTAAAGCCATCACCAGTGCGATAGCGAATATCATTGCGACGAAAGTCAGCCACGAAAGTTTCGGGCTAAGCGTGAAAACACGAATGATAAAAAATTGCGCCACCAGCATTGCCCAGTGCAGGATCACCGAAACGATCATGACCCAGCGTGTATCACCGGCACCTCGCAATACACCACTTGAGACCAGGATGATTGCGTCGGCCATGGCATAACTCGATAGCCCGACCATCATGAATGCCGACAACTGGCGAATCGCGGTGAAATCACCGGTCGGCGGCGCGAACACCTCGACTAATGGGTATCGCAGAGTGATGTATAGCGTCGCCAGCACAGCAGAATAGGCCAGTCCGGCGGCAAAGGCGACCGTAATTACCTCATTAGCGCGGCGCATATCGCGCGCACCAACAAAACGCCCGATCAGGCTGATAACCGCGACGTTGAGTCCGATCATCGGGACGAATGACAGGATGTCCCAGTTAAAGACAATAGCGGCTGATGCAGCTTCGGCGATGCCGTAAGACTGGAACATAAGCAAAAACAGATTGAATGCGGCAACATTCAGGAATAACTCCAGTCCCGATGGAAAGCCTAGCCGCCAGAATCGTCGCAGGATTGGCAGATCCAGAACGAAAGACTGCATTACGCTGAACGTCTCGCGATGTTCTTTTCGCAGATAGAAGAGCACGTACAGCAGCAAAGCCAGCACACTCGAGATTACCGTCGACAGTCCGGCGCCTACGATGCCAAGCGCAGGGAGGCCGAGCTTGCCAAACACCATGACGTAGCAAAGCGGCACATTAATAATGAGGCCGAACACGTCGCAGATCATGACCACGTAGGTGCGGCCGATGCCGGCAAAATAGGAAGACAGGCAGATCTTGGCCAGCGTCATCAGGACGCCAGCCATGAGGATCAGGTAATAGGTGCGTTCGAGGCTGACCTGCTCGGGTTCGTGACCCATCACTTCGAAGATGCCGGCTACCAGGAATGTAATGAGTGTCAGGAAAGGCAGGCTCATCACCGTCATGATCATGCCTTGTGACACAACTTTCGGGCACTTGTGGCGTTCGCCGGCACCGAGATATTGCGCGGCCGTCGCGTTGCCGTAGGACAGCACGCCGGAAAAGAAACAGAACGAAAAGAACGAGGCGACACCGCCTCCGAGTGCGGCGGCCATGTGCACCGGATCGATCTGCGACATGAAGTAGCGATCGGTGAAAATCATCACCGCGAACGTGCCTTGCGACACCACCATTGGCAGCGCAATACGCAACAGCTCGCCCATGGCCTGGCGGCTGAAATGACGATGAAAACCCAACACCCCCCCAGTCTACTTTGAAACCAAAAGCGCATGGGCGCAGCCGTAGGAGGGGCTTCAGCCCCGATTCTTTCTAACGTCGCAGTTGGCCGCAGCCGTAGGAGCGGCTTCAGCCGCGATTCTTTCTAATGTCGTGGTCGGGCGCAGCCGTAGGAGCGGCTTCAGCCGCGATTCTTTCTGACGAAAATGTTGGTCCAACGTTAGAAAGAGGTCGGGACTGAAGTCCCTCCTACGGATCGCTGCGCGATCCATCGCGGCTGAAGCCGCTCCTACGGGGAATCGCGGTGACGGGGGGGTGGCGGTTGGTGCTGTTGCTACGAGTTTGCCAGCGCGCGGAGGATGTCGCGCTCGGTGACGATGCCAACGAGGTAGTCGCCGCGAACGACGAGGACGCAGCCGTGATTGGAAGTCAGCATCCTGTCGATTGCATCGTGCACCGAAGTATCACCAGCGGCCACCAGCGGCGAGCGTTCCATGATCTCAGCGACGGCCATAGCCGTATCGTCGCGTTGCTGTCCCTGTAACTGCAGCAGGTTGCGAGCACTAAGCAGTCCGATCAGGCGACCCTCCTTGTCCTCGACCGGTATATGCCGGAAATGTCGCCAGCGCATCATGCTCGTTGCAAGGTCAACCAGGTCCGCCGGACCCACAGTAAATACATCACGCGTCATGATGTCGGCCAGGGTCAGCGGCTGAGATTCCTGATCCGACTCCAGAGCACGAAGGTGGGGCCACTCATGAACGCCAGCGTCGGCCTGTTGCCGCTCCAACATCAGGCTTACAGCGTGCCGTGACAACGCCGGGCGTTCGTCTTCGGGTAC
>JABDKV010000133.1 GCA_013002045.1 Gammaproteobacteria bacterium
CCTGGACACGCTTCGATGCGGTCGATTCAGCTACCTATAAGGTATATGAGCAACCGGTTGAAAGCCCCACACACACCTCGCCTGCACCACCGGCCGATGCCCGCAGCGTCCAGGCCAATCCCGCTGATCCCACGGCTTCACCATTCGGCTGGCACGATACCGACGGCGTCGCCGGCGCGGACTTCACGATCATGTACGGTAACAATGTCGAAGCCTACGAAGACCGCAATGGCAACGGCGGCAACCCGACGCTGGGTAACCCCGACTGCGGCGGCTCGATTGACTGCAGTTTCCCGATCGACCTGACCGTCGATCCCGTCGCTCATTTTCCGGCTTCAGTCGCCAACCTGTTTTACTGGAACAACATCATCCACGATATTCAGTACCTGTATGGTTTCGACGAAGCCGCCGGTAACTTCCAACGCAACAACTACGGCCGCGGCGGTGACTTTGCCCTCGACCTGGACTGGGTCGATGCCGAGGCCCAGGACGATGCCAATGACAACTCCGCTAACGGTGGCAACTGCAACGCCAACTTCTCGACACTACCCGACGGCTTAACGGGTCGCATGCAAATGTACACCTGCGACCTGGTCACACCCGAGCGCGACGGCGATCTCGATAACGGCGTGATTGTGCACGAATACGGCCACGGCATCTCCAACCGCCTCGTTGGCGGCCCGCTCAATACCTTCTGTCTCGAAGGCGATCAGCAACCTGGCGAAGGCCTGTCCGACTGGTGGGCGCTGGTCTACACCGCAAAGACGACCGACACCGGCCCGCAAGCACGCGGTATCGGCACCTATCTCTTCGGCCAGGCGCCCGATGGGCCAGGTATTCGTCCGTTCCCTTATTCCACGGACAACAACGTTAACCCTGATACTTACGAGTCCATTGGGTCACGCGTCGCGCCGCACGGCGTCGGCTCGGTCTGGGCGCAGGCTGCCTGGGAAGTTTACTGGGCGTTAGTCGACCAACACGGCTATTCCGACAACCTGTATGACGCGAATGGTGGCTTCGGCAACCAGCGCGCCATGTTGTACGTCAACGAAGGACTTAAGAACACAATTTGCCAACCTACATTTGCTGACGTCCGCGATGGCATCATCCAGGCGGCCGTCGATAACAATGGTGGTGAAGACGTTTGCCTGATCTGGCAGGCGTTTGCAGACTTCGGGCTCGGCGCCGACGCCATCCCGGGTACGCCGGCAACGACTGTAGTCGTTAATGGATTTTCGCCCCCACGTGTCTGCCAGGCAGACTTCGTTATGGACGTCACCCCATCCGAGCTTGCCGTCTGCGCGCCCACCGATGCTAACTACAGCGTCGGTCTCAGCGCCAACCTGCCGACGTTGTCTACGACTGTGAATCTGTCGCTGGCAGGCGCGCCAGCCGGCTCGGTTGCAAGCTTCACGCCCAACCCTGCCGCCGCCGGTGCTGTACCAGCATCCAGCGCACTGAATCTTGTGACAGCCGGCGCGACGCCCGGTGTATATACGATGACCGTCACAGGCGACGATGGCGGCACCATTACCGCCAGCCAGGACATTGAGCTGGCACTGTACGACGCCGCGCCCGGCGACCCGACGCTGGTTTTCCCGGCTGACGGCACGGAGCGTATCGGCCTCGCACCGACTTTCCGCTGGACCGACGGCGGTCAGGGCGGTATCTATCAGTTAACAGTGGCAACTGATGCAGGTTTCTCAAGTGTCGTCGCCTCGACCACAACCACGGAGACGTCACATACGTTCGACCTGACACTGGATCCGTTCGTAACTTACTTCTGGCGCGTGCAATCGTCGAACAGTTGCGGTGATTCAGCTGTCGTCACTGCGTCGTTCACCACCGGTGCACTGGGATTTGTGCTGCTGGTCGATGACGATGACAACGACCCGGACGCGCGAGCCGCCTACACCGCCGCTCTGGCCAATCTTGGTATGCCCCACGATGTCTGGGACACCGCCAACACCGATAACGAGCCCACCGCCGTGCAACTCAGCGCCTACAACGCCGTTGTATGGTTTACCGGTGACGAGTTCGGTGGCTTCTCCGGACCCGGTCCCGCGGGCGAATCCGCACTTGCCGACTTTCTCGACACCGGTGGCTGCCTGTTGCTCAGTTCACAGGACTACCTGTACGACAAGGGCACGCCAACACCGGCGGGTCCGGCTGCGCCGACTACCTTCATGACCACCCATCTTGGCCTCGCTGCCGGCACCTCAGATGTAGAGCAGGCAACCGTCACCGGTAGCGGTTCGATTTTCAGCACCATCGGCGCCCTCAGTCTCAACTACCCGTTCAGCAATTACTCTGATGACCTTGTACCCGACGCTACTGCGGAAATTGCCTTCAATGGAAACACCAGCGGTCCCGGCGGCGGCGCAGCGATCAACAAGATCGATGGGATACGCAGCGCGTTCCTTGGCTATCCGTTGGAGGCATTGTCACTGGTCGACCGTACCCAGGTAATGGGCACCTTCCTCGCCGACCGCTGCGGCCTGGTGGCCCCTGACAGCGATGGCGATGGCATTCTCGACCTACAGGACAACTGCCCGTTCACGATCAATCCGGGACAGGAAGATGCTGACTCCGATGGTCTGGGTAATGTCTGCGACAACTGCACCGAGGTTGCCAACCCTGACCAGTGCGATACCAACCAGGATGGCTACGGCAACCTCTGCGATGCCGATCTCGATGACAACGGCATTACCAACTCCTTCGACCTGAACATCATGCGCAGCAACTTCGGCGCTACTGGAAAGAACGATGCCGATCTCAACTGTAACGAGATCGTCAACTCGTTTGACCTGACGACAATGCGCAGCCTGTTTGGTCAACCACCGGGGCCCAGCGGCACTGCGCCCTGAACCACCACCGATCCGGCTCTAAACGCGCAAGGGCGACCCATCCTGGGTCGCCCTTCTTTTTAAAATGCCGCTACTGCCATCGCAGAACCACGTGTTGGCGAGTGCTGGGGTCGCTGATACGCGGCGGGAGACGGCGCTGCCAGCAGCGGCAAGC
>JABDKV010000137.1 GCA_013002045.1 Gammaproteobacteria bacterium
ATGTTCTCCCCCACCGGCAACTGGTATCGCATGAAGTCCTGGAAAATAACTCCGATCCGCGCTCGCAAGGTCTCGGTGTCCCAGTCCGGCAGCGGTCGGCCATCGAGCAAAATACGCCCTGCGTCCGGTTCGTAAAGCCGTGTCAGCAACTTCACGATAGTCGTCTTGCCGGCGCCGTTCTCCCCTACCAACGCCAGGCTTTGCCCCGGCTTCAGGTGAAAACTGATGTCC
Organism: Gammaproteobacteria bacterium; assembly: GCA_013002045.1. GTDB lineage: Bacteria > Pseudomonadota > Gammaproteobacteria > Steroidobacterales > JABDKV01 > JABDKV01. The sequence continues at coordinate 232 of JABDKV010000137.1, forward strand.
TGCAGTACGGCCCTGTCAGTCCCGGGGTAGCTAAACGACACATTCTCGAAGCGAATCCCGTCTCCGGCGCTGATCGCCGTCGTCGCAATTCCCTCAGGCTCGGTTACATCCTGTTCGAGGTATTCGTACAGCGTCGACAGATACAGGTTGTCTTCGTACATACCGCTGATTGCCTGCAACGCCGCCGCCACCGCCGACTGCCCCTGGCGGAACAGCAACAGGTACATGGTCATCTCGCCCAGGCTTATTTCACTACGCACCGTGGCAATGGCGATCCAGGCGTAAGCACCATAGAAGGCCGCGGTGCTGACCAGCCCGAGCACAAAGCCCCAGCTATCGCGTCGCAGTGTCAGGTTGCGATCTTCGCGATAGAGCTTGTCGAAAATCTCGCGATAGCGTTGCAGTAACAACGGGCCCAACTGGAACAGCTTGACCTCTTTGGCACTGTCTTCACGCGCCAGCACCATTTCCAGGTACATTTGCTTGCGCGTCTCGGGTGAGCGCCAGCGGAACAGGCGAAACGCATCACCGGAAAATTTCGCCTCTGCTACAAACGCAGGCAGACCAGCCAGCGCCAGCACTACTACCGCCCACGGCGAAAAACCCAGCAACAGGATGGCATAGCTGACCAGCGAAATGGCGTTTTGTACCAGGCCGAAGGTGCGCCGTATCAGACTCAATGGTCGCGACGATGCCTCGCGTCGCGCTCGGGTCAGCTTGTCGTAAAATTCGGCATCTTCGAAATGCGCCAGTCGCAGAGTCAGCGCCTTTTCCAGGATCATGACGTTGACGCGCTGCCCGAGTAGCGCGCGCAACAATGACTGGCAGGCGGAAATCCCTCGCTGTGCCGCAGCGATCAGGATGACAATGCCTGCTTCGAGCGCTACGAATCGCAACACGCGCTCGGTCGTGCCGGCATCACCGGCGACGTCGATTGCCGCGACGACGCTGTCGACAATCAACTGCCCGACATAGGCCACAGCGGCCGGCAGTACACCGGCAATTACCGTCAGTACGCCAAGGAAGACCGCCAGTCGCGCACTGGTGGTCCACACCAGGTCAAATGCGCGGCGACTATAGACGAACAGATTGAGAAAGCGCTTCGGCGAAGTCAGTGGCGGGACATCATCCCGGTCGGCGTCCACACTCAACGTTTGCGTGGCAACTTGTCGAGTGCTGCCTCGGCCACGGCTCTGCCCCACAGTGCGTACGCTTTCTCGGACGGGTGTACCCCGTCGTCGGCAAACATCTCAGGCGTAATCTCGACCTGCACCGGCACAAAAGTAACGCCGGTCATGTCCGCTGCCAGCTTTTCACTGCTGTGGTCGAGCAGTTTTGCCCGCAAACCCAGCACGCTGCGTAAAGGCTGAGGCAGCCCCGGAAACTTGCCTATCGGTGGCATCGCACTCAGCATGACCGGAGCAAAACCAACACGATCACGGGCAGTATCAATCAGCGCGCGGATTTCACGCTCCCAGCCCCCCGGCCCCTGCAGGCGGAATACATCGTTGGCACCGATGCCGATTACGACCAGATCGGCACGGGTGCCATCGGGCAGCTCACGCATCTTTGCCCGCACACCCGATGCCGTCAGGCCATTGGCCGCCAACACCTGCCACTTGACGCTGGCACCGGTCATCGCAGTAATCGCTTCGCCAATGCGTCCCGCCAGGCCGAGCTCGTGGGTGCTGGCACCGACGCCGGCCACCGTTGACTCGCCCAGCAGCAGCACGCGTATCACCTGGCTGTCGCCCTGCACCCGGCCCTGTCTGTTACCGGAGGCTTCGGGAAGGCGCCGGATACGCATGCGCGTATACATACCTTGCAGGTAAAGAACGGGTGTCAGCAGCACGGTGGCGTGCGCCAGCAAGCGACCAGCCGGGCTCATGGCCTGTTATCCGCCGCTGTCGCTATCGCCGCGGTCGCGCAGGACGTCGGTCGGTGGCTGCAGGGCACGTTGATCTTCGGCGAGTTGCATAGGACGGGCAATCTTGGCGTGTAGCCAGCCGAGCATGTCATCCCAGATGCCGTAAATCGCGTCGCGCTCGGGCATGCCGAACGCGCTTTCGAGCTCAACGGTCAGTAACGGAATGCCTTTATGCACACCAATATAACGCCCCATCGAACCGGGGTAGGTTCCCAGCAGGCGCAGTTCCAGCGGACCGAGCTGCCGTGGCGGTACACGCGGCCCGTCGAAATCGACCACGCCATGGGGCGCATGCACCGAAATGACAGCGTGCGGTTTGAACGTCTCGATCTGCTCTGCCAGCCAGGCGGATTCGGGTTCACTCAGCGCCGCCGGACCCGGATAACGACGCTTGTTGCGCCGGGTGCGGTTAACCCAGTAATTGTGCGCCTCTTCTTCCCAGTCCGGTGAGGGGAAGTTGCGATTGAGATCGACACCGTTGGCATTCATCCGTTGCGACATCCGTGGTGGCCGCAACAGACCATCGGGATTGAGCACCGGTACGACGCGCCAGTGAAAACGTTCACCGAGGCGCTCGTCGCCAAGCATCTCAAGCCATTTAAAGATAATACTGACCGAGCTGTACTCGTCGCCGTGTATGCCACCAACCACCAATACGCGAGCCGATGGTTCACCCTCGGCGGGAAGAAAGTCACGGAACAGCAGCGGGGTCTTGTTATTCGAACGAGCACCCGAGTCGAGTAAGCCGATACGCATGCACTCGTCCTGGCTCACTGAGCTCAGCTTCTGGTCGATACGCTTACAGAATGATTCGAGCCTGCTCAACAATTGTTGCCGCTCTTCATCGACGACTTTTACTACAACGCTGGCGGCCACTTCGCTGTCTTCGGCGGGTTCGTCTGTCGGGGTGTCGGCTACGCTGCTGTCGTCAGTCGCTGGTAGCGCAGCGTTCGCGCTGCCGGTTTCGCCTGCGAGATCTGCGGCCTGGTCGCTTGCGCCGGCATCGGCATCGCGGGCGGAGGTGTTACCAGGTTCTGCGATTTTGGCCGCGGTGGTTTCTGCGGGCGTATCGGTCGCAGTCGGTCGTGTCGTGCCGCCAGGTTTTCCATTCTCTGCAGGCACCGTATCGCTGGCGGCCTCATCCCGGTTGCGCTGTGCAGGATCAGCAGCGTTGTCGGCGTCGGCCGGCTCAGCCTGCCGCGGCAGCAACGTCGTTACCCGTTCTGCCGACGGTGTCACGGCCACCGACGCCGCGGCCGTCGAGGTCACCGTGACCGGTTCCTGGGCGACGACGCTGGCGCTGCAAAAAACGGCCAGAAACAGGGCTGCTAATCGCAAGATGACTCCCGCACGATATTCACTGGTGCTCATTCTACCGGAACTGGGCAGCAACGATGAGCGCTAAATAAGGTTTTACGATGACAGATTGTGGCAATACGCTTATGTCGGAATTGACGGACGCCACATACCGATTATGGGTGGGCCATTGTCCAGCTGTATACGCTGTTTTTCGCGAAAACCGAAGCGTCTGTAAAATCCGGTGCGCTCGCTGCTGGCTGTCTCCAGCCAGGCACCGCGCTGCTCCTGATCGCAACGCGCCAGCGCACGCTCAAGCAACGCCGACGCCATCCCGCGGCCCTGTTGCGCCGGATCGGTACCCAACACCGAGAGATACCAGTGGGGTTCGGCTGGCCGCATGGAACCAACTTCGTCGAGTTCATTGAGTACCGCAGCGGTACGCGAGCCCAGGATCTGAACCAGGGTGACGAACACCACCAACTGTGACCACCAGCCACCCTGTGGCTTGTCCGGCGGACCCCACAGACTGGCGCAGGCGCAGTCATCGCTGACCAGCACGACCCCGTCCCGCAACATATTGCGCACCTCACAACGAAACAGCCGGCGCGCCCGTTTCGCCCGCCCGGCAGGCTTCGGGAACAACCACTGGTGAAACGGCTCATCGGCGAAAGCGCGTGCCAGCATTGCCGCGACCGGCTCGATGTCGTCGCGCGTCGCGTCGCGTACGACGGTCACGGCTGCACCGGTTGCAGCCGCCATGCCAGGCCATAGTCCTGTTGGGCCGCCCCGTCCGCGCGCACGACCCGCAGCCGATAACGGCCGCGTTGTAGTGCGGCATACAGATTCTCGGTGGTCTCAGCCGTACTGCTCGAACAGTCCACCTGCTGCCACTGGTCCTCGCTGGCACGATCGAGACAGAGGTCCAGGTTGGTATAAACGGCGGTGGTCCCGGCGAAACCTGCTGCCAGCTGCGGGAAACGCAGGTTCCAGGCCAGCGTCACCGCGAGCGTGCCAGCGTCGTCGATATCCAGCTCGTAGACGTCCTGCTGCTGGACATCGTCAACGTAATTGAAGCCGACAGGCGACACGCGGCCTGCAGCTTGTGCGCCGGCCGCAATGATCTCCCAGCTGGCAAAGACATCGAGCTGCCCGGCACCGAGCCGGCTGTCGAGACCGTTGGT
>JABDKV010000307.1 GCA_013002045.1 Gammaproteobacteria bacterium
GTATCGTGGATGTCGCTATGACATTCGGCGCAATAATCGTCGCGCATCAGGTTATCGGCCGGAATAAAGTTACCGGTCGCAGTGCGCGCCAGCGAGGGGAAGAAATATTGTTCACCCGAAGCCGGCCCCGCTTCGTTCCAGCGCCTCGGATCCTGGTATTGCAGCACCAGTGCGACTGCCGCAATACCCACGGCAGCCGCGGCCACGATGCCGCCGACGCGCCAATTGATGCGCTTGCCAGCCAGCCTGTGCAGGATGAACAACCAGGCCACGACCAGCGGTGCAACTACATGAATCCAGTAGGCGATATCGCGCGCCTCGGGATCGCGCACTTCGATCAGTGGAATACCCCGGGTCAGCACCAGGCCGGTTATTAGCAGCACCAGCGAAACACCGAACAGGGCGTAACCGGCTTTCACGGCACGTCGGTTAGGCCGGTTGTGAGCATTGCGAATATGGATCGCGCCGTACGCGATCAACGGCAATATCAGGATGAAGCCGAGCACCAGGTGCCCGAGGAACATGTACTGGTAGAAATAGTCCTGGTAGGTGTTACCGGTGACCCACTCGAGAATCGAGATCGCCCCGAGATAGACGGCGTTGATAGCCAGCAGCGCGAATAGCCCAAAAACCACGTATAGCAGCCTGAGCAGCTTCGGACCGACCGCCGGGACATACCGACGCCTGGGTCGCCGCGTTTCCTTCATTTAGAATCCGCTCTGAAACCGGGTGTGATAACGCTGGTGTAACTTGTCACGTTGCTTGGTATCGCTGTCAGGTTGACGGGTGGGCAACGGACCAACCGTACCACCGCCATAGGTGTACAGGTCCATGTCCTTGGCCCAGCCCCGGACTTCAAGCACATAGTATCGCCGCCAGCCAGCGGGTGGATTGTGACCGGGTTCCGAAAATCGCACTTCGACCTCTTCGCCGGGACCGATTATCGCAACGGCGTCATCTGTCTGGCTGATTAACTCAGTGACCGGCCCATACGCCGAGTATTCACCGCGAGGATAGCGGGTATCCCAGAACGCCTCGCGATCGTCGTAGTCATATCCGGGCAGCCGCTGTGCTCCGGTGCTGCGACGGGGAAAACCGATCAGTCGCTGCCTGGCTGCGGTCGGATAAAGCACCGTCGCCACAGGCTCTGCATCGGCCTGGTGCACGACTGCGATGCGATCAAAATAAACTTCGAGATTGCTGGTCAGGCGCAACCGCATCGTGCCCTCGGGCAAATCGCGCAACGGCAGGGCCATCCGTCGCGGCATCCCCGCCGGGTAGCCAAACTGTGGGTAAACCGTTTCCCAGCGGCCATCGCGGCCCCAGGCTTCCAGCGTCGGCGCCTGGTAGCCGGCATTGGCCTGCCAGGCCGCGAACACCGTTTGCGAATAGGGGTACTCGACCCAGCCATCGATCATCAGCACCGGATCGCCGTCGCGCTGCAACGGGGTGCTGAAATCCAGCGTCAACGAGTGCGGCTGTGCCGTACGCCCGATAAATCGTTTGTCGAGTTCGCCAACCGGTGCCGCGCGGTTGTCACGGGTCGTCACTGTCGTAGTGACATCATCACCACGATCGTTGATCACCTGTAGCGGCAGCATTTCCCTGTCATAAAAAATGGGCTCACCGGTCGCGGTCGGACCGGCGATGACCATGCGATCGTCCATAACCAGTCCGATGCTCTCCGGAACATCGTAAACATGCAGACGCGTACTATCGATATAGGCAATCTCTTCCATCGGCTCGGTGATCTTGAATACCAGCTCACCGTCCTGTGCTACGACGGCGCCCTCAGGCAGCAACAGGTATTCCCATGGCCGCGGCGTCGCAGCCACACCTGGCTCGACAAAGAACCCGACCCCACCAACGCCCAGCATGTCGGTGACAAAAGCGTAACGCTCGCCATTCCACGCAAATAACACCGGACAGCTCGAAAGCTGCCGTTGGGTCTCTTCGATGTGAATGGCACCGGGGGCGAGATCGAGCTCAGTCTGGAACACACCATCAGGCCAGGTCAGCGCAACGAAATCGGCCCGCTCCGCCGCACCCAGACCAATCACGGTCGGCTGCAGCGACTGACCCGGGCTGGAGTTGGCATCAATATGCTCGGTCATCGTCCAGCGCGAGCCCACACGCAGTGCAACCCGGGTGCCGATGCCGTTACGGTTGGAGCGCATCGAATCGGCCTGTTCTTCTTTGCCACTAAAGGTCATCGCGACGAATGGATGACGCTGTTGCGATGCCGGGTGCAGCACCAGGCGGCCGTCATTACGCAAAACGACCAGTGACGGTCCGCGTTCGGGATCTTCGACCAGCGTAGACGCCGCTATTACCCCTTCGTCGATTACATACTTCTGCTGTGTAGTCGGTGAATATACCGTCAGCGCCATATCGTCGGACACGGCAATATCGAGGTGACCATCACCATCGAAGTCGGCTGCAATCAGTTCGGCCGACTCATAACCGGTTGGCTCCGGCGCCTGCTCGTCACTCATTGCCAGCTGCAGTTGCTGAACCGGGACCAACCCGGTATTGCCACTGGCTTCAAGGTCTGCCGCGACTACAGCACCGACCGGCTGGTTGAACCAGCCAGCATCGATTGCGCCGCTGCGGTATTGCCACAGTCGGTCATTCAGAAACAACTCGTGTGGCGGCTCGTTCTTGATCACTACCAGGTCGAGATCACGATCGTTATCTATGTCGGTTGCCAGCGCCTGGCGCGATCCGGGTCGACCGGCAATATCGTGTTCGGCTGCCAGCAACCGGAAAGTTCCGTCGAGGTTGTTACTCAGCAGTTCATTCGGCCCGTCGCGATTGACAACAAAAATATCGAGATCGATATCGTGATCGGCATCGATAAGCGCGACATCGGCACAATCGTATTCGCCGTTCGCGACACCGGCGGACTCGGTGATATCCGCCCATTCGCCCGGCGCCACCTGGCGCCACAACTGGTTGGGTCCGTTGCGGCATAAGTAAGCATCGACCAGGCCGTCGTTGTCGACATCGCCCCAGGCGGCAGCGTTGACCGCCTCTACCTGCGCCAGCACATGGTCCTGCTCGCTGTAGCCATCCGCCGTTGCCAGCCACAGCTGCCCACGACCCGGACCGGACAGGTACAGGTCCTGGTCACCGTCGCTATCGAGGTCGACAGTAGTCAGCGTATTGCGTTCGCCGACACCGGCTATCGTGGCCAGTTCGATCGGTGTATCGAACCAGGTTTCCACGACCGGCGTGACCGTATCTTCTTTTTCCACATCCACCGCGCGCGCTTCCGCCAGTGGCCCCATGCGGGTGTATTTGAACTCGGCCAGCGTCGCGCGTGGATTGTTTTCCAGACGACTGTAGTCGTCTAGCAAGGTTTTTGATTCATCGACACTGCCGCTGCGACGCAAGGCTAGCGCGGCGCGGTAATAAGCGCTGCGCAGGTACGGATCGAGAGCCATGGCCTCGCGAAATCGAGCCACGGCAGCATCGACTTCGCCGTTTTGCAGTAACACCTGCCCAAGGTAGTAAAGCCCGTAGGCATCGTCGGGCTGGTCGGCGACAACTTTCCGAAAGTGACCGTCAGCAACCTCGGTCTCCCCCAGGTACAGCCGCAGCAATCCACTGACATAGTGGGCACGTAAATGACCCGGATCCTGCGATAAGACCCTGGCTGCGATGTCCAGTGCGCGCTGCTCGTCACCCTCCTGCTGCCGGTTTAGCGTGGCGATGGCCAGGTTGATGCAGGCCTCATGCCAGCCTGGCTGGCGTTCGACCAGCGCGGCGAAAGTGTCGCGTGCACCCGAGTAATCAAAGGAGCCCATCAGGGCGACACCGCGGTTGTTGTCGGCAATATCCTGCGCGGTGAGCTCGGCTTCAGCTGTTGCAGGCACGGCGCAGGGCTCGGCCACGGTGGCTTTCGCAGGTTCGTCCTGGCCACTGCAACCGGCCAGGCCCAGGATCAGGATCAGGCAACTAACTTGCTTCATTCGCTCTCTTTCGTTTGCCGCGCACGACCAATACGGTCGCGCAGGTTGTCTATATCTATGCGATCGCCGCCACCGGGTTCGAGGTAAGCGCGTTGCAGGTAGTCATGCGCCTCGCTGCGCAGGTGTGAACGCGTATCGTGCCCCACCCGGCGTTCGCGTTCGGTTCGCAGGCGCGCAATATCGATGGGCGCGACGACGACTTTCTCACCGGACCCCGGATCGGCCTGCGCCAGTATACGGCCATCGTAGTCGACCACCATGCTGCCACCCGGCCACGAGAACGGCGGATAATGCGACAGGCTTGCCCCCTGGTTGGCGGCAACAACGTATGTCGTATTCTCCAGTGCACGAGTGCGGTTGACCAATGTCCACCAGTTCATCGGCTCGGCAGTTCCCCACGGATCCATGTACGCCGACACGCGAATAATAACCTCGGCGCCGTTGAACGCGATTTGCCGTATAGATTCGGGGAACAGCCAGTCATAGCAAATCGCGACACCCAGTTTGCCCAGCTCCGTATCGACGACCGGGAACAGCTCCTCGCTGTAGTCGGGTATGTCGTGTGGACTGGTGTGTACTTCCCACGGGATCCAGGTATTGACCTTGCGATACTTGCTCAGGATACCCGATGGCCCAATGAGCAGCGTGCTGTTGAACACCATGCCCGGATAGGCCGGGTCGCGCTCGAGAAAGGTCCCCGTCTGGATATAGCAGCCGTGTTTGCGAGCCAGCTTCTCGTAAATATCGGTATGCTCGTTGGGCAACTCCACGGCCAGACGCCGGTGCAATTCTTCGACGGTCTGGTAGGCCGGCACCGCGTGGGCGAACTCCGGAAACACCAGCAGGCGCACGTCAAAAAATGGCTCGTAGCCGGCGATGGTCTGCTCAATGATTTGCGCCATGCGCGCGGTGCGCTCGCCAATCTCGCTGCGATCGGCCGGTGACGCGAAATCGGTCTGGCAGGCCGCTGCGTAATACAAGTCTGTCATAGGTTAGATTCGGGCTCGGTATTGCCCGCCTATTCTACTCAACCGGCTCGATTATGGCGCCGGGCGACCCGTTCCCCGCACCAACACCACATGCTGGTTTACCGAAACCTGATCAAATGCCTCCCGCTCACCCCCTGGCCAGCGCACGACTATGTCGGCGACTGAGCTATCGGCAAGGCCAAAATGCACGCGATGATCGCCGGCACTGGCGTAGCTGCCATCAGTTGCCACGCGGCGGGAAAATGTCCCGGCCGCCGTCTGCAGCTCAACCCGGGCACCAATACCCGCCCGATTGCCGCCGCTCCCCTGTAGCCGGACCACCAGCCAGTTGCCGCCACCATCGACGGAATTGAGATAAAGCCGGGCGGCACCGTTGTTATTGTTGACCACGACGTCGATATCGCCATCGTTATCGATATCACCGAAGGCCGCGCCCCGTCCGTTGTCAGCCAGCGACGTCTCGATAGTCAGTTCGTAACGCCCCTCGACCCAGTCATAGCTCTGATTATGCTGACCGTAGGGGGTCTCGCCCTGGGTCGCGCTGGTCATTACCGAGCCATTCACGATGTACAGGTCGAGATCGGTGTCGTGATCGAGATCGACCCAGTTCGCACCCCAACCGGTATAAGGCAGACTTGTCGATCCCAGCCCGAAGCGATCGGTCACCTCGCGGAAAGCCCCACGCCCGTCATTGAGATAAAGCGTATTGCTCTCGTTGTTGAGATGCGTCATGAACAGGTCGTCCGCACCATTGCCGTCGATATCGGCAACGGTGACCCCCATACTCGCCTCTGCCCGACCATCGGCGTTGTAGGCGCTGCCACGCATCAGCGCCTGCTCGGTAAATCGCCCAGTTTCGGTCTGCAACCACAGGTGATTGGCCGTCTGGTCATTGGCAACGTAGAAATCGACACGGTCGTCACCATTAAAGTCGCCGGCGACCACCCCCAGACCAGCACCCGCCGCTGCATCGATACCGCTCACAGCCGTAATATCGCGGAACCTGCCATCGCCGTCGTTACGGTAGAGTCGATCAGTGGTCGGTTCGAAGTTCCCCGGCGAACAGTAATCCTCGGCACCGGTTTGGTTGTTGCAGCCGCGCGCCTGGTCGGACCAGCCGTCTACGTAAGCGGTAACAAACAGGTCCAGATCGCCGTCGTTATCGATATCGGCAAAACTCGCGCTGCCATTCCAGCGCGGATCATCGACACCGGCCATGGCGGTAATGTCGACGAAGGTTGAATCATCATTGCGCAACAGGTAGTCCCGACCGACACCGGACACGAACAGATCGGTGTCGCCATCGTTGTCGATGTCGGCGGTGCTCACGCCCATGGCGAAGCCATCGCCCAGCGCACCGGCCGTGGCCGAGACATCGACAAATCCGAGCTCGCCTGTAGGTACCAGCTCGTTACGGAACAACCGGTTGCCTTCTCCTCGCGTCCCCGGCGCTGCACCCTGGGCAAAGAACACATCGAGATCGCCATCGCTGTCGTAGTCGATCAGGCCGACACCGGACCCGGTTATTTCCGGAAGCAGCAATTTGCCGCTGCGCCCGGCATCGTGCACGAACCACAAGCCGGTAGTTTGTGCGGACTCCCGCAAGTCTGTGGCATCGGGAGCCGGGCTGCAGCCCGCAAGCAAGCCACCCAGCAGCAGCACGCTAAAGCGCGGCACGCGCCCGGACCAGGTCGTTGGCTATCTCGAGCGACACGCCCTCGAGCCCGCGCAGTTGCGCCTGGCGCTGGGCTTCAGTCAGCGAGGCGATGGCATCGCCAATCTCGCCGTTGGCTATCTGCGCCCGGCCGAGCGTCTGCAGGTGCAAGGCACTTTCAGGACGCGGTACCCGCGATAACGGTTTCAGTATCTCAACCGCTCGCTCTGCCTGGCGCATATCGAGGAGGCCCTTGCCCAACAGGTACCGTGTCTGGATATCGGTCGGCTCGAGCTCCAGCGCACGCTCGAGATAGTCGACCCCAAGTTGATGATCATCATTCGCCAGGTAAAGGGCACCCAGATTCTTGAGGGGTCGCGAATACTGAGGGTCAAGCTCATGGGCCTGCTCGAAGTGCGCTATAGCCTCATCCCTGCGCCCCTGCCGCAATCGTAGTACGCCGATGTTGTCGTGTAACTCGATAGACTCCGGATTGAGCGCCAGCGCTGCCTCGATATGCTGCTCAGCAGCTTCAAAGTCGCCACGCTGACCGTGCATGGCAATTAGATTGATGTGCGGTCCGGCCGAATCCGGCTGAGTCTCCATCATCTCGTTAAACGCGGTGATCGCAAGATCGGCACGACCACCTGCATGATAATCGAGCGCCGCTTGCAACAGGCTTTGCTCCGATTCGTTCAGCTGGTTTACCTCGCGCATGACAGCGTCGTTGGAACGCGGCGCCAGTTGCCGGTAGCGTTCGAACAAGGCCGCATGCGTGGCCGCGCCGCGTTCATTGCCGGTCCTGGCATAGGCCTGGGACAACAGGTAATGAGCTCGCCCATAACGGCTATTGATGCCCAGCGCATACAATGCCGCATCGATGGCTTCGTCGGGTTTTCCGGCATCGAGCGCGAGCTGTGCCCGTTCGGCGCGTGCCTCGGCCAGTCTCGGGCTAAGGGCGATCACCCCATCTACCCGGGCACGGGCAGATTCAATATTGCCCTGCCGTCCTTCCACTCGTGCTATCGCCAACTCGGCAGCCGGATACGATCCGCGCAACGCCAGCGCCCGTTTGAGCGTGGCGATGGCTGCTTCGTCCTGACCCAGTTCAAGTT
>JABDKV010000308.1 GCA_013002045.1 Gammaproteobacteria bacterium
CTCGATCACCTGTTCCTTGGTGGCATGTTGCGACGACTGCATCGTCGCCTGCGTAAACCGCAGTGGCTGTCGACCATCGGCCTGACCCCCAAACAACGCCGCTACTAAGCCCTGCACCGGGCAGGACTACCGGGGTATCACCCGGCCAGACGGAATATCGACGAAAGTGGCGCCTTCCCGGGCTGGACTGACGTTCATCTCTATGATTACCGGCCCCTCGGCACCGATAGCGATATCGAGTCCGGCAAAACGCAGTCGTGGAAATGCCGCCAGGCAAGCCTCGGACAGCGCCTTCGCCTCGGCCCAATACGGCAGCTGCACGTTCTTTATTGCCGCGCCGTGGTCGGGATGCTGCTGGTAAATCTCTCTTGTCTCTACGCTATCGACGGCGCTGTCCAGAACGCCCGTTTCACTATCGACAGGCGCAGCCAGCCCGCCACCATCACGATTATCGATGGTCGAACCGCCACGGCCGATACGCAAATAACCGAATAATGTTTGTGCCGGCTGATTTTCCGAACGTGCCACCCAGATTCGACAAGTATTGACACTGGATGGATTTAAAGCGGAGAGAACGGGATGTTGCTCAAAGTACTCCTCGATAACTGCTCCCAGTGGCTCCGTCCACCGGCCAATAAATTCATCGACGGTCACCGTTTCGGTTTCACCGAGACCTCGGAAATGACAGACGCCGCCATCGAAAACGACATCAACTGGGGTGAACCCTTCTCCGCCACACTCCTCCAGCGGTTTGAAGCACAGACGCCGGAGATCTTCCTGCTTAATCATCGCTACCAGGTCTTGGGGTGTTCGCAGCGGTTCACCCGATGCGGCCCTTCCGTGCATCGCGTGAAAGTGACCGACAAAACGCGGTACGGGAAAACCCAGCAAAGTCAGCAACGCTTTCTCGGAAAGCTTATTCTCCGACTGCATCCGATACATTGACGGGTTGAGGCTGGCCACACGCCTGGAATATTCCCGGGCATTGAGGTGCGCCATCATGTCACGCAACGGGATCGACTTACGCCAGAATCCTGCCATCTGGTAGAACATGGGCCCATGCTGGCGCACCAACAACAGGAATGCCGCCTGCGCGACCTGAACAAGCACCGACCGGTGACCCTGGCGCTGTCGCTGTGCCGCAAGTCGGAAAAATTGCCTGAGCTTGCCCATCACCAGGGAAAACAACACCACAGCATGCCCAAAATCCTGTCTGTCATCTTTATGCCCCAGATATCCCGCGCACTATCAAGCCCGAAAACGGATTCTACATATCCGCCCTCAACCCGCCAGTGCGGAGATCACTCTTCCAGCTCCAGGCCCGGATAGTCACATTTGCAGGACAATTAGCCGGAAGCCGCCAGCGCCTGTTCGATATCGGCGATGATGTCTGCAACATTCTCGATGCCGATAGACAGCCGGACCATGTCGTCACTAACACCAGCTGCTTTCAGCTCGTCGGCCCCAAGCTGACGATGTGTCGTCGTTGCCGGGTGGCAGGCCAGCGATTTGGCATCGCCAATATTGACCAGTCGTGTAACGAGCTGTAACGCATCGATGAACCGTGCGCCCGCGTCGCGCCCACCGTGGATGCCAAAGGTCAGGATACCGGCCGGGCGACCACCGACGTACTTTTGCGCCAGTTCGTGGTACCGGTCGCCAGGCAAACCGGCGTAACCAACCCACTCCACCTGCTTATGGTCCTGCAGATACTGAGCAACGGCCCGCGCATTTTCCGTGTGACGCTCCATGCGCAGCGACAGCGTTTCGATTCCCTGCATGATCAGGAACGCGTTGAACGGTGACAGCGCAGCCCCCATGTTCCGCAGCGGCACCACACGAGCGCGACCAATGAAGGCGGCCTCACCGAGTGCCTCGGTATAAACCACCCCGTGATAGGACGGATCCGGTTCGTTAAACAATCGAAAACGCGGGTTATCTTTCCAGTCGAAACGACCGGAATCGACAATTATGCCGCCCACAGTCGTGCCGTGACCACCCATGTACTTGGTCAGCGAGTGCACGACGATGTCAGCGCCGTAATCAAATGGTCTGCATAAAACTGGCGTCGCAACGGTGTTATCCACCACCAGCGGTAAGCCATGCCGATGGGCGAGATTAGCCAGTCCTTCCAGGTCGACGATATTTCCGGCCGGGTTTCCGATGGATTCGCAGAAAATGAGGCGCGTCTGGTCGTCGATACAACTTTCGAGCGCCTTGAGATCGTCGCCGGGTGCAAAGCGCGTATCGATCCCCATCGTTGGCAAAGTGTGGGCAAAAAAGTTGTATGTACCGCCATAGAGCTGGCTGACGCTGACAATGTTGTCACCGGCATTGCATAAAGTCTGTAGCGTTGCAGTAATCGCAGCCATTCCCGATGCTACCGCCAGCGCGCCTATACCCCCCTCCAACTGGGCCACGCGCTCTTCCAGCACCGCGTTGGTCGGGTTCATGATGCGGCTGTAGATATTGCCCTCGACCTTGAGATCGAAAAGGTCGGCGCCGTGCTGTGTATCGTCGAAGTAGT
>JABDKV010000138.1 GCA_013002045.1 Gammaproteobacteria bacterium
GTACCCCGGGCACGGCGATCGATGGCGATCGGGCGCAATGCTGTCAGCGCCCAGCCGAAAACCGGTATCCATTTAAGCTCTCGTTTCAGTACCCAGGTCTGTGGTGGGAAAACCTCCAGCTCCGCCAACGTTTCCCAGACCGAACTATGCCGCAGATAAACTACGCAGGGTTCGTCAGGCAGGTTCTCACTACCGCTGACCTCGTAACGCAACCCGCAGATCTTGTCGAGTAACCACAGGCAGAGCCTGACCCAGCCGCGTGCAACCGCATAGGGGTAGCGATGAGGTAGCGGTGATACCAGGATAAGGACGGTTGCGAACGGAAAGACCGCAATACCCGAAAGCACCCCGTGCAACAGCGACCGCAGCAGGATCAATCGTCTGCACTCAGAATGGCGTCAACCGCGGCCGCCAGTGTGTCGTAAGTCTCGACTTCATCGCCAGCCGCGTTTAACTGTGACTCCGCGTCGCTGCCGTTGCCGGTCCGCACCAATATCGGTCGTGCTCCAACTGCCTGCGCTGCCTGCAGGTCTCGTTGTGAATCTCCGATAACCGGTACGCCGGCGAGCGCGGAGCCGAAGCGACGCGCGACCTCGAGGAGCAACCCCGGTTTCGGTTTGCGACACTGGCAACCGTCCTGCGGCGTGTGCGGACAAAAAAAGATGCCATCAATGCTGCCACCGACGGCGGCCAGCTCGCGGTGCAGGCGCTTGTGCATGTCGTGGAGATCGCTGATGGTAAAATAACCACGACCAAGACCGGATTGATTTGTGGCAATCGCTACACGCCAGCCCGCCTGGTTGAACCGGGCAATCGCCTCGAGACTGCCCGGCAATGCC
This sequence comes from Gammaproteobacteria bacterium, assembly GCA_013002045.1. Classification (GTDB taxonomy): domain Bacteria; phylum Pseudomonadota; class Gammaproteobacteria; order Steroidobacterales; family JABDKV01; genus JABDKV01. Next base: position 840 of record JABDKV010000138.1, read on the forward strand.
TCGAATTCACTGGCACTGCGAATGTAGCTGGGCGAGTCTCGATTGATGGTGCCATCCCGATCGAGAATGACCAGTCGCCCTGTCGTGCTCATCCCACCTGCAGGCGCGACACATCCGCAACGCCCAGAAACATCGACCGCAACTGCTGTAGCAGGGCCAGCCGATTGGCACGTTCGTCGGGGTTCTCGCTCATGACCATGACATCATCGAAAAACCGGTCGATCGCCGGCCGCAGGCTTGCCAGCGCTGTCAGCACAGCAACATAGTCCCGCCTCACCAGTGCAGCCTCAGCCTCGCCGGCGACTGACTGCAGTGCGTCGTAGAGCGCGACTTCGGCGGCATCGGAGAGCTGTTGCGGATCGACCGCGGCAGCCGGGCGACTCTCGGCAGCGCGCAGGATGTTGGCTATACGCTTGTTGGCGGCCGCCAGCGCATCAGCTGCCTCCAGCCCGGCGAACTCCTTTACCGCGGCAATACGGGCGTCAAAGTCCACTGGCACCGTCGGTGTCGTCGCGACTACAGCATCGAAGACCTGGGGTGTTACTGCGGCTGTCGCATCGTCGACATAGTAGCCGCGCAGTCGATCGAGGAAATACTGCAGTACTTCGCGACGAACATCGTCGCCGGCGGCTACCGGTTGCAGTTGCGCTGCGACCGCGATCAGTTGGGCCAGGTCAACATCGAGCCGGCACTCGATCAGCATTCTTAACACACCGAGTGCACTACGCCGCAGGGCGAAAGGATCGCGAGTCCCGGTTGGACGTTTGCCGATGGCGAAAATGCCAACGATGGTGTCGATCCTGTCGGCAATCGCCAACCCTTGCGCGACACCATTGTCCGGTAGCCGGTCTCCGGCATGCCGTGGCCAGTACTGTTGCTCAATTGCCTGGCACACCGCCTCAGCTTCACTGTCGTGGTCAGCGTAATAACGGCCCATCGTGCCCTGCAGCGACGGGAATTCGCCCACCATGTCTGTAAGGAGATCGCACTTGGCCAGAAGCGCTGCGCGACCGGCAAGCTCGACATCGGCATCGATGTGAGTCGCCAGCCATTGCGCGATGGCCTGTACCCGACGGGTCTTGTCACCGAGTGAGCCAAGTTCTTTCTGGAACACGACGGCATCGAGCGCTTCGATCCGTGCGGCCAGCGGTCGCGACCGGTCGGTTTGATAAAAAAACGCCGCATCGGCCAGCCGCGGACGCACCACACGCTCGTTACCCTCACGCACCTGATCGGGCTCTTTGCTGTCGATGTTGCTGACCGTGACAAACCGCGGCAACAACTGACCATCCTGGTCACGTACCGGGAAGTAGCGTTGGTGTGACTGTAGTGTTTCGATCAGCACTTCATCGGGCAGGGCCAGGTATTCGTCGGCGAAGCCGGCAAGTACCGGAACCGGCCATTCGACCAGCGCGGTAACCTCGTCGTAGAGACTATCGCTTGACACCGGCTCACCACCGGCATCGGTTGCAGCGGCCGTGACCGCGGCGACTATTTGCTTGCGACGTTGATCGAAATCGGCAACTACATGGCCATCCTCTCTCAGTCGCGCCACATAGTCACTGGCATGGGCCAGCGACAGCGCTGCCGGCGCATGAAAACGATGGCCACGTGTCTGGCGATCGCTGTTGAGTCCGAGAATGCTCGCTTCGACGACCGTGTCGTCGAGCAGTAGCACCAGCCAGTGCGCCGGGCGGACGAACTCGTCTTCACGATCTCCCCAGCGCATTCTCTTCGGGATCGGTAGCTGCTCTAACGCGCTCGTTACGATGGCCGGGACGAGGGTTGCAGCGGTCTGGCCGGTCTCGGTCGCACGATGCACCAGCCAGGTGCCCTTGTCGGTCTCGAGTCGCTCAAGCCTGTCCACCGCGATCCCGCATTTTTTCGCGAAAGCCTCGGCTGCCCGTGTCGGCGTGCCATCGTCGGCGAATGCGACTTTGACTGGTGGTCCACGCATCTCAACATCGCGGTCGGGTTGTCGCGTGCTCAGGGCCGGGACACTAACGGCCAGCCGTCGTGGGGTGGCGTAAGCCTCGACGCGATCATGGGCCAGCGAATGTTCTGCCAGCCCCGACGCGATGTTGGCGGCAAATGCCTGTGACAATCGTCGCAATGCTTTCGGCGGTAATTCCTCTGTGCCGAGTTCGACCAGCAGATGTTGTGTGCTCACGCTGCGCTCCCCTGGTCAAGCAGCGGAAAGCCCAGCGCCTCGCGGCTGGCATAGTATTGCTGCGCCACCTGCCGTGCCATGGCGCGTACCCGCAGGATGTAGCGCTGGCGCTCTGTAACCGAGATCGCATGACGCGCGTCGAGCAGGTTGAAGGCATGCGAGGCCGCCATGACCTGTTCGTAGGCCGGTAATGCCAGGTCGGCCTCGATAAGTCGTGCGAACTCACGTTCGCAGCTATCGAACCAGCCGAACAGCACCTCGACGTCCGCCTGTTCGAAATTGTAGGCCGACATCTCGACTTCATTCTGGTGAAACACGTCGCCATAGGTGACGACACCCTGAGGTCCGCGCGTCCAGACCAGGTCGAAAATGCTCTCTTTCGCCTGCAGGTACATCGCCAGGCGTTCCAGTCCGTAGGTTAGTTCCCCGGTTACCGGTCGGCAGTCGAGACCGCCGACCTGCTGGAAATAAGTGAACTGCGTCACCTCCATGCCGTTGAGCCAGACTTCCCAGCCCAGACCCCATGCCCCCAGGGTCGGCGACTCCCAGTTGTCTTCGACGAATCGTATGTCATGCACCAGCGGATCGAAGCCAAGCGCTCGCAGCGAACCAACATAGAGCTCCATGATGTCGTCAGGTGACGGTTTGAGTACGACCTGGAACTGGTAATAGTGCTGCAGGCGAAACGGGTTCTCGCCATAGCGACCATCGGTCGGACGGCGGCACGGCTGTACGTAGGCAGCCCGCCACGGTTCCGGGCCGATCGAGCGCAGGAAGGTGGCTGGGTGAAAGGTCCCGGCTCCCATCGGCATATCGTAGGGTTGCATGACGACACAACCCTGGTCAGCCCAATAGCGGGTCAGGGTGTCGATCAGGGCCTGGAAAGTCTGCGGTTTGGTGGCTTCGTTCATTTAAGCGGCGCAGTATAGCGAACTTCGCTCCCCAGTCTGCACGTCAGTGGTGCGGGGTCTGGGTGGGCTGCACCGGTGCGGTGCACCTGCAGGCGGCCAAAGACGCTAAGTCAATGAAAGCCGGCAGGGATCGTGATGGCACGGAAAATGCACTGCCGGTTCCATAATCATCGCCCCATGCCCGGGGCGCCCTGCGTCAGACGAGGAGGATTTCCAAGATGCAACCCGCCGATGTACTGAAGACGATCAAAGAGAAAGACATAGAGTTTGTTGACCTGCGGTTTACCGATACCCGCGGCAAGGAACAGCACGTAACACTGCCATCCGGCCAGATTGACGACGACTTCTTCGAAGAAGGCAAGATGTTCGACGGCTCGTCGATTGCGGGCTGGAAGGGCATCCAGGAGTCAGACATGATCCTGATGCCCGATGCCGGCACCGCAACACCGGATATATTTTCCGACGCCGATACGCTGATCCTGCGCTGTGACGTAATCGAGCCGTCGACCATGCAGGGTTACGCTCGCGATCCGCGCTCGATTGCCAAGCGCGCCGAGGCCTACCTGCGCTCGACCGGTATCGCCGACACCGCCTATTTCGGACCCGAGAACGAGTTTTTCGTTTTCGACGACGTGCGCTGGGGCACCCAGATGAGTGGCTCGTTCTACCAGATCGATTCGGACGAGGCCGGCTGGAACTCGGAAAAGGCCTACCCCGATGGCAACTTCGGTCATCGACCGGGCGTCAAGGGTGGCTACTTCCCGGTACCGCCGGTTGATTCGCTACATGACCTGCGCTCGGCGATGTGCCGCGGACTCGCGGACATGGGTATAGAGCCCGAAGTTCACCACCACGAAGTCGCCACCGCGGGCCAGTGCGAAATCGGTGCCGCATTCAACACGCTGGTGCGCAAGGCGGACGAAGTACAGACACTGAAATACGTCGTCATGAATATGGCCCATGCCTACGGCAAGACGGCGACGTTCATGCCGAAGCCGGTCGTCGGTGACAACGGCAACGGTATGCATGTGCACCAGTCATTGGGCAAAGACGGCGATAACCTGTTCACCGGTTCAGAATATGGTGGACTGTCAGAGAACGCCTTGTTCTACATCGGTGGCGTGCTCAAGCACGCGCGCGCAATCAATGCGTTCGCCAATGCCAGCACCAACAGCTACAAGCGCCTGGTGCCCGGTTTCGAAGCGCCGGTATTCCTTGCCTACTCCGCACGTAATCGCTCAGCTTCGATTCGGATACCGCATATCCCCAACCCTAAGGCACGTCGTATCGAAGTACGCTTCGGTGACTCGACCTGTAATCCGTATTTCGCGTTTGCCTCGATGTTGATGGCTGGACTCGACGGAATCCAGAATCGAATTCATCCGGGCGATGCCATGGACAAGGACCTGTATAACCTGGCACCAGAAGAAGCGGCCGAGATTCCGGAAGTCTGCTTCTCCCTCGACGAAGCCTTGCTGGCCCTCGACCAGGATCGTGCATTCCTGACCGCCGGTGGCGTGTTCAGCGATGACGCCATCGATGCCTATATCGAACTCAAAATGGAAGAAGTCACGCGCCTGCGCATGACGACTCACCCGGTCGAGTTCGACATGTACTACAGCCTCTAGACTTCCCAGTTGGTTAAGACGCTGCTGTTCTGGCGGGTTCGGTAGCGTTCAGTGGCGGGGTACGCCCCGCCGCGCCTTTCTTTCCCGGCGTGTGCTGGCCGCGGGGGCGTGGAGTCGGCTATTCTAGGGCCATGCGTTTTATCACTTTGATTTTCATAACGATGTCAATGCTCACGACTGTAGCTGGCGCGACCAGCCTGTACCGCTGGGTCGATGAGCAGGGACGGGTCAATTATTCGGATCGGCCACGCGAAGGTGCCGAGGTGGTTGAAATCGAGTCGCCAACGACCCACACACCACCGGCGGCAGCCACCGCACCGCCGTTACGCCGCCCGGCACCGGCGACCACAGAGGCTGCAACCAAAATGTACCAGTCGGTCAGTATCCAGAGCCCGACGAGCGACCAGGTGTTGTGGAATATTGGCGGGGTGCTGACTGTCACTCTCTCCATTAGTCCGAAGTTGCATGAGGGCCACAAAGTTGTGGTCCGCTATGACGGTGCGGTTGTCGAAGACTGGCCGCCACAGGCGACTGCGCACGCCATCAATGACGTTTATCGTGGTACTCATACGGTTGCGGCCGAGGTGACCGATGCCAATGGCAAGGTCATGATCGCCGGCCAACCGGTCACTTTTCACGTCAAGCAGACTTCGGTCCTGAACTGACGGCGTGCAGTGCAATGACCGCCGGCAACCTGCAACGGTCACACACGCCGGTCATTGACGCGCTTGCGACCGCCGTGGTCGTACTCGATTCCTCGCTTACAGTTGCACAAGTCAATCCGGCCGCGGAAGACTTGTTGGGGATCAGCACACGGCGAGCGGTCGGACGCGACTGGTCGACGCTACTCGGTCCGCAGTCCGAGTTGTTAGCGCTGACAGAAAAGGTGAGCGACACACAATCGCCATTGTCGCGCAGCGAATTGCGGCTGCAGACAGCGGATGGCAAGTTACTGGTGGTCGATTGTCGTATCAGTCGTATCGAAGATGACCGATTCCTTATCGAACTACACGATGCATCGGCCCGGCTGCACTTTAATCGGGAAGTCGCATTGCTGACCCAGCAACAGGTAGGGCGCGACATCGGCAGGCAACTGGCACACGAGATACGCAATCCACTGGCGGGCTTGCGCGGCGCGGCACAACTGCTGCAGCGTGCGGTCGATGACGGTCTTGCAACTCACACGCAAATCATCATCGACGAAGCCGACAGGCTCAGTGCACTTGTCGGTAACATGCTCGGGCCCCAGCAACCATCGCGGCGCGACGCGTTGAACGTACATGAGCCGTTGCAGCACGTGACCGGTCTGTTGCGAGGTGAGGCGCCAAGCGGAATCGCTATCGTCGAAGACTACGATCCGAGCCTGCCTCGACTTTCGCTCGATCGCGACCAGGTGATCCAGGTGCTGCTTAACCTGGGACGGAATGCACTACAGGCGATGGGGGAATCGGGGCAGTTGACCCTGCGCACGCGGGCCGAGAATGGACTCGTGTTGCGCGGTATACGGCATCGCCTGGTGGCGCGTATAGACTTTGAAGACACCGGTAGCGGTGTGCCCGAGGCCCTGCGCGAATCTTTGTTCTATCCGCTGGTCACCAGCCGCAGCGATGGCACCGGCCTCGGACTGGCCCTGGCCCAGGAACTGGTTGGCCGCCACGACGGACTGATCAGGCTGCAACAGGCAGCCGCGCCGACGATCTTTAGCGTTTATCTACCCGGTAACGGCAATGACTAGCACTGCCACGGTCTGGGTCATCGATGATGACAAGTCGATACGCTGGGTGCTGCAACAGGCGCTCGGAGCCGAGGGACTGGTGGTCACCGAGTTCGAGAAGCCAACCGACGTTTTGCCGGCACTGGCGCAGTCTGTGCCCGATGTCATGGTCGCCGACATTCGCATGCCGGGTATGTCCGGGCTCGATTTGCTCGAACAGGTGCATGCCGCCCATCCGCAGCTGCCGGTAATTGTAATCACCGCTCACAGCGATCTGGACAGCGCACTGGCAGCTTATCGCAGTGGCGCTTTCGAATACCTGCCAAAGCCGTTTGATATCGATGAGGCCGTTACGCTGGTGCAGCGGGCGGTGCAATCGTCGGCGACCGATACCGACCCGGCACAGCCAGCGTCAACCTCGACGATCATAGGCACGGCCCCGGCAATGCAGACCGTGTTTCGGGCTATCGGGCGTCTCGCTGGCTCGAGCATGAGTGTGCTGATTACCGGGGAGTCCGGAACAGGTAAAGAGCTGGTGGCGCGGGCGTTGCATGACAACAGTCCGCGCGCCGACCAGCCATTCGTGGCGCTGAATGTATCCGCGATAGCCAGTGAGTTGCTCGAGTCTGAGTTGTTCGGACATGAGCGCGGTGCGTTCACCGGCGCTGACAGCCGTCGTACAGGCCGGTTCGAACAGGCCGACGGTGGGACGTTATTTCTCGACGAAATCGGTGACATGCCGGCGCCGCTACAAACGAGGCTGTTGCGCGTACTGGCCGAAGGTGAGTTCTATCGTATCGGTGGCAAGGATCCGATCAGCATCGATGTCCGTGTCATCGCCGCTACTCACCAGGATCTCGAGCAACAGGTAAGCAACGAGAAGTTTCGCGAAGATCTTTATCACCGACTCAACGTTTTCCACATCGATGTCCCGCCGCTACGCGAACGACGCGAGGATATTGCGCTACTGTTGCCACATTACCTGGCTGTGGCCGCGCGCGAGCTCGATGTCGAGCCAAAATCCTTTACTGCCGAAGCAACGGCTCTGCTGACCGGATTTGACTGGCCGGGGAATGTGCGGCAACTGGTCAACGCCTGCCGCCGGCTGACAGCACTGGCTCCGGGCTCCGAGATTCGTGCCAGTGATATCCCGGTTGAGTTCGGTGGCGAAGCCGCACCGCCAACCGGCCAATGGCGTAAAGCGCTGGAACAGCTGGCAGAGCAAAAGCTGGCAGCCGGGGAGAGCGGGCTCCTACAGGAGCTGTTGCCGGACTTTGAACGGACATTGATAGGCGCGGCCATGCGGGCCAGTGGTGGGCGTCGCCACGTTGCCGCGCAATTGCTCGGCTGGGGACGCAACACCCTGACCCGCAAGATGCGCGAGCTCGACCTCGACGACTGATCTAGGGCAGCGGTCGCGGCAACGAAACGATACAGCCGCCGCCATGATTGCTGCCGGTGTCGTTGTTGCCGACATAACCGTTACCGCTGCCGGTGCCCGAGCTGCTGCCTGCGGGATGGCAGCTGGGGTACGGTACCCACGGTGGCGACAGGTAGGGTCGCGGCTGGTTGAGGTCCGCCGCCGTACTGCTCCACTGACCATCCGGGGACAGGATATGGATGCGATAGCCATGCAGCCATGACAGGACCGGTACCTGGATATTGAGTCCCGGTATGACTACCTGGAACTGGTCACCCCAGATCGGTGTGAGCTTGGCGTGCACCAGTTGCAATTCGAACTCCGCCTGCTTCGCTTCGATCTTGAAAGTGAAGCCCCCGCTGGTTGGACCGACGTCCCAGATCATGTCAATCACTCGCGAGTGCATCTCGTTCTCGGCATTGACGCAGCCGCTGGCGCAATCATCCGAGTAGCTGCCATCGTGAATAGCCTGGATCGCCCGCAATGCCAGGCGGTTCGCGTCGCAGGATGCACCGGCACACTCGTCGCATACGAGCTTGATGGTCGTGTTAACCGGAGGTGCGCGGTTTACTGCTGGTCGTGCGTCTTTGCCTGGTTTCGTCGGCGCGGGGCGTTGCACATAGACCGGATCGAGTACATGAATAGCCTGCACCTGTTCGATCCAGTCATGCCATTCATTGACATAGTCCGGATCGGGTAGGCCGTCGCCGTAGCCGGCTATGTCATAGCGTGGGCCCCAACGCTCGTTAACCAGTTGCATGATCGCAAGATGTTCTCTGCCACCCTCGCGCCTCGGCGCCAGCGGCTGACCGTCGAGTTGCATTGGCATGCGATAAGTCAGGTAATTGACCAGCGGGTCTGGGCACTTACATAGCGCACTCTGGTGTGCAGCCCAGCCAAGCGGAT
>JABDKV010000139.1 GCA_013002045.1 Gammaproteobacteria bacterium
GAAGCCGGTTTCGGTCTCAACGACCGCGCCGATGATTTCTTTTTCGGAATGGGCCTGGCAAAACGGTGGCAACCATGACTTGCAGCAGCGGCTTCAACCAGGATAGACAGCTGAAAGTTATCGCGGCTGTGGCGCTGTTGTTCGCAGCCAGCAATAGCCATGCACAGGAACTGAACTGGTTTGGCTTTGCCCAGCTGACCGCCACAAGCACCGAAGCGGACGACAGTTTTGAATTCGGCGCTGATGGCGTGCGGGCGGGATTCACGGTCAACAATGGAGACTGGACCTCGAAACTGGTTCTCGATCTCAATGGCAACAATCTCGACCAGAGCCGTCCGGGATCGCTGCCCAATATCATTTTCGACCTCTTTACGCAGTACCAGCTAAACGATAACCACAGCGTGCGACTGGGCCAGTTCAAAGCCCCTATCGGTATGGACTTCTCGATGCCGGCCACCGGACTCGATTTCACCCGGCGTGGGCTCGATGCCGGACTGGTATTAAACCGCACCCTGGGTGTCATGCTCAGCGGGCGCCGCTTCGACAATGGCTTTGGTTACGATGTTGGCATCTTTAACCCGGCCGGGCGCTCTGCCGCTACCCAGCACATTGGCTCCGGCCCGCTGGACCAGGCCGGTGACGATTTTTCCTTTGCCGGGCGTGTATTGTTCGATCCCAGCGAAGAGTGGCATTTCGAAGCCGCACTGGGCAGCAGTCAGGCGGCCGGCGGCCCCGGTACCGAGGACCTGCGGGTTATTGATTTCGGCGCACGCTGGCACAAAGACGCCTGGACCATCAAGGGTGAGTACATTACCGCGACCGATATCCGTGGTAGCGCGGGGCACGACGAAAGCGTGATTTACCTGCACGGTGAGTATGCGTTTTCACCGCGCCTGAGCGCACTGGTACGTCATTATCACGGTGAAAGCGAAGTTGGCTCTGTGAGCAGCGATCTCGATAACACCTACTTCGGCCTGACCTGGTTTCTCGACCAGCAGCGTCGCAGTAACAATCGCATCATGGTCAATTACGTGCTCGCCAGCGGCGACACCGTGCGTTACACCGGTGTGCGTGGGTTACGCCAGGACGGGTTGTATATCCAGTACCAGTTCCACTACGCAGACTGACCGCAATCAGAGTGCGTTAGCCCACTCGACATACTCTTCGATATCGAACTTGCGCTCGAGACCGCGCGCATTCATATAACGAACCTTGCCGAAAATATCGCGCTCGGTCCATGGGCGGTCGTGCAGTCCGAACAACCACGCCACGTTTGCAAATGAGTTCGGGTCGCGGCCATCCAGGAAATATTTGTTATTCAGATATAACGCGGTGGCGTAGGCATATTCAGGGGTATTGGTCCATTCAAGGATTTTCTTGCCCCAGTACATACGCATGTAATTGTGCATGTACCCCGTGCGTGTCATCTCACGCTGGGCAGCATTCCAGTACTCATCGTGTGTGTCGCCCAGCTCCAGTTGCTTACGGGTATAGACATACTCGCGCTCATCGTCGCTGTGCTCGTCCAGGGTTTTCTTTGCCCAGTCTGGCAGGCTGCGGAACGAATCGTAGTCATCACAGTGATAGACGAAATTCGCAGCCAGCTCGCGACGGACTATCAGCTCCTCGAGGAAATCTTCCTCGTCAGCCTTGCTGCCGCTGCTGGCGTCTTGCACCCGTCGGGTGATTTCCACTGGCGATAGCTGGCCAAAGTGCAGGTACGGGCTGAGCGTGCTGCCGGCCGGATCGGCCGGATCGTTGCGCGACTCTGCATAGCCATCGAGCCGTGCCCGTAAAAAAGATGACAGTACTTTGCGCGCGGCCTTGTAGCCTGGCTGGAACCGCTCGACAGGGCCGACCGATTTATCGATCTCAAGTTTCTCCAGAACGCTGTCTGGACGGGTCGCATCGAGGTCGCCGTCGCCGGGAAGACTGATCCGCAGTGTCGATTTGGCCGGCCTGGACTGGCTCAACGCCTCGAGGTGATCGCCGATGCGGCTGTTGATTTTCTTGCGTATGGTCCGCGCGGCATATTCCTGTTTGTCGGACACTTCTTCGATTGGAATGACCACGTCCGATTCGACCTGAATAACACGACAGGGCGCGTCAGCGGCCAACTGTCTGCGCCACTGGCGCTGGTGTCGCAGGTATCCACGATCGCAAACGACCAGCGATGCAACTTCTGCCAGTTGCAGTGCCACCTCCGGTGGTGAGCCGTAGCGCAACACGAAACGTATATCGCGCTGGCGCAGATCCTGCGCTACCTCAGCCAGCCCACGCAGCATGAAGTCGTAATGACGCAGGTTGGCGTCGGGATAGTCATCGGTGACACCGAAACAGACGACCACACCCTGGTCGCGTTTGCGCGCTGCGCGCACGGCATATTCCAAAGCGTGATTGTAGGCAACACGCTGTGACTGCTGCATCCAGTACAGCACGTAGCGGCGGTTGCAGACTGGCTTGTCATTCAGGGTTTTAAGACGCGCTTTGTTCATGTCGCGACCATAGCAAAGGGCCAGCGGCGAATCACCGCTGGCCCCGCCAGTGCGTCTGATTACAGTCTATTGCGCGATTGCAACGGGCTCTGTAGCGATGTCCTCTACCCGCAGGCTTTCCTGTACGTCTATCGCACCGCCGGCAAACGCGCTTTGTATCGCATCGCGGACGGCAAAACTGCTGGGCACGATGCCACGCAGCGTAGCGACGCCATCTTTAACAAAAACAATAATCTCTCCACTGTCGACATAGGGCGACCAGTACAGCTCACGCAGGATATTGCGCCGGATGGTCTCGTCCGGCAGGCGGTTCACCAGCGTGCGGTCGTAGGCATAGTGATCGAGTAACGGATCCCAGTCGAAGAAGGCGTACGATACCAGCGGCACGGGATAGGTCACACGCAACTCGTTAATTACTTCGCGTACGCTGACCATGCGTGAAGCCACGTCTTCGGCATGTGCCCGTTCGAAGAAGGTGTCTACGGTGCCGTCGAGGGTAACCACAGCATCATCGACCGTTACATCGATCGGCTGGTCAGTCACAAAGACATCGCGATCGAGCGCGATCGAAACGTAGCGATCGAGGTCAGCATCGCTCAATGGTGAACGCGGCTCTACTTCAATGAGATTTTTGACGGCAACTACGCCAACCGTATTACGAGCCGCCTGGGCCGCGGCTTTACGTGCCTTCGGATTATCCACTGTGCCAGTTAGCGTGACCTGGCCCATCTCTACAACGACCTCCGGATCAAAGGGGGCGACGCGTGGATCCGCTTCGAAGACGTCGAGCAGGGCGCGTTCGATATCGATATCTTTTGGCACGATCGCACTAATGCGCCGCAGACCGCGTGCTGCGCCGTCGATCTGCAGCTCATCTGCGTCAACCACCCGTGCGCCTGCCACATGCGCACGCGCGATGGCCATATCACGTTCGAACAGGCTGCCGACGGCACCCTCGAGGTAAACCACACCACCGTCTACTTCGACGCTGATCAACTGGTGCGGGATGCGCACATCCCAGTAAAGTCGCTGGGTCACATCGGCCTCGATTTCGCTGTCGGCGCGACGATTCGGAATGCTGACGTCGAGTCGATTATCGATCGCGCGTACACCGACGATGCTGCGTGCCACAGCCGAGGCGATGGCTCGCTCTGCCTGGGAGTCGACCGTACCGGTCAGCGTCACAGCACCTTCCTCAACGGTAACGTCGATTTCCAGTGGCTCGGTGGCCGGGTCTACAGCCAGTGCGGCTTCCACAGCGGTGCGTACATGTCCATCCGGGATACCCGACGACGCGACACTGATGCGGTCCACGACACCGCGGACACCGCGCAGGTGCTTGACCACCTGCAACGCCCTCTCCTTGCCGAGCAATGTTGGCGATTGACCGGTCATGGTGACGATGCCGTTTTCGACATTCACCTTAAGATGACCGGCGGGAACATGACGGGCCAGGGCCAGTTCGGTGCGCACCGCGTCCGCGATCAGGATGTCCGAGGCCGGCTCCAGCTCACTGTGATAGTCGACGGTGACGTCGTTACCGGCCAGGGCTGCGAGGGGCCAGCCAAGTAACAGCGTGGCGATCAGGAAAAGACGCATGAAAACACTCCTTGGACAACGAATTCGGGTTCTTCCGTAGAGGCTGCAAGCGTTATGCCAACATCATTTTCGTCTAAATTGCTTCTAAATGCGCCTATCTTCTCTGAA
>JABDKV010000163.1 GCA_013002045.1 Gammaproteobacteria bacterium
CGACGTGTAACAACGAAAAACAATACATCCAATTGGCTCTCGGGGGATCAGCAGTGCCAAATACCTTACGTCGTGTACGTGTACACACTCGTATCGCGGTTGCTCTTGCCTGTGGCCTCGCCGTTTCGGCGGCCGGCGCAGCAAAAGCACCTTCCATGGACCGTTCCGGCAAAGGCCGTGTCGGTGTAGAACAAGGCGAAGCCAAGCAGGCTGGCCAACTCACCTACATAGTGCGCCTGGCCGATCCGGCCGTCGCCGCCTATTCCGGTGGTGGCAAATCCGGCCTGCAGGCTACCAGCGCCCGCGCAACCGGTGCGCGCAAACTGGATACCCGCTCAGCCGCAGCCAAGGCCTACACCAGTTATCTGCGTGGCCAGCAGGATGCATTCCTGTCACAGCTGCGCAGCATGACCCGCTCACAAAGCAAACCCGTTCATCGTTATTTCTATGCGACCAACGGGCTGGCACTGCGGCTGACACCGGACCAGGCCGAGATGGCTCGCAAGCTGCCCGGCGTTTTGAGTGTCGATCGCGATATTGCATACCAGCGCGACACCGATCGCGGCCCCCTGCTGATCGGCGCGCCCAGCGTCTGGGATGGTAGCGCCAGTGGTGTCGCCGCACAGGGTGAAGGCATGGTTGTCGGTATTCTCGATTCCGGCATCAACCAGGGTCACCCCTCTTTCGCTGAAATTGGCGACGATGGTTATGGCGCTGGCGGCGAGTACGCTGCGACCAACCCATTTGGAGCCGGTGGCAGCGCCGGTGGTGCCCGCGACGACTGTGCGAATGTCGATTTCCCCGGGTTGTGTAACAACAAACTGATCGGATCGCACTCGTTCATAGATGCATGGGGCGGTGTCGACGACTTCTCTGCCCCCGGAGACCCGGTCTCGAAAGACACCGATGGTCATGGCTCACATGTAGCCAGCACCGCAGCAGGTAACGTCATCAACAACGCACCGTTGCTTGATGCTGATGGCGTCGACTCCGGCATTACAGTCGGTACTGTCTCAGGCGTAGCACCGCACGCACACGTCATCGCGTACAAAGTCTGCGCGCCCAGTTGCTTTGCCTCGGATATCGCCGCGGCTATCGACCAGGCCATCCTCGACGGTGTCGATGCAATGAACCACTCCATTGGTGCTGCCGGCGGCAGCCCATGGGTCGACTTCAAGTCACTTGCGTTCAAAGGCGCACGCGCTGCAGGCATTGCCCTGCAAAACTCAGCCGGTAACAGCGGGCCGGGTGCCGGCACTGCCGGTCGCATTAATGCGTCGCCGTGGGCGACTGGTGTCGGTGCAAGCACGCACGACCGCGCATTCGCGCCGAAAAACCTCGAAAACCTCGCCGGCGGCGACACAACACCGCCAGCCGATATCACTGGCCGCAGTGTTACTGAACCGTATACCGGCAACCTCGTCTACGCGGGTGACTATCCGGTAGGCGCTCCCGGGGATCCAAACTTCGATGAGCCGGAGCAGTGCCTTGAGCCTTTCCCGCCTGGCACCTTCCCGGCAGGTAGCATTGTCGTTTGCGATCGCGGCGCTATTGCCCGTGTGCAAAAGGGACGCAACGTACGTGACGGCGGCGCCGACGCATTCGTGCTGGCCAACTTGCAAGGCGGTGCGTCAAGCCTCGCCGACGATGTGCACGTCATTCCGGCGATCCACATCAGCGCCGATGACGGCGATGTTCTGCGGGCATGGCTGGCATCGGGAACCGGTCATACCGGCACGATAACCGGCTCGGGCGCACCGTTCTCGGATCCGGCTGCGGCCGATCTGATGGCCGGCTTCAGCTCGCGTGGCCCATATGAGGGATTTGACTTCCTGGCGCCACACGTCGCGGCACCTGGATCTGCCATTTACGCAGCAGGTGCCGATCTGCAATTCCTGGCACCGGGCAACGGGCCGTCAGTGCTGGCGGAATGGGGCATCATCAGTGGTACTTCGATGGCCAGCCCTCACGCTACCGGTGCGGCAGCCTTGCTCCGCAATCTGTACCCGGACTGGACTGCAGCTGAGGTCAAGTCAGCGCTGATGACCACTGGCACACCGGACATGCTCAAGGAAAATGGCGCCACCACCGCTGATCCGTTCGATTACGGTGGTGGTCGTGTACAGGTCGACAAGGCAGCCGCTGCCGGACTGCTGATGGATGAGACGATCGCCAACTTCGATGCCGCTGACCCGGCACTGGGTGGCGACCCGTCGACACTGAACCTGCCTGACCTCGTGTCTGAAGGTTGTCAGCTGTCCTGCTCGTGGACCCGTACAGTACGTAATGTCACCGGTGCGTCTACGACCTGGACGACCTCTGGCGTAAGCGATTCGGGAATGACGCTCAGTGCATCTCCGTCCAACTTCACACTGGCACCGGGCGCGAGTCAGGAACTGACGATTACAGCTGACACCTCGAACGGCAATATCGGTGACTGGAACTTCGGTCGTCTGCACATGACACCGGACAACGGTTCGTTCTCTGAGCAGCACCTGACAGTCGCGGCATTTTTTGCCACCAGCAGCAATCCTGCCGGGCTGACCAAGACGGTCGATGCCGAGGTTGCCTCGCCGGGTCAACCGCTGAACTACGCTATCAGCCTGACCAACCTGAGCCTGAGCGAAACGGGTCCGTTCTCTTTGTCGGACACCATTCCTGATGGCGCAGCCTATGTCGATGGCTCGGTTGTCGTACAGGTGACGAATGGCTCCGACATTACGCCCGCAGCCTATGACGCCGGAACGAATACGGTCAGCTGGGAAGGCAATCTCGATACCGGACTGGTGTCGGTGGTATCTGATCCGTTTGGCTCGCCATTTGGCTACTTCGATCTGTCATCGATCGGCGTACCACCGGATCCGTGCAGCACGGTCTGTGACGATACGTTTATCGAGTTCTTCGGTCTGCCACCGTTTACTTACGCTGGTGTCACTTATACCGACCTGGTGATTGGCTCAAACGGCTTTGCAGTCGCTGGCACCGACACGACGTCGGCGTTCTCGAACGGCAACCAGAATATGCCGGACCCGACCGCACCCAATGCGGTACTGGCACCGTTCTGGACCGATCTCGATCTCGACGGCACCAATCCTGACGATTCCGGTGCCGGCGAAATCTACTACGGTATTTTCAACTCTGGCACGCTGATCGTGGTCGAGTGGAAGAATGCCGAGGTCTGGAATGTCCCGGGACCGAGCTACACGTTCCAGCTTTGGATTGCGACAGATCTGTCGGCCAACCCGGGCATCTGGTACGTCTATGAGTCTCTCGACTCGCTGCCGCCCAGCCTGACGGTGGGTGCAGAGTCAGACGGTGCGCTGCTCGGCGATACCTACTACTTCAACGGTACCGGCACGCCGCCAGCAATCGGCGGTGACGGCGAATTGCGTATCCTGTCAGAACCAGGTGGCAACGCGCTGATGACCTTCCAGGCAGAAGTAACCGCCAATGTTGGTGACCAGGTCGTTAATACGGCTAACTCCAGCGGCCCGGATGGCAGCGACAGTGCTCTCGCCGTAACGACGGTAGCGGTACTCGACATCGATAATGATGGCATCTTCGATTACGAGGATAACTGTCTGCTGACGCCGAACCCGACCCAGTGCGACAGTGACCTGGACGGATTTGGCAACCATTGCGATGCCGACTTCAATGATAGTGGCTTCACCAACTTTGCCGACCTGGCAATGCTCAAGGTGGGTATGTTTGGACCGAGTGATCCGCCTGATTACAGCGAGCTCGACCTGAACTGCGATGGCCAGATCAATTTCACCGACGTATCGTTGTTCAAGCAGCTGTTCGGCACAGAACCGGGTGCCAACCCGGCTCCCGAATCAGCGAACAAATAAAGAGTGGGGATCAATAAAATGGCTACAAAAACTATCTCAAGCCTTGCTGCGGTGATCATGCTGGCAGCGTCTGCAACGGCCAATGCCAACGTGATCTCTTTCGCGGATCCGGGGCAGCAGGTCGGTGTCGGTCAGCAGGTGTCATTCGACATCACCATGAACTTTTTCGAAAGCACAGTCGGTGGGTCATTTGATGTCTTCTATGACGCGAGTCTGCTGTCGTTCGTATCGTTCGAGTTCAATGCGGACTTCATCGATACCGCTGCAGACCCGGACTTCGCTGTCGCGCCCGACAATTGCTTCTTCGACGGTGCAGCCATAGCTGGCTGCTCTGTCGGCGATGCTGAGTTGAACGGCATTGGCTTCGGTTCTATCGACGGCATTGTTGGCATGCATACCATCGGCACGGTCACTTTCGAGACTCTCGGAATTGGTGTCGGACTGCTGAGCATGGCAACCAACGATGCGCCATGGGAAGGCTTTTACTCGGCAATTGATGCCGGTGAGATGACCGTCGTCTACGGCCCCGGCAAGGTACACGTAGTACCACTGCCGGCTGGTGTCTGGCTGTTGTTCAGCGCACTGGGGATCACGGGGCTGTTACGCCGACGTCGCTCCAGCTAACAGACGTCCACACGTCAAAAAAAGAGCCCGCTAAACGCGGGCTCTTTTTTTTCCCCCGTAGGAGCGGCTTCAGCCGCGATAACCCGGGGTCGCAAAAACACATCCCACCAACTTCCCCGCGTGCGTCAGTCCTGACTAACGCTGCAATCACAAAAGTAATAAAGGTTCTGTGGATCATTGAACCGAACCAGCCGCCCCAGGCGGCTATTAAACTGTGACGCCAGCATCTCGAGCGCCGAGCTTGAGTGCCGCTCGAAGCTGACCAGTGACCTCGCCTGCCCGGCCAGCTGCAAGGCTACAGTCTCGCGGAAAGACAACTCTTTCTCGATGTAGCGGACCGGGTAGTCATCACCCAATCCAGCCATGGCTGCCGCGGCGGCCACCGCCTCATCGAAATCGCCGAGCTTATCAACGAGGTTCAACGTCTGTGCCGTAGCACCAATCCAGACACGCCCTCGCGCAACCGCGTCGACTTCTTCGAAAGTCATGTCACGAGCTGCCGCCACCCGATTGACGAAATCCTTGTAGCCATACTCGATACTGAGCTGCAGAACATTACTGGCAGCTTCGCTCAGGTCCCTGTCGAGCCGGAACTGACCACTAAACTGTGTCGTGCCTACACCATC
>JABDKV010000167.1 GCA_013002045.1 Gammaproteobacteria bacterium
CCGTCTGGTCGTAGCCGAAGACGGTGGCGACTTCGTGGACATCACGGACCAGGCTGGCAGCGGTAGTTATCGTGTCCGAGGCAGTCAGGGTGAATTCTGTGAATTTATGATCGTGGCCGACCTGCGCCAGATCGATGACGTCATCAACGGCAAGTTTGACCGGCTGGTCAACGTCCTCGATTCGAACCAGTCCGAGATCAACACGACTCTGTATAACGAACTCAGCGCTGCGATCAGTGCTGCACGATCCGCTTACGATGCGCAGGACGAAGTCGGTGCCATCGATGAACTGGACGAGTTCATGAGTGCCGTTCGCGGCGACGCTGGCACCGCTATTCCCAACCTGTGGCGTGCTCGCGACGATCTTGTCAACCTGGATGGGCAACTGCGCGCAGCCGCGTCAACATTACGCTATAGCCTGACGCTGCTGGCCAACGACCTGCCATAGTAGAGAGCCGCATGTGCGCGCACGACTAACGCTGCATTTCTCCGATGCGCCGGCGCGGCAGCTCTATCTCGAGGAAGCCCGCGAGTACCTGCTCGGTCGTGGCCCGGCCAGCGACATCGTCGTGGACAGTTCGCGCGTATCGCGTAAACACGCCCGCCTGCGCTTCAGCGATGGCAGCTGGCACATCGAAGATCTCGGCAGCAAGAATGGCATCGCAATAGACGGCGAAGGCGTCGACCAGGCTACTTTAGACAACAACTGCTGGATCGCGCTCGGCGAACTGCTCATGCGCTATGAGTTGCGCACCGACGAGCAGGCTGACGCCGATGCCAGTAATCAACGTCGTCGCTACGAGACCTCGCTCGAGCTACGACGGGCAATACGTCCCTCAGCCGGCGTTGAGCCCTTGCTACGCAAGGTCCTTAGCTCCGTCATGCACCTGGTTGGAATGGAGCGCGGTTTTGCCATGTTGGCCCGCGCCGACGGCGATATGGAAATCATGTCGACCGTGGGGGCTGACAGCGCTCACGCCTTTCGTGGCAGTCGTGGTGCCATCAACCACGCCATGGAAAGCGGGGCCAGCGTCGTATCCATGGACGTCCAGACCTTTGCACCGCTGGCCGAAAGGCCTAGTATCATAGCTGGGAATATCCGTGCCCTGGTATGCCTGCCTATGACAATTGCCGACCGCACAATCGGTGTGGTTTATGCCGACAGTTCCGAGCTGTCGAAAATTCTCACCGATCTCGATCTCGATATCCTCGAGGGCCTGATCTCGCACGCGACCACCGCGCTTGCGCTGGCGCAGCTCGATCAGGAGATTGGAGATATCGATTCGATCCTGCGGGACGGCGACGTCAACGTCGAGAACCTGAGCCAGTGGCGCGAAAGCCTGCCCGGCTATCGACATCCTGTAGAAAGAGAACAAATCGATATGGGTGGTACCGGGTTTACCTGGTCTAAAGTCGCCAGCGGTAGTTGATGGCTGGGGACGTCCCCGAAGACGATTTCGACGCCACGCGTACCAGCATCGGCGCCGCAACACTGCTACGCAAAGACCGGCTGCTGGCTGAGCGCTACCGTATCGACAGCCCGATTGGCGTCGGTGGTATGGGGCTGGTCTACAAGGCGCATGACGAGCGCCTGAAGATCGATGTCGCCCTCAAGGTGTTGCGGCCCGAACGAGCACCCGATGCCGCCATGCTCGAGCGTTTCGAGCGCGAAATCGTTCTGGCTCGCGAAGTCTCCCATCCCAATGTCCTGCGCATTCACGACATCGGCCAGGATGGCGAGCTGCACTTCATCACCATGGACCTGGTCGAGGGCCGGTCACTACGTAGCCTGCTCGAGGACGACGGCACGCTGGACGCGTTTGTTGCGGCCAGCATGGCTGCCGATATCGCCGAGGGCCTGCATGCGGCACACGAAAAAGGTGTCGTGCATCGTGATCTAAAGCCGGCCAATATCCTGCTCGATGGAAAAGACCACGCCTATATTTCCGACTTTGGTGTTGCGCGTTCGCTGCATGCCGCGAGCATGACCCAGACCGGCATAATCGTCGGCAGCCCTGACTACCTGTCACCCGAACAGGCTCACGGCGACGATATCGACGGTCGCACCGATATCTATGCGCTTGGCCTGATTCTCTACGAGATGGTCACCGGTGAGCTACCTTTCAAAGGTGGCACCCTCGAAGAGCTGATTGCCCAACGCACGATTGGTGAACCACGGGACCTGGAGAAAACCGGTGCCAAAGTCCCGGCCTGGCTGCGTCGAATCATCTATCGCTGCCTGCAGAAAGACCCCGCGCGCCGCTACCAGACCGCCGGTGAGCTGGCCGCCGACCTGCGGGCACAACAGGCCCCGGCATTTCGACTGCCGCGACTGCGACACACTGGCGTCGTGGCCATGCTGGCTGTAGCGGGCTTTGCGGTGTTGGCAGCGGTAGCGGCCTGGTTATTTGTCACGCGCGAGTCCGATGGCGGCGAAGCAACCCGCGTCGCCATTCTGCCGCTGGCCAATGAAACCGGTGACGACACGCTGGACTGGATGGCGACCGGCTTCAACGACATGCTCGATACCTATTTCGCCGAATCGGCAACGCTGGCCGTCATCGACAGCTCGCGTATTGCCGACACGCTGGCCGATATGCGACTCGACCCGGCTTCGCTGAGTGAGCGCGACACCCTGCAGCTGGTTGAGATGCTCGGCGCCGATAACCTGGTCACCGGCGCCTTGCGCCAAAGCGCCGGCCAACTGGTGCTCGATGCCCGGCTATTCGATAGCGGAACGCAGACACAGGATGTCATCAGCGCGACGGCAGCACCCGACTCGCCCCTGGTGCTGGTCAACGAACTGGCGGACCAGATCGCTGAGTCGTTGCGTCTGAGTATTGTCACCGACGACGGTGTGTTATCGACGTCGTCCGAGGCTCTTGCCGCCTACACGGAAGGCCGAACCGCCCTGCGCCAGGGCAACCTGGCGACCGCGACACCGCTGCTCGAGCAGGCTGTTGCTGCCGATCCCGGATTTGGTATTGCCTGGCTACGCCTGGCCGAGGCCTACGATTATTCCGGCCGAGCCGACGACGCCAAGACCGCCGTCGGCCGCGCGATTGAGCAATTCGAGGATGAATTGTCTCGCAGCGCACTGCAGGCGCGTGCTTTCGATGCTGCACTGGACGGCAACTTCGAACAGACCCAGTTGCTATTGCAGCAACTGATCGATCGCTTCCCCTCCGACCTGCCATCGGGCGTGGCGCTGGCAGAAGCCTACGGCGACGAGGGACGCTTTGAACAGGCCAACGCAATACTGCGGGGCATTGTTGCCGATGACCCCAATCATCCACGGGCGTGGTTCCTGCTGGGCAAGTATGCAATCCAGTCCGGTGACAGCCGTCGCGCCATCGATGATTACCTGGTCCGCGACCTGGTTATCCAGAACCGGCTCGATAACCCGCAGGGCCGGGCCAACGTGCTTAACGCGCTTGGCATAGCCTACGGCCGCCTGGGGCAGCTCAGCGCAGCACGCGATAACTACGAAGAAGCCGCCAGTATCCGACGCGAGATAGGCGATCGACGGGGACTGGCGACGTCACTCAATAACATTGCGCGACTGGAAATGATGGCGGGCAATTTCGATGCCGCCCGTAACAGCCTCGAACAGGCACAAAATGTCAGCCTCGAGCTGGGCGACCAGCGTGGGCTGGCGGCATTTACCAACACCCTGGGCACACTGGAAGAAGAAGCCGGCGACCATGCCGCTGCGCTGACACATTTTCGCGATGCGTTAAAGATTCGCGAGGAACTCGGAGACCGGCGCGCACTACGCGAAAGCTACAACAATGTCGGTTTCGCCTATTACATGCTGGGTGAGCTGGACAACGCGCGCCTGTACTGGGAGCGCGCACTGACCGAAGCGCGTGAGCTGGGTAACCGTGATGGTGAGATGCAGGGCTTGCAGAGCCTAGGCTTGTTGCATGCAGCCCGCGGTGAGTGGGCCGGTGCCAACAAGGCGTTTCTTGATGCACTCGAGATCAGCCGCGAGCTCGCCTATCCCGAAGGTGAAGCGGTCTCACTCGGTTATCTCGGCCATACCGCGGGGATGCAGGGACGCTACGAAGCGGCGCTGTCGCAGCTGGGCGAGGCCATTGCCATTCTCGAACCGGTCGGTGACACCCGCGGCATGACCGAGTTTGCACTTCAGCTGGCGCGTATCTATGAGCAACTCGGCATGACCGAGCAACTACGGGGTGAACTGCAGCGCATCGAGGCATGGCTGGCCAGCACACCGAATCTGGAACATAGCGCCGAGCTACAACGCTTGCACGCAACGCTGGCCACCACACCGGCAGAATACGACGCACGATTACAGTCTGCCGTCGATGCTGCCAACGCCAGTGGCAGTGTGGCAGCACAAATGCGAACAGAGCTGACACGTGCTGAACTGGCTCTGCGTAGTACCGATCACGAGCAGGCCCTTGCCGTAGCACGACGTCTCGCCGAACGGGCCCGCCGCGATGGCTTTAACCCGATCGCGCTGGAATCCTACGCGGTCGCTGCCGAGGCGCTGGTTGCAGGTCAGGGCGCTGCGGCTGCCACCAGCATGGTTAACCAGATGCTCGCATTGCTGGAAAAGCAGCTCCCCTACGGTGGCGCCTATCGCATACGCGCACTGGCAACCGATGTGCTCGCCGCCAACGGTGCGGCTGAGCAGTCGGCACGGCAACAAAAACTGGCCGCGGAGGAAATAAACCGTGTCCGTGGTAATCTCCCGAAGATGGCCCTGGGCGTCTTCGATTCGCAACCGCTGGTAAACAAGCTACGTAACGAGGCACTTGTCGATGGCGACTGAAGATGTAAATTTCGACTCAGAAGAAGCAATAACCGAGATCACCCGTCGCGTCGATTCGATCACACGCGAGAACCAGGCGCTGTTTCGTCGCCTGCTTGACGGTGAGCGGCGTTTCCGTCGTCTCGCCAAGGCCGTGTGGATGGTGCAGGAAGACGAGCGTCGTCGACTGGCGCGTGAGCTACACGACGGTATCGGCCAGACGTTAACTGCGCTTAAAAACCAGGTCGCGCGACTACATATCAAGTACGAGGATGCCGACGAGACACTGGCGGCGGCATTGAAAGACTCGGTCGAACTGGTATCGACTGCGCTCAATGACACGCGCGAATTGTCACGGCTGTTGCGACCATCGGTACTGGACGATCTCGGCCTGGAGGCAGCCCTGACCTGGCTGGCGCGGACGCTGGGTCAACGGACCGACATGGATATCAGTATTGACTGCGATCTCGACGAAGAACGCCTCGAGCCCGAGATCGAGACGCTGGTGTTCCGTATCGTGCAGGAATCGCTGACCAACGTAATCAAGCATGCGGGTGTCGCCGAAGCTGTCGTTCAGGTGCAGTCGAGCCCGGATTTTCTGCGTGCGTCGGTGACCGACAAGGGTGCCGGCTTCGAAATGAAAAGCGCACTGGGTGAGGACAATAATCCCGCCAGCTCCGGTCTGCGAGGCATGAAAGACCGTGTAGAACTGTTTGGCGGGCAACTTGCCATAAGATCGGCCCCGGGCAGCGGGACCGTAGTAGAATTGGCGGTGCCGCTAACAGGGCACCAGGACTAAAGGGGATCAAATGACCGAGCACATGCGCCTGATCAGGGTGTTGATTGCTGACGACCACACCATTGTGCGCGAAGGGCTCGTCAACCTGCTGGAGGAAGACGGTGGTTGCACAGTGGTCGCTCAGGCGGCAGACGGTATGGAAGCCGTCGAGAAGGCTTTAGAGACACGACCGGATGTCGCTATCTTCGACCTGACCATGCCACGACTGAGTGGCCTCGAAGCGGTACGACGGGTCAACGACGCCCTGCCCGGCACGCGCATACTCGTGCTCACTGTGCATGAAGAGGATGAGTACATTATTCCCATCGTGCGCGCCGGTGCTTCGGGATACCTGGTCAAGGACACGGCCTCGGCAGAGTTGCTGACCGCGGTCAAGACTTTGAGCCAGGGCCAGGCGTATTTTGGTCCCCAGGCAGCACGGGCGTTGGCCGACCAGTACCGCAAGCCGGATGATCATCCGGAAGATCCCTACGGGTCACTGACACCGCGCGAGCGCGAAGTCTTTCACCTGGTGATCGAAGGCAAAACGACCAAGGAGATCGCGCGCGATCTCGAAGTCAGCACCAAGACCGCCGAGAATCACCGTGCCCGGGTCATCGAGAAATTAAAGGTACACAACACCGCCGGACTGGTGCGCTATGCAGCGCGTCACGGCTTGTTGTCCTGACGAACTCCGGGTGTTAGCGGCGTCGCAGACCGGCCACGCCGACCAAAGCCGACAGTAGCAGCCAGACGCCGGCGGGCAACGGCACTGCGTTGACCGAGACGGACACGCCTTCGAACTTCTTCTGGATGAATGCGCTGTCACCCAACTGATCCGATATGGCACTCAGGGTATTTGACAGGATCAGCGTGACACTGGTGTCGCTGCCGCCCCAGCCCGAAGTCGAATCCAGTATGGCGCTTTCTGCCCACTGCTGCGTCGTTGGACCACCGTCGACGTTATCGCTGAAATTAAAGCCCGCCTGGAACGATCCCGCACCGGCGCTGACATCCATCAGGCCATCGGCCGAAACCGACGACGTCGGGCCGTTCACGTAGTAGTCACCATCGGCATTGAGAAGAAAGGTATCGAAACTGAAGCCGGGTGTAACAGCTGTCAGTGTCAGCGTGATTGACTCTGCAAGCGTTGAAACACCGCCGTTGGATGACTCGGCCAGGAACGCGTCGGGCAGGAAGAATATCGTGTTGTTACTTAAAAAGACTGTGCCGTAGACACCAGCATCGTTAGTGTCGTAAGTCACCGTGAAGTCGGAGTTCGCATCCGAGACAGTCATCGGTGCGGCGAATAGCGGTGACGCCAACAGGGTCGTTGCAGCCAGTGAGATCAGGATTCGCATCGTATTTTTCCTACCTTCGGACAAACGCTTTTTTCAGGGCCAAAGTAATTTTAAGTGTCGCGACCGGGGTCGGATATAGGGAAAAACGCCCACAAAACGAGGCTTTTTCCCTCATGTTCGGTTAATCCTGGGCAATAAAAAGTCCAGGCGGCGAGCACGCCAGCCTGGACCGTTGGGAACGGCAGTCAGATCAGATCAATTGCGGCGGCGGCGCCAGCCGAATAGCCCTGCCAGTGCCGAGGCAAACAGCCAGACGGCCGCCGGTACGGGTACCGGGTTGACCGAAATTGAAACACCCTCGAATTTCTTCTGGATGAATGCACCCTCTCCCTGGAACGTCGAATTTGCTGTCAGGACATTCTGCAAGGTAAGAAAAACCGTGCTGGTCGTGCCCATCCAGCCATCGTTCTGGTCAATGGTTGCGCTACCGGCCCACTGCTGCGTGGCGGGGCCAAGGTCGCCGTTATCGATGAAGTCAAAACCGTCGAGATAGGTCGTTGCCGGATCGTCGCCAGCGCGAACGCGCATTTCACCCGAGGCAGAAACCTCTGTACCCGCGCCATTAGCAATGTAGTCGCCATCTTCGTCGAGGACGAAGGTCTCAAACGTAAAGCCCGGTGTCGTCGCGTTGAGCTGCAGGTTCAGCGTTTCTGAAATACTGGCGAAGCCAGCGCCGTTGTTCGACTGCGCTGTAAAGTTGTCCGGAACAAAAAATATCGTGTTGTTACTCAGGAACAATGTGCCAAAGGCGCCGGCATCATCGGTGTTGTAGGTAACCGAGAAGTCTGAATTGGCATCCGTCACCGTCACGGTTGCGGCCTGCACGCCGGCGGCAGCGAAACTCAGCAGCACCGTTATTAAAAGCGTACGTGTATAGCTCATCACATCATCCTTCAAAACTTCTTCCAGCACGGGAGGGCCAGTCCTGACTCCTCCGACAACCTAAATAATAGGGAAAACACCTTAGATAGCCTATGAGGGAAAACCCCCAGATGGCAGGGTGCTTCCACCCAG
>JABDKV010000179.1 GCA_013002045.1 Gammaproteobacteria bacterium
GGGCGCCAGGTGGAGAGGTGCCGGAGTGGTCGAACGGGCTTGACTCGAAATCAAGTGTGCGCTTACGCGTACCGTGGGTTCGAATCCCACCCTCTCCGCCACAAATTTAGCGGATTCAATCACCTGGACAACTTAGAAAATGTAGCGTCGAGAATATCGTGCTGAAGAATGATCCAAAACGAGGAGTGTGTCTGAATGGGTGTCCGGCAGCGGAGCCAGCCGTTGAGTAGTGCGCCTTTCCGCTGGGATTCGGCAACGACGACGCATCCCGGCAAGGTCCGCGAGATCAATGAAGATGCGGCACTGGCTTTGCCCGAGCGCGGTTTGTGGGTAGTGGCGGACGGCATGGGCGGGCACGAAGCCGGCGACATGGCCAGCAACATGATTGTCGAGTCATTAAGCGGCGTTAAGGCTCATGACAACCCGGCGGATTTTCTCGACGAAGTTGAAGACCGCTTGCTCGACGTAAACCTGAGTCTCTACGAAACAGCGAATAATTCCGTCCTGATGCGAACCATTGGCAGTACCGTCGTGGCGTTGCTGGTAATGGGGCGTCACACGGTCATTGTCTGGGCCGGTGACAGTCGGGCCTATCGTCTACGCGACGGCGAACTGCAACGACTGACAGTTGACCACAGCCAGGTCGAAGTGATGGTCCAGGCCGGTGAGTTACGACGTGAAGATGCAGAGAGCCACCCTCTATCTAATGTGATTACCCGGGCGGTTGGGGGCACCGACGAGTTGTACCTGGATGTCGACCTGCGTGAGCTGATCGACGGCGACCGGTATTTGCTGTGCAGCGACGGGTTATACAAGGATCTGGACGAGGACAGCCTGGCAGCCAGTCTGGGCAGTGGAACCTGCGCCGAAGCCTGCCAGGCCCTGCTGGATCTCGCGCTTGCCGGTGAGGCCAGCGACAATATTACTGCTGCCGTCATCGATTTCAGGGGTAACGGCTGAGCATGTCTGCTGAATCTGAACAGCGGGAGCAGGAAATCGCGCTGGCGCTGAAGCAGCTGGTGACCGACCATCAGCAAGGTCGCCTGTCGATGTCCGCCTATCGCAGCCTGCGTCATCGCCTGCTGGATATGGCGGCTGCGGGCACGTCACTGTCGGCAACATCCGACGACAAGAAACAGCTGCCGCGTCCCGGTTTTGTTGTCTGGATTGCGGTCACCGGGATCATGTTTCTTCTGCTGCTGCTCGGCTGGCTTCTTAAATAGATCACGCTGGCTGCGTTTCGTTTTGCCACACAAGAAATGAGACGCTGTGGCATACTTCGCACGTTCACCTCAGCGTGCGGATCATGACCGACAAGACTCTTTACCGCATCACGTTTCACAGTCAGGGGAAGATCTACGAGATCTACGCCCGGAAAGTCAGCGACGCCGGTTTACTGGGATTCGTGCAGGTTGAGGAACTGGTTTTCGGCGAACGCGCCGGTCTGGTCGTCGATCCCTCCGAGGAGCGAATACGCGACGAGTTCGCCGGCGTTGCAAAAACCTATTTACCAATCCAGAGCATCATTCGGGTTGACCTCGTCGATCGTCAGGGCGTCAGCAAAATAAGGGATGCCAGCGGCGACAATGTCACCCCTTTTCCGCTACCGGTTTTTCCATCCGGCGACAGTAAAAAATGAGCATTAATTTTGAAATTGAGATTTTCCTACCTCGGTAGTGGCAGTCGCGGCAACGCCGCATTGATCGAAAGTGGTGATACCTGCGTAATGCTCGACTGCGGCTTCTCCGCAAAAGAGACTGAACGCCGGGTCCGTCGTCTGGGGCGTCGGCCGTCGGATATCAGTGCGCTGGTGATTACTCATGAGCACGGCGATCATGTTGCCGGTGCCGTCAGATTTGCCCGTCGTCACGATATTGATTTGTGGATGACGCCGGGCACCCGTGCCGCGGTTCGCGATGCTCACCTCGCGCGTCTGCGACTGGTCAATTGTCACGAAACCTTCTCGATTGGCGATATCCAGGTCGAGCCGACACCGGTACCACACGATGCGCGCGAACCCTGTCAGTATGTATTCGGCAACGGCGATCATCGTCTCGGAATTCTGACGGATACCGGACATGTCAGTAAGCACATGCTGCAGGTTTATCAGGGCTGTGATGCGCTGGCACTGGAAACCAATCATTCGCCTGCCATGCTGGCCGCCGGTGCCTATCCGGCGCATCTGAAGGAACGCGTGGGATGTAACTACGGACATCTCAGCAATGAACAGGCTGCCGCAATGCTGGGTAATCTGGACTGCAGCAGGCTGGGACATATCGTTGGCGTGCACCTGAGCGAAAAAAACAACAAGCCGGAACTCGCACGCGCCGCGCTGGCGGGCGCACTGGGATGCGCGCCGGACGATGTTCATATTGCCGATCAGGCTGAGGGCCTGGAGTGGCTTGATGTCGGCTGACACGCAGGACACCGAAGGCCTGCTGCTGATGTTGCCCGGTGCCACGGCACTGTCAGACTTTCGATTGCAGCAAAAATTACAGCAACTTCAGGTGCGGGTGCCCGGCATCCTGGCGCTGGATGCCCGTTTTGTGCATCTGGTCGAAGCCGAAAGGTCACTGACGCTGGAAGAAGGAGAGTTGCTCGATCGTCTGCTGCATTACGGTCCGTCATCCGCGCACTGGATGGCTTCCGGTCAGCTACTGGTCCTGCCCCGGGTTGGCACCATTTCGCCGTGGTCGAGCAAGGCCGCGGACATATTGCACAACTGCGGTCTGGCGGTGGTGCGTCGTCTGGAGCGGGGTGTCGAGTATCGGCTGCAGGCCAACACCGAACTGACGACGGAGCAACTGCAAAGTGTCAGTGGCCTTTTGCATGACCGGATGACCGAGAGGGTAATCAGGGACCGCAGCGAGGCCGCGACACTGTTCAGCGTAGCGCCACCAGCACCCAGCGGCATGATCCCGGTAAGAACACAGGGCCGCGAAGCGCTGGAAACCGCAAACAACGACCTGGGTCTGGCGATGTCAGACGCCGAAATCGATTACCTGTTTGAGTTTTACCTTAGAACGGCACGTAATCCGACGGATGCGGAGCTGATGATGTTTGCTCAGGCCAATTCGGAACACTGCCGGCATAAAATATTCAATGCGTCGTGGACCATCGACGGTGTCGATCAGGAGCAGTCCCTGTTCGCCATGATCCGGAATACGCATGCGCGGTCACCTGATGGGGTGTTGTCCGCTTACCGTGACAATGCAGCGGTCATGCAGGGGTCGGCCGCCAGTCGTTTTTTTTCCAATCCACACGATGGTCACTACGGCGCGCACGAAGAAGACGTGCATATCCTGATGAAAGTCGAAACCCATAATCATCCGACCGCAATCTCACCGTTTCCCGGTGCGGCGACCGGCTCGGGTGGCGAAATTCGGGATGAGTCGGCCACCGGTCGGGGTGCCAGACCCAAGGCCGGGCTGACCGGTTTCTCGGTGTCCAACCTGCGTCTGCCGGGACAGGTGCGTGAGTGGGAGCAGGATTACGGGCGACCGGAGCGAATCGTTTCGGCACTGGACATCATGCTCGAAGGCCCGATCGGCGCCGCGGCGTTCAACAATGAATTCGGCCGTCCCGCGCTCGCCGGCTATTTCCGTACTTTTGAGCAGGATATTTCGTCGCGTGGACATGTCCGCGGTTATCACAAGCCGATCATGCTGGCAGGTGGCATGGGCAACATACGCAGCGAGCACGTTGAAAAAAGTGATGTGCCGGTGGACTCGCTGATTATTGTGCTGGGCGGACCGGCGATGCTCATCGGTCTTGGCGGTGGTGCGGCTTCGTCCATGAGCAGTGGCCAGAGCGACGCCGAACTCGACTTTGCCTCGGTGCAGCGGGGTAATCCCGAAATGCAGCGACGTGCGCAGGAGGTCATCGACGCGTGCTGGGCACAGGGTGTCGAGAACCCCATTGTCCTGATACACGATGTCGGCGCGGGCGGCTTGTCCAATGCGGTGCCCGAAGTGCTCGATCACAGTGGTCTGGGCGGGCAAATAGAATTGCGTGATATTCCCAACGATGAACCGGGTATGTCGCCGATGGGCATTTGGTGTAACGAGGCGCAGGAACGCTATGTACTGGCAATCCAGCCGGATCGATTAGCCGATTTCTCGGCCTTGTGTGCCCGCGAACGCTGTCCTTTCGCCGTAATTGGCAAGGCAACTGAGTATCCGCATCTGCAGTTGAGCGATCGCTATTTCGACAACCTGCCGGTCGAGATGCCGATGCAGACTCTGCTCGGCAATCCGCCCGGAACCCATCGCAATGCGCATCGGCAGCCGCCTCCTGTTGATGCTTTCGACGGTTCCGTTGTTGACCCTGACGAGGCGCTGACCCGGCTGTTGCGATTGCCGACCATTGCAGACAAACGCTTCCTGATTACGATTGGGGATCGCAGCGTCGGTGGCCTGTCAGTTCGTGATCAGATGGTCGGTCCGTGGCAGGAAGCAGTCAGCGATGTGGCGGTAACCGCCTCCGGCTTTGACAGTTTTTGCGGCGAAGCAATGGCGATCGGTGAAAGAACACCGCTTGCTGTAATTAATGCAGCGGCAGCCGCGCGTCTCGCAGTGACGGAGTCGATCACCAATATTGCTGCGGCTTCTATCAATGAACTGGCCGATATTCGGTTGTCCGCAAACTGGATGGCCGCCGCCGGCTTCGAGGGCGACGATGCCGATCTGTACGATGCCGTTCAGGCCGTCGGCATGGAGCTGTGCCCGGCGCTGGGTATTGCGATACCGGTAGGCAAGGATTCCCTGTCGATGCGCACGACCTGGTCGGATGGCGGCGAGGCACGTTGTGTTGCGGCGCCGGTATCGCTGGTGGTCACAGCTTTTGCACCGGTCAGTGATGTCAGGCGAACGCTGACACCACAACTACAGACCGACAAAGACTCAAGCTTGCTGATACTGATTGACCTCGGTGCAGGCCAAGACCGTCTTGGTGGCTCCTGTCTGGCGCAGGTGTACCGACAACTGGGCGCACAGACACCGGATCTTGATGATCCGGCGTTGTTGCAGCATTTTTTCGAGGCGGTCCAGTCGCTGCGACAGGCCGGACTATTGCTCGCTTATCACGATCGTTCTGATGGGGGTTTGTTGATCACTTTATGCGAGATGGCGTTCGCCTCGCGTTGTGGCCTGGCAGTGAGCCTGCCGCATTCCGATAATCCGGCGGCGACACTGTACAGCGAAGAACCGGGCGCCGTTATCCAGGTTGCGGCACGGGAAGAATCACGTGTCGCCGCGATTCTGCAGCGCGCCGGTCTGATGCAATACAGCAGCGTGGTCGCCAGACCAATGGCCGACGACCGTATTGTCGTTACTGTCAATGGCAAAAAACTGATCGA
>JABDKV010000201.1 GCA_013002045.1 Gammaproteobacteria bacterium
TAATGTTTTTCAGTACAACCTCGCCTGGTTCCGTCGTCTTGAAAAAGACGCCAACAGCGGGCTGAACGACATTACCGAACGTAGTTTTGCCGATAGCCTGCGTGATGATGATGTTTTCCTGTTTAATATTTACTGGCAAGATTTTCCCCGACTTGGTTTTTTCTCTCAGGGCACCATTGTCTACAATCGTAACCGCGAGGAGGGCGATATCTTCTATGAGGACAACGCCTTTATTCAGCGACCCGCCTCATTGGGTCTCGAGCGCACCCGCAATTACGATGTCACTTACCTGGGCTATAACGGCGACGGGCATTTTGGCCGCTTCAACCTGACCACTTCGGCCTATTACGCAATCGGTAAAGAATCACGCAGCACATTTATTGATAACGAGTCAGATATTCGTGCGTGGTTTCTGGCGGCCGAGGGATCGATGGACTTCGACTGGATCAGGGTTCGTGGGTCGGCGCTGTATGCCAGCGGTGACGACGATCCCTATGATGATCGAGCCGAAGGATTCGATGCCATCTTTGAGAACCCGATTTTTGCCGGCGCCGACACGAGTTTCTGGATTCGCCAGCCGGTCCCGTTGATCGGCGGCGGACGGGTTTCACTATCGAATCGCAACGGAATACTGAACTCGCTGCGATCGTCCAAGGAATTTGGTCAGTCAAATTTCACCAATCCCGGCACGATACTGCTGGGCGCGGGCGCCGATTTCGATCTGACACCAACGCTTAGACTGTCGGTCAATGCCAACCAGCTGTGGTTTGACGAAACGATCTCGGTCGAAGTGGCGCGAAACCAGGGACCGGTTGACAGTAATATCGGTCTGGACGCCTCTGTGGCATTAATTTATCGGCCTTTCGCATCGCAGAATATCGTGTTGCGACTATCCGGTGCCGCACTGTTCCCCGGTCAGGGCTTTAAAGATCTGCTGGGCGATGAAACACCGTATTCTGTATTAGGCAATTTCATTTTTACGTATTGATGTACAAACTTAAAAAAATAAAGACAAAAACTGCCGCATGGGGCCAGCGCAGGCACATGAGCGCGGCACACGACTGGCAGCGACGGCTGCCTGCCCTGTCTGCACTGCTCGCACTGATTGTCGCGTGGCCCGGCGTTGTTACCGCATCAGAGGAAGAGGAAGCCGTCGAAGTAGAGTATGCCTACACCCCGCCTGCGCCGGGACGGCAGTCACAGGCAGAGGCCGATGCCAAGAGCGCCGGCTGCCTCAGTTGTCACACCGCAAGCGACGCGGCAACGATGCACGACCCAAATTCCATGGTTGTTCTGGGTTGCACGGACTGTCATGGTGGCGATGCAACGGTGCACTACAACGGCCCGCCCGAGCCTGCCAGGCACTATGACCAGCACGCGGCGATAACGATGGGTCATGACGACAAAGACGGCCATGGCGCGGATAAGGCGCACGGCGGTGATAACAAACACGATGATAAAAAACACGGTGGTGACGATTCCCACCACAAAAAAGCGAAAAAGAAGAAAAAGCACAAAGGAGGTCACGGCGATGACCATGGTGGCGGCTCGCATTACAGCGAGGCTTACATGCACTCGCTTGAACAGGCCCATGTGCAGCCACGTTATCCGGGATCCTGGCATTATCCCAGTTCGGCTAACCCGGAGCATAGCTATACCTTGCTGAACCGGGAGAGTCCGGAATACGTCCGTTTTGTGAACCCGTCGGATTATCGCGTTGCGACAGAGGCCTGCGGTGCCTGTCATCAGCCGATTATCGATAATGCAATACGCAGCATCATGGCGACCGGTGCGATGTTGTGGGGCGGGGCGTCGTACAACAACGGCATCGTGCCGTTTAAAAATTACATTTTGGGCGAGGCCTACACACGCGAGGGTGAGGCGGCAGCCATTTCCGGTCGCTGGTCCGAGCTCAACAAAGAGCGTCTGATGGCGCGTGGCGTGTTAAAAGAATTTACCGCGTTGCCGGCATGGGAAACGGTCAAGCCTGCCGATGTTTTTCGCGTATTCGAACGCGGTGGCCGTAATATTACCAACCTCTTTCCTGAGACCGGTCTGCCCAACTCGCGCGGACTGATACAGCGTATCGAAGAACCGGGTCGACCGGACCAGCGACAGTCGAATCGCGGTCTCGGAACCGGCGGGCGAATCGCCGTACCGGTACTCAACATTCACAAGACCCGTCTTAATGATCCGGTCATGTGGTTCCTTGGCACCAATGATCAGCCCGGTGACTATCGCACCTCGGGCTGTGGCTCCTGTCATGTCGTTTATGCCAACGACCGCGACCCCAGGCATTCCAGTTCATACGCCGCGTATGGTCACAAGGGTAAATCCCGCACGGTAGACCCGACCATCCCGCATGACGAACCCGGTCACCCGCTTGAGCATAAGTTCACGACGGCGATTCCGACTTCGCAGTGCATCGTTTGCCATATGCATCAACCGAATATCTTCGTCAATTCCTATCTCGGGTACACCATGTGGGACTACGAGTCTGATGCGCCCTTCATGTGGCCCGAGGAACAGCAGTATCCGGACGCACACGAAATGCGTGAAATTCTGGATCGCAATCCCGAGGGTGCTGCAGTTCGTGGTTTATGGGGCGACCCGGAGTTTCTGGCCAACGTGTCTGACCTGAACCCGCAGCTTAACGACACGCAGTTCGCCGACTACCATGGCCACGGCTGGAATTTCCGCGCCATCTTCAAACGCGATCGTTCCGGTCAGCTGCTTGATGCCGAAGACAAGGTCGTAGCCGATGACGACCCGGACAAGTTTTCCAAGGCCGTGCACATGTCGTCGATCCATCTTGATGTGGGGATGCACTGTGTCGACTGTCACTTTCAGCAGGACTCACACGGTAACGGTCATCTTTACGGCGAAGTGGCCAACGCGATTGAAATTGATTGTCAGGACTGTCACGGCACGGCCGAAAAATATCCCAGCCTGATTACTTCTGGTCCCGCTGCGCCACCGATGGGGAATGACCTGCGGCTATACCGTAATGCCGACGGCAGCAAGCCACGATTCGAATGGCAGGGTGATCGCCTGATCCAGCGTTCAGTCATGGATCCGGAACTGGAGTGGGATGTCAGCCTGGTCAAAAACTCCATTACCGCCGGTCATCGCGACTACAACGAAAAATCGGCACGCGCCAAGATGATGAGCACCAATACAGAAACTCAGGAGTGGGGCGAGCAGGTGGCGCCGGATGACCGTGCCCACAGTTACGACAAGATCGAGTGCTATAGCTGCCACTTATCCTGGACGACCAGCTGTGCAGGTTGTCATCTGCCCATTGAAGCGAACTGGAAGACCGAACGTCATCACTACGAGGGCGGGACTACACGTAATTATGCGACTTACAACCCGCAGGTGGTGCGTGACCAGATGTTCCAGCTCGGCAAACGTGGTGGCATCAGCGGTGGCCGGGTTGCACCGGTGCGCTCCACCTCGGCGCTGGTACTGTCGTCGACCAATGCCAACAGGGAGCGTATCTATATTCAGCAACCGCCGGTAGCGGCCAGTGGTTTCAGCTCACAGGCATTCGCGCCGCACTTTCCGCATACGGTACGCAAGACCGAGACCAAGCGTTGCGAGGATTGCCATTTGTCCGAAGACGGCGACAACAATGCGATCATGTCGCAGTTGCTGTTACAGGGCACCAACTTCGTTAACTTCGTGGGATTCAATGCGTGGGTCGGAACCGACGCTGGAATCGAGGCTGTGCAGGTGACCGAATGGCAGGAACCACAGGCAGTGATTGGCAGCTACCTGCACCGCTATGCTTATCCAGACTGGTACAGCCAGCACGAGCAGAACGAAAGAAAACTGCAGACGGGATTCCGGCACAACTCCGGTACGGCCAACTGCTTGCAGCTGCGTGGCGAGTATCTCTATGTTTCCGAGGGTGGTCGTGGAACACGGGTTTACGATGTCGCCAATGTGGCCAACAAGGGTTTTGCACAACGAATCGTAACAGCACCGTTTGGTCCAATGGGGCATGACACGCGAATTAAAAGTAAGGATGCGACCTGTGTCGCTTTGCCGACCAACCAGCCGATCGCCCCGGAAAGAAACCAGGGCGACCTGATGCGCGTGGCCAACCAGGAGCAGCCGTTTCATCCGATATATAGTTATGCCGTTATCACCGATGCGGTCGAAGGGCTGATACTGACCAACGTCAACACGCTGGCCGATGGCGAGTTTCGCAACAACAAGCTGGAACGCGCTGTCACGTGGAATGAAAACGGCATTCTGGATGGCGCCCGTCATATCACGCTGGGCGGCTATTACGCCTACATCATGACGCCGCGCGCCCTTGTGATCGTCAGCCTGGATGATCCGCTGAATCCGCAGACTGTCGCAACGCTGCCGGTCAATGACGGGCGTTCTTCAGCATTGCAGTTCCGCTACCTGTTTATTACCGATGCCTCTGGTCTGCAGGTTATCGATGTGACCAATCCAGCGACGCCGGAGCTGGTGGAGAACAATCGGATTGCGTTGGACGATGCATATGGGCTTTATGTCGCGCGGACTTATGCCTATGTCGCGGCCGGTGCCGACGGCCTCGCCATCGTAGACATAGAAAAACCCGAACAGATGGCAATGCTGCAGACCTTCAACGCCGACGGCGCTCTGACCGATGTCCGTGACGTTGTAGTAGGATCAACCAATGCATCCCTGTTCGCCTATTTGGCAGACGGGGCAGCCGGACTAAAAGTATTGCAACTGACAGCACCCGATACCCAGCCGCGGTTTTATGGATTTAGTCCCGAGCCCCGACCGCAGCTGATCGCATCCTATGCAACCCGGAAGCCGGCAATTGCACTCTCGAAGGGGCTGGA
>JABDKV010000203.1 GCA_013002045.1 Gammaproteobacteria bacterium
GCGCCGGCGGCGATGCTGTCGCATTACGCGACGCAATTGCCCGCCGTCGAGATCAACAATACTTTCTATCGTATGCCACGGACCTCCGTGCTGGAGCAGTGGCGGACCCAGGTCGGTGAGGAGTTTCGTTTTGCTATCAAGGCTTCACGGCGAATCACCCACAGCAAGAAACTGTCCGATTGCAGCGATGAAATGGGGTTCCTGATGGGTAACCTCGACGTGCTCGGGCCCACCCTAGGAGCGGTGCTGTTCCAGTTGCCACCGTTTCTGCGCAAAGACCGGTCGCGACTGGCAGACTTTATTGGCACGCTCAGGCCACAGACACCTGCGGCTTTTGAGTTTCGACACGGGTCGTGGTTTGACGACGAGATCGCGACCTTGCTCGGCGACGCCAATCTGCCGTGGGTGGTCACCGACAGCGACGATGGTTCGTTGCCCGAGCCTCTTGCCACCGCTGACTGGGGCTACCTGCGCTTGCGTCGCACCGATTACGACCAGCAGACCCTGCAGCAATGGCGCAGTAAAATTGAACAGGCGAACTGGTCGCGGGTCATGGTATTTTTTAAACACGAAGACGATTGTGCCGGGCCGGCGCTGGCACAGCGATTCCTTGCCCTGGAATGACACGGAGACAGAAATGCATAAGCTTGCGTTAGTCGCTGGCCTGTTCGTGCTGGGGGCCTGTGCGATGGACACCGTCAATGGCGACGGTCGTGGCCAGCCACCGGGCCTGCAGCAGAGCCAGAGCAGCGAGGCGCCGTTCGAAGTCGAACGCTACGGTAACTTCGACCAGCCCTGGGCGATGGTGTTTCTGCCCGACGGGCAGCGCCTGCTGGTCACGGAAAAAACCGGTGACCTGAAGCTGTACGACCTGCGTCGGCGTGCGGCAGTAACGGTAACCGGTGTGCCCACCGTCGCTTATGGCGGCCAGGGTGGCCTCGGCGATGTCATTCTGCATCCAGACTTTGAAGACAATCGCGTCATTTACCTTAGTTATGCTGAGGCTGGCGAAGGACGCCGACGCGGGGCAGCAGTGGCGCGCGCTGTGGCCGACCTGGATTCGGAAGCGCCGGCGCTGCACGATGTCGAGGTGATCTGGCGCCAGGTGCCGAAGGTATCGGGTCGTGGTCACTATGGTCATCGAATGGTGTTCGACGACGCGGGTTATTTGTTCATTACCTCAGGGGAACGACAGAAGTTCACGCCATCGCAGGACATGGAGCAGAATCTCGGCAAGATCGTGCGCCTGCATGCCGATGGCTCGATTCCCGAGGACAATCCGTTTTACGACCAGGGAGGTGTGGCGGCACAGGTGTGGTCTCTCGGGCATCGTAATCCGCTGGGGATCGATTTCGATGCCGCCGGTCGTCTGTGGAATCACGAGATGGGGCCGGCCGGGGGCGATGAACTGAACCTGGTCGAGCGCGGCAAAAACTATGGCTATCCGGTGGTCTCTAATGGCGATCACTATGATGGCCGCTCAATACCCGATCATCCGACACGCCCCGAGTTCGTTGCACCAAAAGCCTGGTGGACCCCGGTCATCTCGCCCGGTGGGCTGGTGATTTACGATGGTGACAAATTTGGCGACTGGCAGGGCAATGCGCTGATAGCCGGGCTCAGTTCACGAGCGTTGATCCGTGTCGCACTCGATGGCACTGACGCGCGCGAGGTGGCGCGTTACCCGATGAACACGCGTATGCGCGAAGTCGAACAGGGACCCGAGGGTTACGTCTGGATGCTGAGCGATTCCGGTACGCTGATGAGGCTGACACCTCGATGAAACTATGCAGATCACTGCTGGTTGTTTTCGCTGCTAGCCTGTTCGGCGGGTGCGCTGTCGTTGACGGGCTGTTGCCGCAGGCCAGTCCGCAATACCAGGTAGTCGATAGTGCGCAGCCCGCCAATCGCTATAGCTACAATGATGACGATGTCGTTGGCGATGTGCGCGTAGTCATTGCCACGCACGAGGATACGCTGCCAGCATTGGCGCGGCGTTACGATGTCGGCTACGACGAAATTGTCGGTGCCAACCCTGGCGTCGATGTCTGGTTACCCGGCGCCGGTACCGAAATCGTGCTACCGACACGCTTTATCCTGCCACCAGGCCCACGCGAAGGTATCGTTATCAACGTCGCGGCGCGACGCCTGTTCTACTATCCGGTGTCCGAGCCCGGTGTCGTCCTGACCTTTCCTGTTGGTATCGGTCGCGACGACTGGGCCACGCCGCTCGGTGCCGCAACCGTCGTCGATAAGCTGGTCGAACCGGCCTGGTATCCACCGGCCTCGATCCGCGCCGAGCATGCGGCAAAGGGCGACCCGCTGCCCGCGATAGTGCCCCCTGGGCCGGATAACCCGCTGGGTCGACATGCCTTGCTACTGAGTATGGACGGTTACCTGTTACACGGCACCAACAAGCCCGCCGGTGTGGGCATGCAGGTCAGTCACGGCTGCATCCGGCTTTATCCCGAAGACATCGAGGGCATTTTTGCAGACTTGCCGCTGGGTACGCCGGTTCGCATTGTCGACGAGCCGGTGCTGGCTGGCTGGCGCGGAGAGCAGTTATACATGCAACGTTATGCCGCGATCGAGGCAGACAGTCTGGTCGAAGTGCCGGCACAGAGCGGCGTCGCAGTGCGGCCCAAGCACCTGCGTCGGCTCGATGAGGTGCGTCGCGGTATTGCCGTAGCTGTCGGTCGTGGCGCGCCGCGACCCGATCCGCTGTTGCAACTGGTTTCAGTCAACTGAGCGATAACGCTCGCCCAGCAATTCCAGTGCCTGCGCCAGGTCGGGTTGCATCTCGATCACTTCATGCATCGGATCCGCTTCAAGGGCCGCCATGCGACGACGCGCATTGGCGATGTGATAGCGGCCGTTATCGTTGGCCGGGCGGACCTCGTGCCAACGCAGCGGCATTGACACCGGAGCACCCGGCAGCGGCCGCACACTAAAAGGCGCTACCAGCGTCCTGCCATGACCGTTCTGCAGGAAATCGATATAGACCTTGCCATCGCGACGGGCGGGATTGCGGGTGACGGTGGCGATGTCAGGCAAGTCGCGTGAGATCAGTAACGCAATCAACTCTGCCAGCGAGCGCGATTGTTCATACGTTAGTTGCCTGCCCAGAGGTATTAATACGTGCAGTCCGGTCGAACCACTGGTCTTGGCGAAGTGCGGCAGGCCGATTTCCTCGCATAAGGCATGTATGGCGCGCGCGATACGCACGACATCGCTGAATGCAGCTTCCTTGGGGTCGAGATCGAGTATCGACCAGTCGGGCCGTTCCAGTGTCGCCACCCGGCTTGACCAGATATGCAACGGGATCGTACCCATATTGATGATGTAGAGCAGCGTATCCAGATCGTCGATGACGAAGTAACGCACTTCGCGCTCGGCATGTTCGCTCCACATGACCTCACGCCGGATCCAGTCGGGAACGAAGTCGGGCGCATCTTTCTGGAAAAACGACTTGCCCTCGATACCGTCGGGGTAACGGGTCAGTACCACGGGTCGATCGGCCAGGTAAGGCAGCAGCCACGGCGCGATGCGCCGGTAATAATTGACCAGGTCACCCTTGGTCTGACCAGTCTCGGGCCAGAACACCTTGCCCTGGTTACTTAGCGGCACTTTGCGGGTATCCGCTGCCTGGTTGGCAGTCGCGACGACCGGATCGGGTGGGGCATCGGTGTGCAGTACGCACTGGCGTGGCTTTTTGTCCGTCCGCAGTCGTTCGAACACCGGCTGGCGCAGCTGCCCGCTACGGGTCAGTTCCTTGTAACGCACCTGGGCGACCAGTTCGGGCCGGACCCAGTGGTAGTCAGACCGGTGTGCATTTTTGTCGATCGGGTCTGTCGGCGGCAATTCGCGCAACAGCGAGCCGATCTCGTCGAGTTGGGTCGTGCTGAAGCCCGAGCCGACTCTGCCGAGATATTGCCAATCCTGCCCGTCGTGTTGAGCCAGCAGTAACGCCCCGAAACCACGATCACCGGTTTTCGGGTCGCTGTATCCGACGATGGCGAAATCGTCGTTGCGAGCGACCACGATTTTGCGCCAGTCATCGGAGCGCCGCCCGACGTAAGCCGAGTCGGCTTTCTTGGCGATCACGCCTTCGAGCCCGAGCTTTTCCATTTGCTCGTACATGCGTTCGCCCTGTTCGGCGATGTGATCGGAGTAACGTAACGGGCCGACCGATGGCAGCAGTGTCTGCAACCAGCGCTTTCTTTGCAGCAGCGATTGTTGCCGCAGGTCGTAGCCGTCGTAGCCGAGCAGGTCAAAGGCGTAGAAAGAGGCGGGCAACTGCACCGCTGCCGTCGCAATATCGGTTTTGCGGGTCAGCTTGCCGCGTTGCTGTAGCAAAGCGAAAGAGGGCAGGCCCTTATCGTCGTGCACCACGACTTCGCCGTCGAGTACGAGTTGTTCGTAGGGCAGGGCAGCGAGCGCATCGGCGATTTCGGGGAAGCTTGCCGTCAGGTCGTGGCCATTGCGCGAGTACAGCCGCGCGCGCCCGGGTTCATGCGAGGCAATCAGCCGGTAACCGTCATACTTGATCTCGTAGACCCAGGCTGGATCGGAGAACGGTTCGGCGGCTTTCGCCAGCATGGGTTTGACCGCGGCTGCATCGACTGGCCGGCGTCGCAGTGCCAGCGAGGTAATCTCGTCACTGACACCGAGCCCATCGTGCTCACCGCTGGCGACCTGCCACACTGAGCGACCCGACAGGATCGAGTCGGCCGGGTAGCTGTCGGTGCTGTCGTCGCTGGTGTAGGCATCGAGTTCCTTGATCAGCAGCCAGTCTTTTTCCTTGTTGCCGATCCGGACCAGCGCCCACTTGCCGCGCAGTTTGTAGCCATGCAGGCGAAAAGCGAGCTTGCCGGCCGCGAGTTCGGCCAGTGGCTCCCCTTCGGGCTCCCAGCGACCCCGATCCCAGACGATGACCGAGCCGGCCCCGTAGTTGCCTTCGGGAATACGCCCCTCGAAGCCGGCGTATTCAAGGGGATGATCTTCGGTCAGTGCGGCAAAGCGCTTGTCGGCGGGATTCGCCGACGGTCCCTTTGGCACAGCCCAGCTGCGCAGCACGCCCTCGATCTCGAGACGGAAGTCATAGTGCTCGGCGCGCGCCGCATGATGTTGGACTACAAACAGCCCGCCACCACCAGATGTAGTGCCACCAAACGGCTCCGGAGTTGAGCCCTGTTTTCGCTTCTTGCGATAACTTTCTAATTTGTCTGGCATTAATTGCAGGTTTGGCCGGATTCAGCTTAGTATACGTCGCATGGCAGCACGTGCGATGGCATCGGCGACAATAGCATTCGGGTTGGTTTCAATCCCGGTCAAGTTGTATTCCGCTTATGAGAGCGAGCACACGATTCGCTTTAACCAGATCGACCAGCGCGATGGCTCGCGGGTCAAGCAACAGCTGATTTCATCGAAATCGGGTGAGCCGGTACCGCGAAGCGAGATCGTCAAGGGCTACGAATTCGCCAAGGGCCAGTATGTGTTGTTCACACTCGAAGAACTCAAGGCGATTGAGAGCGTAGCAACGCATACCATTGATATCGTGGAATTCGTCGAGGCCGACCAGGTCGACCGCAAGTACCTCGATCGGGTTTATTTCCTCGGTGCCGATAAAGGCGGCGCGCGGGCTTACAAGTTGCTGGCCGCGGCTTTGCGAGAGACCGGCCGCGTAGCGATTGCGAAGTACGCTTCACGCGGCAAGGAAAAGCTCGTGATGCTTCGCCCTGAAGAAGATGGACTGGCGCTGGAGCAATTGCACTACCCTGATGCATTGCGCTCCATCGACGAAATCCCGATGGACGATGCCGAAGTCAAGAAAGAAGAGCTGCAACTGGCACTGCAGCTGGTCGAGCAGGGCGTCAGCGACAAGTTCAACCCGGGTAAATACAAGGACGAAGTACGCGGTCGCGTGCTCGAGATGATCGAGTCCAAGGTTGCCGGCGAAGATATCAGTGTCGCCCCGACCGAGCAGGCCGAGACCAAGATCATCGACATCATGGATGCGCTCAAGGCCAGCCTGGCCGAAGACGACGGCAAGCGTAAGCCGGCAAAACGCGCGGCAAAGAAAAAAACCGCAAAGAAAAAGACCACACGCAAGAAAAAAGCGTCCGGCTAAGCACGCTTGTCATAACAACCTGCACCCGTTTTTACATAGGTCCGGGTCGCTTTTCACATATTCCGTACGAACTGTCAGAGTTTTTGACGAACATAATAAGTTGTCAATCTAATTGTTTGATAACTTTGATAAAAAATACTGGCACAAGCCTTGCTTTACGTTCTCCCGTGAGTCCGAATCCAATTTACTCGTGGGAGAACATAATAATGAAAGCACTTACACAAGTGGCCGCGGTTGCAGCACTGGCGTTCAGCGCCAGCGCGGCCAACGCTACGGTCTTTATCAACGACGAAACTCCTAGTAGCGGTCTGCAGAGTTTCAGCTATACCTTTGCATCGGATGCGAGCGTCGATATCACCATTGGCGTTTCGAATGCCGACGATACCGTCGGCCTCGGTACGCAGTTTCATACCAGCTGGGGCGGCATCGGCGCAGGTCTGCCGGACATCACTCTGGGAGACTCGGGTTGCCCGGTGGACACCAGCAGCTATACCAATGCCTACGGCGAGGCCGGAACCTGCGGAGACGTAGCCTCGATCACGGCCGGCGTCCTGGCCGGCGACTCGTTGTCGTTCGACTGGGACTATACAAGTAACGATGGTGGCGCTTTCCATGATTTCTCGTTTATCCAGATTAACGATGATACGGGTGCTGAGCTGTACTACGAGGTACTGGCGCAACAATGTGCAGCAGGGGACGCGTCATGTCCTGGTACGGTTTCCGAGCCTGGCGTCCTTGTCCTGTTCGGTCTTGGCCTGGCGCTGCTCGGTTTGCGTCGGCGACTGGCCTGATTAGTCGAAACTTTTTAAAAAAAAAATCGACGCAAAAAACAGCGCCCGGCAGAAACCGGGCGCTGTTTCGACTCATCAGTATCAGTCGGACGACGGTGGGGGATACTGTGACCAACCAGTGCGTCACCGCGTCTGAGCCTGGCGTGGTCTTGCTGATGCTGGGTCTGCGTCGCCGCTTTAGCTAAGAGGCGTCGATTGACATAATTACCCGGTTTAAGGCGGAAAAACCGGTCATTATGGTCGGGTTTTTCTTTAGAAACTAGAAGGTTAAAGGCAAATTATATAACCGTATGCTGACGTCGAAATTCTTTACAATACGACCAGTATCAGGGCGCTAACTGATTGTCTTTATTGGCATTGTCCTTTTGGCATCAAATTTGCTTCACGATTCTTGACTAGAACAAAACACCTAACAGGGGTCAGAGTAAAAATGAACAAGCACTTTCTTAAAATCACGGCGGTAGCGCTCCTGGCATTCGCAGCCAGTAATGCCAACGCAACTATTTTTGTACCAGGCGGCGGCAACACCGGTATGCAGAGCTTCGCTATTGCCTTCCAAGGTGGCCCGGCTGACGTAACCATGAATATTGGTGTGTCCAACGCAGGCGACGGTGCGGTTGGTCCAAACCAGAACAACATCAATTTCACTGGCCTGCTGGCTGGCCTGGGTAGCGTCTTTCTTGATGGTAATAATGGCGTAGACACGTCCGCCTACACTGGCGAGTTTGGTCAGCCAGGCACTACTGGCGACATTTTCTCGACCACGTTTAATGTCGATTGCGTCGATCCTTGCGACCTGACCTTCGACTGGCAGTACCAGTCGGTCGACGGTGGTTCGTTCCAGGACTTCTCGTTCGTCGAATTTTTGGTTGGCGATCAGCAAATCTA
Organism: Gammaproteobacteria bacterium; assembly: GCA_013002045.1. Classification (GTDB taxonomy): domain Bacteria; phylum Pseudomonadota; class Gammaproteobacteria; order Steroidobacterales; family JABDKV01; genus JABDKV01. The sequence continues at coordinate 7,810 of JABDKV010000203.1, forward strand.
CTACGATGTGCTCGCGCAGGATACTGACGACTGTGTGACCAACCAGTGTGTCACCGCGTCTGAGCCTGGCGTAGTCTTGCTGATGGGACTGGGCATGGTCCTGCTGGGGCTGCGTCGCCGCTTTAGCTAAGTAAGATGAGGCAGCGCCCGGCCCCGAGTCGGGCGCTGTATAAACCGCTCCCGCCCCGGGGCGGGGTGAAAAGCCCGACTTATGTCGGGTTTTTTTACAATTGAAATTTCTGTATTTTGTAAAATATTGTTTTCATGATGGTTCTTTAGTTGGCACCAATGTTGCTTGCAAGCGTATGAGGTTCAAAAATCGGCGTTAGGGGAAACAACAAGATGAAGATTTTTACCAAAGTCATGGCGATTGTGGTGCTGGGATTCGCTGCGACCGCCGCAAATGCGATCGTTTTTGTGCCGGGCGGTGGCACGTCAGGACCGCAATCTTCTGCATTTCAGTTTAACGGCTTCGACGGATCGACCACCGTCACGATGACTATCGGTGTGTCCAATGCTACCGACGGCGCTTTTGGGCCTAATCAGAACAATGTGAGCTTCGGTGGCCTGCTCGCCGGCCAGGCGGATGTATCTCTTATCGGTGATGTCGGTGTCGATACGTCGGCCTACACCAACTTTTTCGGTGAAGCCGGAACGACCGGTGATCTCGTATCTTTCGATTTCAATCCTCTCGATGGGGAGACGGTGACCTGGGACTGGGAGTACTTCTCCAATGATGGCGGTCAATTCCATGACTTTTCGTTCGTTGATTTTTCTATCGACGGCTCATCGGTCGCTTATTTCGTGCTGGCACAGGACTGCGAACTCTATGTGGGCCCGAAAGACTGCAACGACCCAACCGGCGCATCAGAACCCGGGATCCTGGTCCTGATGGGGCTGGG
>JABDKV010000204.1 GCA_013002045.1 Gammaproteobacteria bacterium
GGTGTGCCTTTAACCACGGACTTCACATCCTCAGCGTTGTGCTCGTCGACGCGTTCGCTGCCGTGGTCATGCTCGACATTTTCCCACTCGCCATTGGAGTTTAGCTGCACCGGGTTCAGTTCCGGACTGTTATCGCCAACCATGTAGGCATGATTGTTGTAGACCTTGACGTCACGCCACAGCACGTTCAATGCCGGTGCCGGCAGGCAGCCGACGAATACAGGATTGGCTGGATCGGTCACTTCGACGAAAGCGGTTGCATCGCTCAGGCCCTGAATCGCGAACTCGCGTCCAGTGGCCTCGTCGGTCCAGCCCCACATATCGGAGCCGGTCATCACAACACCGGTGTCGGGATCCAGCGGTGCGGCTGGCAGGTTGCAGATAGACTCGGCAACCGCCCAGGTATTGACCACGGCCAGCAGGTCGACTTTCTTGCACGGGTACGGGCCGGCAAAACCGGTGGTCTCGTTGCAGGCCAGGCCCTGGGCCGATGCTGCTCCGGACAGACCTGACAGGCCGACCACCGCGAATACCGCAGCCAGGCGGCTAAATGAATTCCCCAACATCGGCTTTACTCCTGAATGACCAAAAAAACCCCACTAGATAACAGAACATGCTAGCCGTCTGGCCGCCAGGGAACTATCGGGGTAAACCCTCAAGCCATATTGTTAAGTCTCTGATTTTATGAGCTGTTTGCCAACAATATTGCGGCGACGCATCACAGAGCAGGTGGATTCTGGCGCCTGACAAATAGCAATGGCAGCAGCCAGGTAGCGCAACTAAGCTTGGTCGTGTCCATCATAAAGAGAAGGAGTTTAAGACCATGGCAACCATCTTCGTCCGACACAATGTCAGGGATTTTGCCCACTGGAAAAAAGCTTACGATGACTTCGATAACGAGCGGCGTGGCATGGGCGTAACCGGCCACGGCGTTTACCAGGCGGATGACAACCCGCGTGATGTTACTGTCTATCACCACTTCGACAACATGGATAAGGCGCGTGAGTTCGTGCAAAGCGACCGTTTACGCGAAGTAATGAATGATGCCGGAGTCGATAGTGAGCCGGAAATCTGGTTCACCAACAGGGTCGACTAAGACGACCGGAGTAGCCGTTCTGACAAGATCAATCCTGCTTGCATCGGTGCTGCTGCTCGCCGCCTGTGGTGGCGGTGGCAGTGGCACCGGCGAGCCGGTATCACCGCCGCCAGCGGCGTTCGTCGCCACATCGGTACAGGATGCACTCGACTACGGTATGGCCGGTGGTCTCGATGCGCTGTGGATCTATATCGATCGGGATGACGGTGAACCGTCCACGTACGCGGCCGGTACCGAGAACAGGACCACGCTGGCGCCGGCGCAACCCGGTAGCCGCTTCAAGATCGCCAGTGTCAGCAAGATGTTTATCGCTGTCGCTGCGGTCAAGGCGATAGAGGATGGTCTGTTGCGGCTGGATGACACGGTGGTCTTCTGGCTGCCCGACCTCGAGGGCCGGCTGGCCAATGCCAACACCATCACGCTGCGGCAGTTACTGCGGCATCGTAGTGGGGTGCCCGATTTCGACAGTGCGCCAGGTTTTAGCTGGACACGAGCGCATACGGATACCGACGTCTTGCTTGAAATGGTCCTCGATCGACCCGCTGACTTTGCACCAAACAATCGCTACGAGTACTCCAACACCAACTACCTGTTAGTCGGTCGAATACTCGACACCGCACTGGGATACAGTCATCACGACTTCATCCAGAACGAAATCCTGACCCCGCTTGGCATGGTCAATACCTACTCGCTGCTTGGTGAGGCCGATATCGAGTCGCTGGCACGCGGTTACTGGGATGATGTCGATCGCACCGCCCAGGATTACGTCGTCCCCGGCGGGTCGATGGTGTCGACGGCGCGCGAGACCGGCGTCTTCCTGCGCGCACTGGCCACCGGCAACCTGCTCAGTGCCAATGAGCGTTCGCTGTTCCTGAGCATGTTCAGTTTCGGCCACTCCGGCTGGCTCCCGGGTTACCAGAGTCTCGCCTACTATCATGCCGACATCGACACCGTCGTCATCCAGTTCGTCAACAACACCGGCGGTGGCAGCGAACAACGCGCCCAGCAAACTTACGACGCCCTCCTGCACCATCTGCGCAACCCGTAGCAGCGGCTTCAGCCGCGACTCCCCGTAGGAGCGGCTTCAGCCGCGATTCTTCAATGGGATCGCAAAGCGATCCGTAGGAGGGACTTCAGTCCCGACCTCCTTATTACCCTGCACCAACATCTTCGTTAGAAAGAATCGGGGCTAAAGCCCCTCCTACGGCGGCTGCGCCGCCATCGCGGCTGAAGCCGCTCCTACGGGTCGTGGTTGAAGCCGGTGCCGCGGGTTGCGGCGTAAACCCTGCAGCTGCGGGCGGCATCGAATCCTCACAATACGGTCGTTGAGGATGGCGCATGGCCAGCCCGGACAACAATATCAGCGCCGATGGGGGCAACCGGGTCACGCAGATTCGTGACACAGCCGCTCAGGAT
>JABDKV010000217.1 GCA_013002045.1 Gammaproteobacteria bacterium
CCCAGCCAGCGCTCCTCGGCGACGAACTCGATCGACTCATGCAGGAACAGGTTGGAATCGTCGCGATAATTCCAATCGGTCGAGGCATAGAATTCGCCACCGGTTGCCATCGGGCGGTTGTAGTCGAGCGTGATGTTGTAAAGCCACTGCGGCGAGCGTGGCAGCGGATTGCCATCAATCGAGACTTCCGTTACCGGACCGAACGGGCCAATACGCGAACCGACGATCGGATCGAGAGGCGTGCACTGCGGGTTGGAGCCGCACAGATCGTCCTTCAGCCCCGGGTCGTCGATCTCGGTATCGTTGTAACTGATGTTAGTCATCAACCGCAGGTTCTCCGAGACCAGCATTTCGAACTCAGACTCGACACCGAAGCCATTGACCTTGTCGGCATTGAGCAACTGGTTAACGTTAGCCACCCCGCCGGTAGCTGTCAGCTGTTGATCGTCGACCGTGAAGTTGTAGATGGCGCCGTTGAAACGCGCGCGGCCATCGAACAACCTGCTCTTGAAACCAAGCTCAAGCGATGTCGCAGTTTCGGTATCGGCCGAGCTGGTAAAGCCGAATCGACCCAGTGTCACCGGTCCACGTGAGGCATTGGCGGCACGGGCAAACCAGTTCCAGTTTTCGTTGGCGTCGAAACTCAACGCGACATCCCAGTTAAAATAACTGTCGTCGACATCGATGCGGTCAGCTGGCGATGCCGAATTGGGTCCCGGCATGACTTCCAGTTTCTTGTCGTCGGAGGTGTATCGACCTCCGAAAGTAACCGCCCAGGCATCGTTGAGCGGGACTTCCATTTGCCCAAACAATGCCGCAGAGGTGGTCTGCTGGTTGACGATATCTGACGAGTTGAATCCGAAATCGCGGCTCAACACATCGATTTCCTCATCGAAGAAATAGACACCAACCTGGTAGAACCTGTTGCCGGATTGACCGGACAAGCGGAATTCCTGCGTCAGTTGGTGATGATCTGCGAGACCGTCGCCGGTAGCCACACCAAAGAAGACCTGTCTGCCCAATTCGCCAATATCAGCAGGATCAAAAGAGATGTTGCCGCCGTCGACATCGGCGAACTGGAAGTTCTCAACCATGTCGTAACCGGTGATCGAGGTAAACGTGCTCTCGCCCAGGTCCCACTGCAGGTTGATGGCGGTACCAAAGTGATCGAGATCGGTGCCGGCGCCGGCATCGTGACTGGCAACCTCTTCGTCAAAGATCGCACGCAGGCCCTCGGCACCGGGAACCAGCGCATTCGCGTAGAACACTTGTGGGTGCGTGCCACGCTGCTGGAAACCATGCAGCTTGACCAGGCCGGTGAAGTTCTCGCCCGGCGTCATCAGGAATTGCAGCCGATAGGCAAACTCTTCGAAGCCGCCGAAATCGTCACCGATGCCGTTGACCGTATTGTCGATCCAGTCCTCGCGTTCCTGGAACTTGAGCGACAGTCGTGCGGCGGTGTTCTCCGTCAGGCTGCCGTTGAAAGCGGCTTCGGTCATGATCGTTTCGCGGCTGCCCACTCCGAGCCTGACGTAACCGCCGGCGTCGGCACTCGGCCGCACCGAGTCGATCTTGACGATACCGGCATTGGTGTTGCGACCGAAAAGTGACCCCTGTGGGCCCTTCAACACTTCGACGCGATTGATATCGAACAGCGGCAGGCTGCGCAGGACATTGTTCTCGAGTGCGATGTCGTCGTAGACCATCGATACAGGCTGGTTGGCATTGTTATCGAAATCGATGTTGCCAAGACCTCGTATGTAGAAGCGCGGCTGTGTCCGGCCGTTCGAAGACTCGACATTCAGGCTGGGGACGCGACCAGCCAGGGCGCGAACGTTCTCGGCCGAGCCGAGGTAGTCGTCAACCATATCGCCGGTCACGGCCGACACCGATGCAGGAACCTCTTGCAGGCTCTGCTCACGTTTTTGTGCTGTTACCAGCACCTCTTCGAGTGTCAGTTCGTCGTCAGCGGCGGTGGCTGGCAGACACATGGCACTGATGCAGGCGCCGGCTACGGCGCACAGAACATGGCGCGAAAATGCTGGTTGCATGAAGTTCTCCCACACTCGATCCCGATTGAAGCGCCGCCATTATACTGATGTCGGGCGGCGTTTTCTGATCAGGTGCGGTGGTACCAGCGAACGCCGTTGTTCACATTCGATTGCAGTTGGCCGCGACGTTCGAGGTAGTGCAGGTGGGCGACTGATTCGCCCGTGGCCATTATCAGGTTGCGGTTATCGATTTCGCTTTTGAACAGGGCCGGGAATACGTCTACCGCCCGCCGGGGCTCGGTGCACATCGCCAGCAGTTTCTCCAGCCCCTCGGTATGCTCGTCGATCAATTCCTGCAATCGACCGTGAGCGCCGTAAAAGGGCTTGCCGTGTGCGGGCAATACCAGCACATCTTCCGGTAGCCAGTCTTTGAAAGCGGCGAGACTGTCGAGCCAGTCACCGAGCGGGTCGGCCGCGGGCTCGGTTGGCCAGACACTGACGTTGGACGAGATAGTAGGCAGGATCTGGTCGCCGGAGATGACGCAATTCAACTCTTCGCAAAATAAAGTTGCGTGCTCGGGTGAGTGGCCGCTGCCAACCAGGACGCGCCAGTCGTGATCGCCAATGCGGAGGATTTCATTGTGACGGATACGGCGATAACTGTCGGGCACCTCGGAGACCATCATCCCAAAGCGACCGAAACGCTTGGTAAAACTGGCGAGTTGCTCTTCGTCATAGCCGGCAGCGCGGTAGAAACGCACGGCTGGCTCCGGTGCCTCGCGGCCGGTGTCCATTTTCAGTACCCGTCCCAGCAGGTACTCGGCCCGTGGCATCCACAGCTCGACTTCGTGGCGTCGGCACAGCCAGCCAGCGCAACCTGAATGATCGGGATGGAGATGGGTGACGATGACACGGCGGACCGGAGTAAAGCCGTCGGCCTCTATGCGTTCCCAGGTAGAGTGGGTGGCGGGGTCGTGGAGGCCGGTGTCGACGATGGTCCAGCCGTCGTTGTCGCGGAGTAGCCACAGGTTGATATGGCCGAGGATGAAAGGCAGTGGCATGCGTAGCCAGTGCAGTCCGTCAGCGATCTCCATCAGGTTGCCGCTGTCGGGTTTTTGTTCGAATGCGTATTCGATGGTCATGGGGCGAGCATAGCGGTGGTTGTGCGGGTTGGGTAGGGAACGTGTGGGATCGCGGTTGATGCTGCGGCCGCGTGGGGGG
>JABDKV010000225.1 GCA_013002045.1 Gammaproteobacteria bacterium
CCCAGCCACGATAGATGTCGAAATCATGGGTGTAGTTCATCAGGTCCACGGAGCGTCCACCGGGCGGACGGCCGCCGATCTCGCCGAACACCGCTTCACCCGACGGTGTCAGGAACCATTCCATGTGGGTAAAACCGGTGCGGTACCCCAACGCGTCGATCACCTGCCGACCAAGCTCGATACCTGGTGCCAGCTCCGCGCGTCCGGGATTGCGCAGGTTGACCGTTTGCATACTGATCCATTCCTCGGCGCGACCAATGATCGGCTTGGGGCGGTACCAGGCGATGTTCTCGAACAGTACGTCCCCGTCACGACAAACGGTGTCGTAGGTGTACTCCTCACCTTCAATGTATTCCTCGACACTAACCTGACGAGGTCCGACATCGGCAATTGCGCCCTCCAGGGCGTCATCGTTACGAACGGCATGGGTGTGTGCCGAGCCGGCGCCGGCGATTGGCTTGATCACCAACGGATAACCTATCGAAGCAGCGGCCGCGCGAATCGCGCTGGCACCGATCGCTGTTGTATGTCGTGGCGTCCTTACCCCCGCCTTGTCCAACGCCTGTTTCATTTTTTCCTTGTCGCGAAATAGCTCGGTCTGGGCCACACTCATACCCGCTACGCCGAGTTCTTCGCGCAAGGTTGCAGCCAGTGTCATGAAAGGCTCCCACAGGCATTCGACGCGGTCGATGCGTTGCCGTGCTGCGTAGCGTTGCACCTGACGCAATACCTCAGCGCCATCGAACAACGGCACCTGCAGATAGTCAGCAAGACTGTGACGCACGATCGCTGGCATGGCTCCAACCGGGTGCTCGCCCAGACCAACGACGCGCACGCCGCACTGTGCCAGGCCGCGCGTGAAGTCAGCCATCTCGGCGGGGTAACCAGGCGAGAGGAACAGGATCGTTTCAGCCACGTTGGCCTCGTCGTAGTTGATCGGGGTTTTCAGGGTATGCCAAAGCAGGCAGCCGGACCAATGCCTAACGCTGCAGTGCAACCGGGATCGCGGCTTTTGCTATATTGGTCATTTGATTAGGCAACTGGCCGACAGGGAACCGCAGCGCGACCGCAACGTCTGATTATTATGCTTACCGGCTTACTGAAGCGGCGCGTACCGCAAATTCTCGGACTCTATCTCGGCGCTGCCTGGGTCATCGTCGAGTTCATCAGCTTCCTGACCGAGCGCTACCTGCTGTCGCCGGCATTGACTGATTTTGTCCTGGTCAGCCTGCTAACGATGCTGCCGACCGTCGCTTTAATCGCATGGTTTCATGGCACCCCGGGCAAAGACACCTGGGCACCAACCGAGAAAGTCCTGATCCCGATCAACATCATCATTGCTGCCGGTGTCCTGTTCGCATTGTTCGGTGGCGAAGAACTGGGGGCAACTACGACCACGGTTACTGCCACCGACGAACAGGGCGCAACGGTTACCCGTGTCGTACCGAAGCCGCAATATCGCGAATCCATTGCATTATTCAGTTTCAGCAACGATGGTCGCACACTAAACTGGCTACGCTACGGGATCCCTATCGCCCTGAGCCGGGATCTGCAGCAAAACCCCTACATTGCGGCCTGGTCGCCCCTCGACGGCTACGAACAAAACCGGTTACTGGATCTGCAGCGTGCCGGCTATGGCGACGCGCTGGATGTACCGGTGCCGCTGATGCGCAATATCGCCAGCAAGAACAACCTGGCCTACATGCTTACCGGGAACTTTTCGTCGGGTTTAAGGGGCGGCCTGCGCCTTGAGGCCTTTCTTTACCGTACTGATAGTGGCGCAGCGCCTAAACGATTCGACATTTTCGGCGCAGACCCGGGGGATGTCGTTGACCGGCTGAGTAGCGAAATTCGACGCTATCTCGATATCTACTCAGGAGGCGACACACTCGGGACGGACTTGCCCGTAGCAGAACACTTCTCGACCTCCAACGCCGCCATTGAACGCTATGTCGACGCCGTGGTCCTTAGCGCCATCGAGAATGATTCTCTCGGCGCCATCGATGTTCTCGGAGAGGTCGCCGAGATTGATCCGTCGTTTGCAGCGGCCGCTGTTCATCGTGCCGTGCTGGCTGCGAACAACGGCCAGACCGAAGCTGCCAGGGAGGCGCTGGCCCTGGCTACACAGCACAATTACCGACTGCTGCCGGACGAGACTTTCCTGGTGAAGGCGCTCACCTACTACACCCGAGGCGATGTCGCCAAGATGCTGTCGGTCTACGAAATGCATGCAGAACTCTACCCGGGCGATATTCATGCCCTGTCGCGTCTGGCCTACTCGTACATCTACCACGCCAACGATATCGACAGAGCGCTGGCCACATTTCAACAGATCTACGAACTGGATAACTCCCTTGATTGGGTCGTCAGCCAGATCGCAAGCCTGCAACGGGTGCAGGGAGACGAAGAAGCCGCCATTGCCACGCTTAATACCTATTCCCGGCGGCGTCCCGACGATTACTCGCCCTTGCTGAGTCTTGGCCGGATACACCTCGGTAATGGCGACCTGTCGGCGGCGCGTTCGTATACCGAGCGCGCAGTCCTGCTGGCTACCGGACGCGTTGATCCATTGCTGCAAATGGCGCGCATAGAGCTACGTGAGGGCAACTACGACCAGGCGAAATCGCGAATAGCCGAGGCCCGCGCGATTGTCGCGGCGCCACGACAGGAATCGGCCGTCATCGCAGCTGAGATCGAATATTTCGCCCAACGCGGGATGCTGGAGGAGCTTGGGCAGCGTCTGGATGAGCTCTACCGATCTGACCAGGCCTTCCGTGGCGCCGTCAATTTGCTAATGACTACAGTCTCGGATCATGCGGCGCATTACTATGCCGCGGACATGGGCGATGTCTATTTTGAACGCCTCGAAGCCAACGCTGCCAAGCTCGAGCCGCCACTCAACGAGCTTATTCATGTCGGTTATCTTGGTTACTACCTCGAACAAGGCGATGTGGCGGCAGCTGAGAAGACGGCAGCCCTTGTTGTCGAACTGGTGGACCGTTTCGGCCGCGATGACCTTGCCTACCTCAACAACCTCGCAAGCGCCCGGATCTACCAACTGAAAGGTGACACCGCTGCTGCCATAGAATCCGCGCAACGCAGTCTCGACGCGTTTGCGTCCTCTGTACACAGCATTGAGACCGCTGCCCACCAGGTGCTAATTCG
>JABDKV010000061.1 GCA_013002045.1 Gammaproteobacteria bacterium
GTCAGCGCCCCGGCCACGAGAATCGAAAGCGAGACCAGTCCCACATAGGCAACGGCCAATGCAAGAATGAGTTTGCCCATGTGGAAGCTCCTTTGTAGCGGACGCGACTCTCCTGATCCCATCGCGATGACCGAGACTTTAACTCTTTGCCGCGGGCCATGGTGAGACAATGCTCGACATTGGTGTAAGGGAAATCGCAGCGCTTACATTGATTTTAGTTGGGCACCCAGTGGGAGGTCGCGGATTCGTCGGCCAGTGGCGGCGAAAATCGCATTGGTCAGCGCCGGTGCCGCTGACGGGATGCCCATCTCGCCTACGCCGGTTGGTATGTCGTCGTAGGGCAGTATGTGTGTTTCGAATTCCACCGGCACGTCAGCAATTCGCATCAGTGGGTAGTCGTGGAAATTGCTCTGATCGACGCGCCCGTCAGTCACCGTAATCTCAAGCCCAAGTGCGGTACTGAGGCCATCGATGGTACCGCCTTGCAACTGCGCTTGAACGGCTTGCGGGTGCACGGCGAAGCCGCAATCGATGGCCGCCACGATGCGGTCAATCCTGAGTTCGCCGTTTTTATCGACCGTGACTTCTATTGCATGCGCAGCATAGCCGCCAAAAGTGAAGTGCGCGGCAATGCCAACACCGGTGCCTGCTGGTCGCTTGCGATCGTAATTAATCTCTTTAGCCACGAACTTCGTCAGTCGCGTCAGGCGTCCGGGATTGAAGGTCGGACCGCCATGACCGTCGTAAGGCAATTCTCGTTCCTCGCCAAACATTGCCAATCGCAGCTGCAACGGATCCTGTCCCGTCTCATGAGCGATCTCATCGATGAAACTCTGGATGACAAAAGCATTAGCGGTATGTGCCGGTGCCCGCCATGATCCTCGCGGCAAGCCGATTGCGTTATGGAAGTATTCCAGGCGGAAGTTTTCGACAATGCGACGGGGAAAATCATCGGGATAAAGCTCCGGTTCCCAAAGCCCGTCGTCGGGTTTATTTGGCCGACGGTAATGCTTGCTGGCACTGGCCAGGCGCTGCGTCCACGCGGTCACATTGCCGTCGGCATCGACACCGGCGCGTAACTCGTGCAAGCCTCCGGGCCGGTAGAAGTCGTGTTGCATGTCGTCCTCACGTGTCCACTGCAGCTTGATGGGCCAACCCGTTTGTTTTGAGATCAATGCGGCCTCGGCCACATAGTCATTACTAAGTCTGCGGCCGAAACCACCACCGACCCGTGTGAATTCCACTTCGATATTCTCGCGCGGGATTCCGGTCACGGCGTTGGCCGCGCGCGATGCCCCACTGGGCATTTGCGTTGGCGCAATGATGCGGCAGTGGTTTTCAGTCACATGAGCGAAACAATTTTGCGGCTCGAGCGGCGCGTGAGAGACGAACGGCACACGGTAACGATGCGTAATAATCTTGTCCGCACTCGCCATGGCATTGTCGAACTCGCCATCGTCGGTAACGACCTGACCATTGGTTTCGAGAGCGGCTTCGTTCTCCTGCCAAAACCGGGTGCTGCTGTCGTCAGCATTGGGGCCCGGCTCCCATTCGATTTTTAGTGCCCTGCGGCCCTTGATCGCAGACCAGGTAGAGTCAGCGACTACAGCAACTCCGCTGGCGAGGATAATGTAAGGTTCGCCAGGCATCGGTCCGTCAATCTTAAAAACATCCAGTACGCCGTTGACCTTGCGCGCGTCTGCATCATCGAACGAGCGGACCCGCCCATTCAGGATCGGACACCGGGCGATGACGGCGTAACGCATTCCTTCGACCTGCGTATCGATGCCGTAAGTTGCTTTGCCGGTGACGATATCGCGCGCATCTACGGTTTTCTGTTTCTTGCCGACGATGCGGTAATCTGCGATGGCTTTAAGCGGTGGTGCCTCATCGGGCATGTCGAGAGCGGCCGCCGCTCCTGCCAGCTCGGCGTAGGGGATTGCGCGCTTATGCGATTGGCAGAAAACATGGCCGCGACTGGTGCTGCAGTCATCAAGGGATACCTTGAATTTCTCAGCCGCCGCGCGAAGCAGCTGATGTCGTGCCATCGCACCTACTTCGCGCATATAGGTCCAGTTGTTGGTAAGCCCGGTGCTGCCACCGACACCCTGGCCCCCGTACTTCCAGGTATAACCGTCGGCCGTCTTGACGATCCCAAGTGGCATGGGTCGAACCGAGACATCTTCCCAGGCTACATCGAGTTCCTCCGCTACCAGCATTGGCAGAGCGGTGCGTACCCCTTGTCCGATTTCGGGCTGATTACTGCCTATTACGACTTTGCCGTTGCCTAGTATTTCCACGAAAAAGCCGATTGTGCCGCCGTTGCCGACCGTTGGGTCAGCGCCGAGCCCAAGTGGGAGTCCAACAACAAAACCGCCAGCCATGGTGGCGCCGCCAACCAGGAATTGTCGACGTGAGAGCTGCAATAGGGTTCTAGTCATCGTTGCTCTCCTTGCGCGCCAGGCGCGCAGCATGATGGACAGCTTCACGAATGCGTACATACGTGCCACACCGGCAAAGGTTGCTGAGATCACGGTCTATGTCTTCGTCGCTGGGATCAGGATTTCTTTTCAGGAAATCGGCAGTTGCCATGATCTGTCCCGCCTGGCAATACCCGCACTGCGGCACATCAATGTCGAGCCAGGCCTGCTGCACCGGGTGTAGTTGATGATCGCCAGCGGAGAGGGCTTCGATGGTGGTGACGGTCGCGTCTTTAGCCGCTGCAACGGGCAACATGCACGATCGTTGCGCACGCCCATTGAAGTGCACTGTGCAGGCACCGCACTGGCCAATACCGCACCCAAACTTAGTCCCGGTCAGGCCAAGATGATCGCGTAACACCCATAGCAACGGGGTGTCCTCATCGCCGTCGAACCGGACTTTCTCGCCGTTAACCTTTAAAGAAATCATCTGTACTCCCCTTGTGGCCAGGCGACTCGTCTGCCCGCACCTGGAAAACAATCACCGTGGCACTGCAACTTGCGGCGCGCCTGCCCGCCTGGCAGATCTGCTAGGTGGTGGATGCAATTCGCTTTATCTCGTCGCGATGGCTGCGACTGACTTTAATTTCTTTGCCGCAGGTCATGGTTAGAAAATATTCGCCATTCGTGTGAGGACGATAGGAGCTGACCCGTTCGAGATTGACGATCGAAGAGCGATGCACCCGCGCGAACCGGCCCGTATCCAGAATGGATTCCATCTTCTTCATTGTGCCACGCAGGACATGGGTCTTGCCGGCAGCATGAATGCACAGGTAGTCACCGGCTGATTCAATCCAGTCGATGTTGTCGAGATCGACACAGACCGTGGTCTGGCCTTCTTTTATCGCAAGTCGGCGCAATGCGGGTTGCGGGGACTGGTCCAGTCCCTGTAACGCCGCGTCCAGGGTGATTTCTTCGCCGGTGATATCGCAAATCAGCTTCAACAGCCGGTCGCGATGCTCTGCGGCTGCAACGGTGGCGCGATGCGCCCGCACTCGCTCGATCGCTTGTGCCAGACGTTTGTCGTCGATGGGCTTGAGCAGGTAATCCAGTGCGTTGGCTTCGAAAGCCTGGATGGCATGTTGCGCATAGGCGGTTACAAAAATAACAGCGGGCATGTCGGGGCCCGCGAATCCCTGCAGGGTTTCAAAACCGTCCATGCCTGGCATCTGGATGTCGAGGAAAACGATGTCGGGTTTGAGTGAGCGCACTTCGGCGATGGCTTCGCGACCGTTGCGACAATGACCACATACCTCGATGTCGTCCATCGGTTCGAGCCGGATTTCCAGACCGCGGCGAGCCAGCTCTTCGTCATCAACAATCAAAGCTCGCAGTAAGTCACCCATGCAGTGATCCTGCTTTCTCGAGTGGGATGTTGATCGTGATCACCAATCCGCTCGGATCGTTGGGGGCCAGCGTGAATGCCTGGTTGTCTCCGTAGAGTTGTTTCAGACGCTCGCGAGTATTTGCGAGTCCAACACCAGACGATTTGCCCGACGGGGCGCCGCCGTTTTTGAGTCCGGGTCCGTCATCGGCGATGGTCAGGAGCAGGCTGTCGCGATGGACCTTCGCAGAGATACGAATGCTGCCGCCTTCTTCGCGCGGCGAGACGGCGTACTTGATTGCATTCTCGATCAGCGGTTGCAGAATCAGGCTGGGTACCAGGGCATCGAGTGCCGCTGCTTCCACCTCGCGCTTTAGCAGCAGGCGATCACCAAAACGAACCTTCTCAATTTCAAGGTATAAATCGAGCGCCTCGAGTTCACTGCGTAGCGTGACGCGCTTCATCGGATCGTTGTCGAGCGAATAGCGCAGGAAGTCACTGAGTCGGGTTACTGCCAGGTTGGCGGTTTCGTTTTGGCGGTCGAGAATCAGCGTTGAAATCGCATTAAGCGTGTTGAACAGGAAATGCGGGTTGAGCTGGTAACGCAACATTTTCAGCTGCGCCTGGTGGGCAGCTGCCGTCGCCTTCAGTGTTTGCTCGGTCTGCTGCTGCAATTGCTGGTAATACTTGATGCCGAAGTACAAACCGCTCCAGCACATCAGGATATAGAACGATCCCATGACACCGGCGAAATAGGTATGCCAGTGACTGGGTCGCCAGCCTCTTTTCACCCAATCCCAGTACATCAGATTTTCAACACAGGCCCAGCCCAGTGCCAGCACGTAGCAGATCAGCAACGCGCCAATCATGATTTGCAGGGGCGACAGGTTCCATAAGCGGTGGAAGGCCGCTCGCATCGGGAAGGTCAGCAGGAAGCCTATGATTGCGGTGGTGCCAATAACCGCTAGGTAGGAGTCAGGCTTCTCGTGTGCCAGTGCGCCGAGGTAGGCCGCCAGTACATAGCCGCCCCAGCCGGCAATGTTCAGCGTCCAGTACAGGCGACGGCGATCGACAATCAGGTTTCGGACTATGGCTGGCAAAGAGTAAGAATTCCCGGTGGCTGTTGTGGTTTATTTCCGTGCCAAGACTACACAAGCATTCGGTGTCGGGCCAACGAATCCGGTGGCTTTTTGGCGCGGTTTCGATGAACTGAAAGATTCCTGCGATGAGTGGTTGGCAACAGTGATCGCAGCGCCATGTAGCTGTGGCAGGCTATGAACTCGCCGGTGCAAGTGGCGCCGTAAGTTGAATGGACGAGAGGTACTTATGATGAATTCCCGGATAGTTCTGGCCCTGATACTGGCCGTCTTTTTCTCCTCTGCAGTTGCGGGTGATTACAACGCATGGTTCGACAAGGTCGATGCTGATGGCGACGGTTACCTGTCGGCTGCTGAACTGGGTGAGAAAAAAGCCTACAAGATCGACAAGATGGACACCGATGGCGACAATCTCATCTCGCGCGACGAGCTGATGCAATACAAGGCAGCGAAAAAGCACAAAAAAGACCGCGCCTGATCCCTCCCCCGTAGGAGCGGCTTCAGCCGCGATCGGCCTCGCGACTTGATAAAGAAACGCGACTGAAGTCGCTCCTGCGACGTCCCACAATCGGGATCGCACAGCGATCCGTAGGAGGGACTTCAGTCCCGACCCTCCCCCGTAGGAGCGGCTTCAGCCGCGATCCGCGCAAGCGTAGAAGATGCGAACGCGTCCACGCCGCATTAAGCTAAACAATAGGTCCGATCAAGGATGGCTGAAAATGAATAGACTGACCGCGACGCCGGCGCACTGCCTGAAAAGCCTGCTAGTGCTTTCGGTGCTTACTTCATGTGCAACCATGGAACCGCGCCCCGAGGAAACTGCGTTGCCGTCGGCACCGCCAGATTTCACCCGCTTGACCGATCCCGGCGGCTGCATCATCGAGCAGATCACCACAGCCGCCCACGACGAATACCAGGTGCAGGGCGCTTCGGCCGATGGCAGGTTGCTATCGATGGCAGCCAGGCTGAAGGGAGCGACGGATGCCGATTCGACCTACCAGGTATTCGAACTGGACCTTGCAACCGGGGCGAAGACGGACCTCTCCGAAAAACTGCAGAACTCGGGCCCTTATTCTCGCGACAACCGGTTCATTGTCACAGCGCAGGATACTGGCAACGGCAAGACGGACATTTTCGAATATGAACGCGCGACCGGCGCTCTCCGCGTGGTGGCTTCACACGACGAATGGGACTGGCTGCCAGGTTATTCGCCTGATGGACGGTACATCGTGTTCAATTCCTATCGCGTAGGTGGGCAATCGGATATTCACCTGTACGACAAATCGGATGGCAGTTTAGTCCGGCTTAGCGAGGAACCCGGCTATGACGCCCACGCTCAGTTCTCGCCTGATGGCAAACGGATTCTTTATCACCGTCAACAGGGGAAGCGCGAGGGGGGCGGGTATATCTTCGACCTGATCGTCTATGAACTGGATTCAGGTCAACGGACGCGATTGACAAACGGTCTTTACGAAGAGAGCTATCCAGCCTGGGCGCCCGATGGGCAACATATCGTTTTCAGCTCTGATAACGACGGCAAGCCGGGCAGGCTCAACCTGTACGTGTTGCCGCCCGGTGGCGAACCGCCGAGGCGCCTGACCCATGGAGACTGGAAAGATAGCTACGCGTTCTGGAGCCACGACGGTCGATATATCTATTTCAATTCGGATCGCGCCGGCGCGACCAATATTTATCGCATGCTGATGAAGGGTGTCGATTGCGAAAAACCGTAGGAGCGGCTTCAGCCGCGATCGGATCTGCATGGTGATAAAAATTCGCGACCGAAGCCGCCCCCACGACGGCTGCGCCGCCATATAAATCATGCGCTTACACCCACGGCATCGGTAACTCTGCAGTCTGTGACAATTCGGCTAGAATAGGTAGTAAGCACGCGTCACAAACGAGGAAGAAACAATGACCATGCTGAAATTCAATAATATTTTGTTGGCAGCAGTTCTGGGACTGTTTGCGGCATCTCCGGTACTGGCTGCGACGACCTACACGTTTTCACAGGGCGGCTTCGATGAGGGGGCGACCGTCACTGGGAGTTTCACGGGCGAAGACCTGGATAGCGACGGCCAGATCGTTTTCTTTGGCGATGAGTCCAGGGGTCCCGGAGCCGAACTAACCGCGTTCACACTGACGTTCTCGGGCAACAGTCTGGTTGGCGGATTTACTGTCGGCCTGAGCGACCTGTTCGGATTTGTCTGGACGGTTGGTAGCGCATTCATCGGCGATGACGCCAGCGGAGCGGCTGAAGGAATCGGCGTCGACAATGGGCTCATTGCCTATTACGTTGGACCTGGGCCCGCGGCTCTGTGCGACGGCTCTCAGGTTTGCTCATCTGTTGAAGACTTCAGTTCGGGTGAAATCACCGAGTCGATTGAGGCCGTCCAGGTCAATCCCGTCCCCGTGCCGGCAGCGTTTCCGCTGTTAGCCGGTGCACTGGGTGTATTGGGGTTTGTCGGTAGGCGCCGACGCAACTAACCAGATCGTCGGCCGTTTAGTTTTAGGAAAGGCCCGACAATGCTCGGGCCTTTCTTTTTCCGGCTTCGACACGTAGGCGAGATCCAACAAAAAATCATGGCTGCGTGATTACTTAAAACGCATTTTTCGGGTGCAAATCGAGATCTAAGGGTGGTTGTTGGCGCCAGCGCCGAGGGTTTGTGCTAGTCAGTCCTTATTTAGGAAGGGTGAGAACTGGTCCGACCCCGTCTTTATGTCCGACCCCGTCTTTATATGGGTCCGACCCCGTCTTTATATGCGCCGCAACAGGATAGACGGGTAAGCGTCTGCTACGCTCAGGCAGTGTTTTCGCGGTAGAGCCAGCCGCGATACAAGTATTGCTTACCGGTGCGCAGCAGGCACCGTGTCCTGGAGCCCGGTCTTGCTGTTCAATTCACTCACCTTCGTTGTGTTTTTTGCGGTCGTACTGGCGCTGCACCATGCGCCGTTTTCGTGGACGGTACGCAAGCTCAATCTGCTCGTAGCCAGTTACCTTTTCTACGCTGCGTGGAATCCGCCGTTCGTAATTCTTATCTGGATATCGACGCTGGTCGACTGGAACGTTGCGAAATGGCTGGACGTGGAAACCCGAACAGGAAGGCGACGGCTGTTGCTGGCGACCAGTATCGCTGTAAATCTCGGGTTACTTGGTTACTTCAAGTATGGCGAATTCCTGCTCAGCAACTTCCAGGCGCTTGCGGCGACTGTGGGGATCGATTACCAGCCACCTGAATGGAACATTATTCTCCCGGTCGGCATTTCTTTTTACACTTTCCAGACCATGGCCTACTCGCTGAATGTGTATTTTCGGCGGGCTGAAGCGTCTAAATCGCTGCTGGATTTTTCTCTGTTCGTCACTTTCTTTCCACAGCTGGTGGCAGGACCGATTGTGCGGCCAACTCACCTGTTGCCGCAGTTCGCGATACCGCGAGTAGCAACTCGCCAGCAGTTAACCTGGGGTCTGGCGTTAATGACGCTGGGCCTGTTTCAGAAAATCGTGGTTGCCGATGGCCTGCTGGCACCGGTTGCCGACAAGGTCTTCGGTGCGGGTGAGATGCTTCATCCTATTGATGCATGGCTTGGAACACTGGCGTTTTCCGGCCAAATATTTTCCGATTTTGCCGGTTATTCGACGACAGCGATTGGCATTGCGCTATGTCTTGGCTTCGGACTACCGGACAACTTCCGGTTTCCCTATGCCGCAATCGGTTTTTCGGATTTCTGGCGGCGCTGGCATATTTCGTTGTCGACATGGCTGCGCGACTACCTGTACATCCCGCTTGGTGGTAATCGCAAAGGTAATCTCCGTACTTACATTAACCTGATGCTAACGATGCTGATCGGCGGGTTGTGGCACGGCGCCAGCTGGACCTTCGTCGTCTGGGGTGGCCTGCATGGCATCTATCTCGCGGCGGAACGCTGGCTACGCGCGAGGTTGGGCCATTATTCGGTATGGAAAACCCGGAGTGCGCAGGTTTTACTGGCACTGGTCACATTCTTCCTCGTTAACCTGACCTGGGTGTATTTCCGCGCGACCGATTTCGATACGGCCTGGCGTATGACCGTCACCATGCTGAGCTTCGTCACCGACGGCAAGAAGGTGCTGAGTTTTTATCTCGTGCTGTCGGTTACGGTCACAATGAGCACCATGCTCGCCGTCCATTGGTATATGCGCAATCGTCGCCTCGATGAAGTGGTGGCGCGTGTTCCGGTATGGCTCGCTGGCTTGTTCTGGGGTGGCATGCTGACTGCCATCCTGATGACGCAGGGAGGAAGCGATGCCTTCATTTACTTCCAGTTCTGAAATCCCCGTTACCGGGCGGCCATTGCCAGAGTGTGCGCTGGGCATCGCTGCAATAGTTGCCTTGGTCGTGACGTTGGTAGCGACGGCAGCCTGGGAGTTGCAGTGGCGCAACTTCGGCGCTACGCCTTCGTACAAGAACAGCGACGGATTGTGGGCGATCGAGCGTCGGCGGATCGACAACGGCGAAGGCGACAAGACCGTGATCATCGGTTCGTCTCGCATGTTCTTCGATACCCAGCTCAGTGCCTGGGAGCGTGTTACCGGTGAACGCCCAATACAGCTGTCGCTCGAGGGAACCAGTCCAATGAAGGCGTTGCAACAACTGGCTGACGATCCCGATCTGACCGGGACTTTGGTCGTTGGTGTCACGCCTATCCTGTTTTTCAACGGCTTCGCCTATCGCGGTGACGTGTTTGATCATTACCTGGATGAGGCACCCAGCCAACGCATAGGTCAGCAGGTTTCGATGATATTTGAGCCTTTGCTTGGCTTTTATCAGCCTGACTTTGCGCTTTTTACCGTGCTGGAACGCCAGCCGTGGCCGACGCGCGATGGTGTTCCCGTCCGCAAGGATGTACGCAAGCTGGCTAACTTCGACAGTGATCGCAACGGCCGGTTGTGGAAAAAAGTAGAGACCGATCCCGAGTACCTGGCGCTGGTCAAGGAGATCTGGTCACAAAACTTTCGCCCACTGGACAAGCTGCCCCCGCCGGTGTTGCAACAACAGACAAAGAACCGGGCAGAACAATTAGAGTTGGCTGTGGCGGCAGTCGAGAAGTTACATGCACGTGGTGTGCGCGTGGTCTTCGTGCGTCCGCCATCCGAAGGCCCATTCGCCGAGACCGAAGCGGTATTCCAGCCACGCGCCGAAGCCTGGGATCAGTTGATTGAACGAACAGGCGCCCACGGTATTCACTTTGCCGATCACCCGGGCTTGCAGGGCGGCTGGTTGCCAGAATGGTCGCACCTCGCAGGCGACGATGCCGACCGTTACACCACCGAACTGGCCCAGCTATACCACGACCTCCCGCCACCCCCGTAGTTCTTTCCCCGCAGGAGCGCCTCCAGCCGCGATTCCTTCCCCCGTAGGAGCGGCTTCAGCCGCGATGGCGGCGCAGCCGCCGTAGGAGGGACTTCAGTCCCGACTCTTTCTTTCTCACTATGAACCGCCACCTTCGATGTAAAAAAGAATCGGGGCTGAAGCCCCTCCTACGGATCGCTGCGCGATCCATCGCGGCTGAAGCCGCTCCTACGCTGCGCTACCCGCGAGCAGCCGCGCCAGGCCAATGGACTGAGGGTTTTCCCTGATTTTGTGGGGCGTATGGAACCAGCTAGACTCTGGCATCTTGCCACTCCCGGACCAGACACTTTTATGAAAACGCTTATTTTTTCAATCGTCCTGTTTCTCCTTGCCGGTGTAGCGCAGGCCGGCGTCCTCGACGACGCCAAGACCTTACTCGACCTGAACCGCTGCCTGAAGAAGCACACACAAACCGTGTGTGTTTTAAAGCAGCTGCTGGCAACCAGCGAGAGTGAAGGGCTGCCGCAAGAAACCTACGTAGCAGGAAAGTCCCGTAGCTACGTGCTGTTTGCCGCGAATGCCGAGTGGCTCCGTGTGCAGTCGGCAAGCGAAGACGTAGACCTGTCCCTGATGCACAAAACCGGCGAGAGCATGATTTCAGTCAAGTGGCACGAGGGAATGGAAACGGGCTATGACGAACTGGCGAAACGCTCTTTGATGCCGTTAGCGGAGAAAATGGACACCGAACCGGAGTTGGTCGAGATCGATCTGTGGCCCTTCAACGAGGCTGGCTCGTTCTATCTACTGTGTTACAGCACCAACAAGAAAACTGAAGAGTGTATGACGTCGAGTGCCGCGGTAATGCCAGGCGGTGTTATCGAGATGTTCGCGATGACCAACGATACGGGAACGCTGTTCGATCAGTCGACCGACATCATCCTCTCAGTGGATGTCCCCGCCGCCGCCGAATAACCCCACACACCGCAGAACCATCAGCCGCAATCCCCCGTAGGAGCGACTTCAGCCGCGATTCTTCTCCCGTAGGAGCGGCTTCAGCCGCGATGGCGGCGCAGCCGCCGTAGGAGGGACTTCAGTCCCGACCTCTTTACTTTCTCACTATGAACCACCACCTTCGTCGTAAAAAAGAATCGGGGCTGAAGCCCCTCCTACGGATCGCTGCGCGAGGGATCGCGGCTGAAGCCGCTCCTACGGGAGGCCTGCTTCGGTGAGGTACGCGGATACCGTGGCTCCCCACAGATCGCTGTCATTTATGATGAAATGGCCGTTAAGCCCGGGTGCACGGGTGAAGACCACGAACTGGCCCATGCCGCCCGCGCCTGTGAAGGCGTTGAAGTTATCCTGGCTGTGCTGGATGCTGTAAAACGAATCATCGTTTCCGTATAACCACAACGAAGTGCCACCGAATGCGGCGCCATCCACAAGCAGGGTCTGGTTGACCTCGGTCGCGGTGCTGCATCCTTCACCGAGCCAGCCGCCTACAAAGTTGATTCCCCCGACAAACACCTCGGGCCGTCGTGCCAGGGCCGCAATCGTCAGTATCCCACCTCGTGACGTCCCCGACAGCAGCACCCGTGTTGTATCGACGTCCTCACGTAGCAACAGCCAGTCGGTGGCAGCATCGATATCGTCGAGCGCGCGCGCCGCACCCGCCAGAGTGACAGCGGTTTCGCAGGTGTAAGCGCTGCGATCGGGCAAAAACCCCTCATCGTACAAACCATCGGACTGGCCACGCCCACGCCTCTGTGGAAAAGCGACCATCCAGCCGCGCTCGACAAAAAACCGGGTAATAGACTTATTGGTGTAAGTGTCATCGAACAGCGCGGGGTCGTTGCCAAAGCCGGTCGACCCATGGTTGACAACGAGTAGCGGAAAACGACTGCCATTGAGAGGTTTAAACAGGACAACTTCTAACGTGACCGGGTCGCCATTGTCGACAAAAGGTGTGGTGGCGCGTGCATCCTCGCGCTGGGCAAATGTCTGGCAAGTGCCGTCGAGAAGAAAGCTTGTGGAGTTGCACTCAACCGCGGGTGGCGGTGCGGGAGGCACCGAGCCGTCGCTGTCTCCACCGCAAGCTGAGGACAGCAGTAAACAACTTAGGGTTAGTAGTTGAGATAGCCTGCCGCGGGCGAGCGACGACCGCATTTACATCACACCGGGCAAAGGTGGCGGCGCTATAACGACCAGCCAGTACACAAACGCGGCGGTCACAGCGGCAACCACCAATGCACGTATGACTGCAGACGTAGTGATCGCCTGGTCGTGCGGTACAACGTCGGCGCTCTTGCGACCGGTAAACATCGCGCGAATCAGCGGTTCTTTCATCCTGAATGTGTGATAGAGCGCTGCCGCAATGTGCAGTATTGCCAGCACGACAATCCAGTTGACGACATCGTGGTGCAGGCCTTCGAAGAACTTACTGGTGCTGCTCCTGACGGCATGCGCGAAGGGGCCGGCGAAGAAGATGTCATCATCGACAAACAGACCGCTGACGACCTGGGTAATCAGCAACGCCAGCATCAGGAACACCATCAGACTGCCAAGCGGGTTGTGCCCGATGCTGGCGGGCGCCTCACCCTTCAGCACGTTGCGTGCGTAACGCCAGCTACTCGCGGGCGTGGGGATGAAACTGGCAAACCTTGAGTGACGAGTGCCGACGACGCCCCACACCAGGCGAAATATCAATAGTCCCAGCATCCAGTAGCCGAGCAACATGTGATATTCGCGCACAGAACTGCCGATCTTGCCGGTCGTAAACGATGCGATCACGGACACCACCAGTAGCCAGTGGAAGATCCGCAAAGGCAGATCCCAGACGAGACGCTGCTGCTGTTTAGTCATGTTGTTGCGCGCTTAGTGCCGACCTGGCTCGGGAGCCAGGGTTATGAGCCGCTAATCAACCCGGCTAACCAACTTTAGTCGTTGTCGACGCGGAAGTCGTCGTGACAGGAGCCACAGCGGTCACGCAATTCCATCACCGCATCATTAAACTGGGTTTCGTCACTGGCGACCGCGGCAAGATGCTCTGCAGCTGCCAATGCGTCATCAACCTTGCCTTCAAATGCCGCCATGTCTTCCCAGACAGCATCCAGCGCCTCGGTCTCGACCCCCGAGCCACGCGTGTCGGTTGCGAAGCGCTCTTTCATCATGCCAATCATCACCGGCAGGCGGTCGGCATAGGTTTGCGCAGCTTCTGCGTCGTAGTCGATACGACCCATCGCCATCAACGCCAGCGGCACAAAGTTGTCCTTGAGAACGGTCAGCACCGACTTGCGCGACTTGACCGCATCGACCATACGCTCGTCCAGTTCAGCTCCGTTGCTGGTGGCCGCCGCCGCTGCGGGCTCGGTGGAGCCAGGTGCGGTCGCGGACGCTTCGCCCCCGGTGTCAGGCGTGTCACAAGCCGTCAGGAAAACTGAAGCGATGAGCAGGATGACCGGACTTATACGCAGCATTTCGAATCCCCCAAGGAGTTTTAATGGTGTCAGCAACAGACTATATCGCAAAATGGAATGCTGCGATTCAGCCGGGTAGTGATGGCCTCATTCCATTAGTGCCTTGAGTCTGGCCAGGTCTGATTCGATCTGCGGATCGCCGGGGAACGAGCTATTAACGATAAAATGGACGAAGTAGGCGGGGCGAATGAATCCGTCTTCGGCCAGCTTGTTAGCCATGCTGATTAGCCCCGGTACTGCTTCTTTGTGATTTCCAAAGCGTGCATCCGTCATGTAGCGCTGGTAGAGAAGCAGTGCGTTCTGGTTCTTCTGCTGCCGAAACTGCTCATCCATTCGGGCGGCGAGACCCGGTGGTGAAAAATAGCCCAGGGCAGCTTCGAGTACGGGGTCGTACCCATCGAAAACAGCGGACGAAGTCAGCGGTGCTGTGATGTGTGGCCTGATAGCGTCGCGAAAGTCGTTGGCCAGCCAACTGTGCCAGTAAATGGTCGAAATGCGTAGAGTGAGTCCGCTGTTGTCGAGGGTGATGCGGCGGGCATCGCCAAAGTGGCTCGGCTTCGCACCGCTGGGCTCGCCAACGAAGAGGGCGTGACTGTATTCCTCGAATCGATGCAGCATAAATTGTGCTGCTGAAAATGTCGTCCTGCCAGTCAGTATGTACAGGCGACCGTGCTCATTGAACTCGCTATTGATCAGGCCCGTTACAAACGGCGTAACCCAGGCCCCAATGCCGCCATAGTTGTGGCGCAGGTCGATGACGTAACGCGATACACTGGCGTCGCGTGCAGCCGCGATAGTCTCAGCTACAAAATCGCCATAAGGTGTGACCGGATTCTCCTCGAACTCATTTATTTGTACGTAGATGGCGTCACGATCCGGAAGCACCTCGTACCAGCGGTAGTGGCTGGTTTTCCTGAGCCATAACGGCGAGATATCAATACCGCTAACGAAGGCCTGCCCGGATCGCGACAGTGTCTGTAGCTGACTGGTTTGAATCCGACCTTCCGCATCACGCGTTGTTACCACGACCATGTCAGCGTTATTGCTGATTTCGAGATTGGTTGTGACCTCGGGCAGGGCGAGTCGGTCGGGCGCCATCAGCTTGGCGCGCCAGTCGTTCTCGAAGAAACTGACGTGCCGCGTAGCCTCGATCGCTTTCTCAATGGGTGTGTCATCGATGGATACGACCTGACGGCCAATCAGCTTGCGATGCTTCGGCGTTGCGGCTACAACGAAAAGACCATCGTCAAACAAACCGAATCGGACGGGAGATTGTCGGAACCGCAGCGAGTCGAAATGGGGCGGTTTTGTGCCCGAGTGCCCCAGTTCGGCTTGCAGTGCGAGTTCGGGATACAGCCGTGGGATATGCAGTCGGCTGTGGCCGTCACGCAGCAACGCCATGATCCTCGCCATTTCAATCACGATGTCCTTGTCCGACAGCTGCGGAATTTGCGCGTCGAGAGCGGCGACCGCGGCATCGAATTCGGCCTCGGAGATCACATGGAATGGTTTGAAATGCAGCTCCTTTACCGACGCTGACAACTGCCGCAGATCCCCGGCCCACTGCTGATCAGACAGCGTATTGCTTCCAGCTGAGACTGGCGATTGCAGTATCGCGGCAAGCATGATGAGGTGAATAGTCGGGAGCAGAACGGCCCGCATGAACATCTCCGGAGATACATTACCGGTTGGATGCCGCTAGCCCTGCCAGGGTTTGAAGTCGGCGCGGTGGTGCCGATGCCGGACTCCGCAGCTTAGCAGGCTACTGGTACTTCAGGTTCTTGCATTAAGCCAGGCAGACAAGGCTTTTTGTGTTCGTGGGTAGGCGGGAAGATGTGCCACCGTATTATGAACACGAGTGTCCGTCAGTCTTTGGCAGAGGTTGGCGTTTTTCATCAATTCATAGTGATGATCATTAACGTAGAAATCCCGCTCGTCTACGTTTACAGGAAGGTTCATCATTCTTTTCTTGAGAATAGTACTTACAAATTCTCGGTTGCGAGAGACTGTGTGTTCTCCACCGGGCATATACAGCATCCGAATCCGTGCGTATGCCTCCAGGGCGTCCTTCTCGGTCGGGCCCTTCTTGCTGAACTGAACGCCGTGCTCCTCCAGGAACTTCTGTGCCAGGAAGTGCCCGATCGTAGACGTGTTGGCTTGCAAGCCAGGCCCGGGAGTCGCGCGGCAGGCGTCACCGTGATGACCTGGTAAAGGAATGATCTTATAGTTGGTTTTTTTCGATAGAGCCATTGGGATAGTACATGGGAAAGATTTGTCCTTCTTTACGAGTACTTTAACCAGATATTTCTTGATATTCAGCATTGGAATCGTCTGATAGTTGCTCACGCAGGTTGACAGCAAGTGGAAACCACCGGCTGATTTCTTGCCGAAGCCAGATTTGTCAAAATTGCTGCCGCCCGGGACGGGATCAAAAGTGAAGATATTCAGATCTATATCCTTGTTCTTCAGAAACCATGAAAGCATATGGGCTATTTGAATCGTAGTAGCGCCTCCACGACTAAAACCGATTAGGTTGACCTGACTAATCAAGCACTGCTCTTTATTAAGGTGGCTCCCAATCCATGTCGCGGCGTAGCTTGTGTTTCCCTTCGCCGGCGCGCCCGTGATTTCGTACTGTTTCTTGCCAGCGCCTGACCTTTCCCGTAGCTTGATCTGGTGGCCGTTTTTGGCTTTCTCCAGGCTCGTTTTACCAAGCTTGTGAGTTGTGCCAGGCCCATCAAGAATGAGTTTGTTGTTTATCCTGACGTCTCTGGCCCACAGGGTGGGTACGAGCCACTTACTGTCTTCACGAGTATTGCCGCTGCCGCAGCAATAGACGGTGATCGCGCTCATCGGAATCTCCCACAATTGGACCCCTGCAAAGTTAGGGTGTTGGCGTACCAAGAACAATCGGGTAACCACCTTATTTTGGCCGGGAAATTCCCCGAGGCCGCCATGCAGCACCTTTGCCAGTCAGGCGAGCCCGGCGCCGGGAAAGCGCCGCTATTTCGGAAAATACGTACTGTTAGTGTGGGGGCATGGTGGTATTGTGGCGTTATGACTGAAGACAAAGACAAACTGGAAGAGCTGGCGCAGAAGCTGCACCAGGAACGTGACGAGCTGCGGGTCAAGCTACAGCTGGCAAAGCAGGAAATCCGCGACATGTTCGAACCGGTCGAAGACAAGTGGGAAAAGCTCGAGCTGCGTATGCGCTCACTGGGCGGCGCCACGAGTGAGGCTGGTAAAGACGTTGCTGCGGCCAGCAAGCTGCTGCTCGAAGAAATCGGCGACGCCTACAAGGATATCTGGAAAGAAATCCGGCGCTAGGTTTTTTCGCGAAGAATTCCTATTATTAGCTCCTGCCGGTGCGGCGCAGTGGTAAGCGGCCGCCGTATGGATACCGGAAAAGGAGCATAAATGACACCGTTGGTGGAAGGGTTCTTTGACGAGGATACCAACACGGTTTCCTATGTCGTCGCCGACAAGGCGACCGGCGCCTGTGCGATAGTCGATTCCGTCCTCGACTTCAACCCGAAAAGTGGGCGTACATCTACCAAGTCAGCCGAGAGAATCGTCGACTTCGTACGCTGCAATAGCTACAAGGTCGAGTGGATTCTTGAGACCCATGTGCATGCGGACCACTTGTCCGCCGCCCCTTTTGTACAGGCCCAGGTTGGTGGCCAGATCGCGATCGGCGAACGGATCACTACTGTCCAGCATGTTTTCGGCGAACTGTATAACGTCGAGAACGACTTCAGGCGGGATGGCTCTCAGTTTGATCGCCTGCTAGCCGATGGCGACGAGTTAACGATAGGCAATCTGGTCGCGCGGGCAATTCATACCCCGGGCCATACACCTGCCTGCATGACCTATGTGATCGGCGACGCTGCGTTCGTTGGTGACACATTGTTTATGCCTGATTACGGCACTGCACGAGTGGATTTTCCGGGCGGTGATGCTCGTACGCTGTACCGATCGATCCAGAAAATCTTTGCGCTGCCGCCGCAAACGCGCCTGTTTATGTGTCACGACTACCTGCCAGACGGTCGCGACGAATACTGCTGGGAGACCACAGTCGCCGAACAGCGTGAGCACAACGTGCATGTTCATGATGGCACCACCGAGTCGGACTTTATTGAGTTCCGCACGAAACGCGATGCCGGTCTGGATATGCCGCGACTCATTCTGCCGTCCATCCAGGTGAATATGCGCGCCGGAAACCTGCCGCCCGCAGAAGACAACGGTATTCATTATTTGAAGATACCTCTGGACGCTATCTAGGTATCGCTGCGAATGGGCTAACCGAGCGATTGTATCCGTCGAATCTGTAAATCGCCTGTATGGGAACCTTCGTTAAGCTGCTGACTCCGAGTCTGGGACGATGTCGACGTCGACTATTCTCAGGAGAGAAAGATGAATAAAAAACAACGCTGGCCTGCATGTTTTCTGATTATCTGGTTGGCCGGTTGTAGCACCGTAGCCGCTACAGGGACTGACAGCGAGACAGCGGGGCAGCTGGATTTCCTGGCAGGTGATTGGATTCTCTACGACACGGATGGACAGCGCGTTGGAGTCAGTCGGATTGTCGCCCAGGTGCCCGGCACGATGCTGTACGAGGTTCGGACTCTCGACGGCAAGCAGCCCCAGTCGCTGTGGCTGGAGAACGCCGAACGAAATGGCGGTTGGACGCAACTGTTTGTCGGGCCGGCCGGGCAGACGCGTCAGTTCCCGTTGCAATCAGCACCCGGCGAATGGCCGCTGGTGATGGGGGCTGATGTTGTTTTACGCAGTGGGCAGTCTGTAGCGTTCCGGATGACCATTTCAAAAGAGTCTGACGACACCAGCAGGCGTGTGCTTGAGATGACGGCCAACCAGGGTGAGTCGTGGCGCACCATTTTCGATTACAACTACCGCAGGCAGTGAGGCGCAGTTATTCATGCTGCATGCCATCACTGCCCCGATTGATCTGATTGGGCTGGATTAAGACTACTCTTTACGAGCCGTCAGTTGCGCCTTGCAGGCGACATCCACATCAGCCCGATCTGCTGCCTCGTGGGTTATTGAGATCATGTATCCGTGTGGGCCCGGGTCAATCAGGAACGGCAGTCCCGGATTCTGCATTCCCTGTTGGTGTGTATTGCCGACATCAGCTGCTGCCAGATCCGGGGCGTGGAACATGACATGGGGATGCACATGAATCACACGGCCAGCCTGTGCCGCGTAGATGTAATTAAACGCCGACATCATGTACACCACACCCGGTCTGTCCGGGGCATCGTAGTCGCCATCCGCTAGTCGTTTGGCAGTTGCTGCCCTTATGTCTTCAAAGGATTGGCCGGCTGCGATTAGCGCTCCTTCATCGAGGAACTTTGGCAAAATGGCCTGTTGCCCCGGCGCGTCAAAGCATTGCGGGATGATGCTGTCGATGTGATTGCGTGCGACGATGCAACTCCAGCGCGCGTCTGCTTCCCCCTGCAGTTCATATCCCTTGTCGGTTAACAGGTAGTAATTGGCCTGGTCCCTCAGGTGTGCGGGAAGGGCGCTTAGTGCCAGCGCTGTTTCACATTCCGCTGTAATAGCCGGTTGTTCCGCAAGCACGGGCAGGGGCGAGATAAGAGTTGTAGCTAATATCGTGAGTTTCAGTTTCATGTTGTTTCCTAAATAGTAGACCGATCGGTCTATTGCTGGTAAAAAAACGCGCTGTTATCCAGCGTCTGTTTGCGGCAGGAGCTTTTGCTCTGTTATGGCGATTATCGAGTCAAGCTGGGAAGGCTTGTCAAAGGTCCGTCCTATAGTAGAAATACCCTGAATTACCGCGAGCAGCGACAGTGCGGTCGATTCGATATCGGTGTCGGCAGGCATACTGCCATCGGCGATCGCCTGTTCCAGCTGTTTTCGTATCACTCGAAGCCAGCGATTAAAAGCTCGTCTCACAGACTGACTGGCGACTGTGTCGTAGGCTGCCAGTTCGTTGGCGATGTTTCCCAGATTACAACCCAGTACCGCTCCCGACTTTTTCTGCCGCCTGGCGTTGACACCTGTGCCATGTAACTGTGCAACCAGCTTCTCGCGGCCGGTTATTGACTGCTCATCCAGTGTCCTCAGGCCTTGCAACAGGCAACGTGTGTTCTCGGCGATCACGTCTTCCAGCAACGTGTGCTTGCTGTCGAAGAAGTGATAGAAGCTGCCCTTGGTAACCTCGGCTTCGTTGCAAATCTCGGCGACGCCGATGGCGCTGAAACCTTTACGGTGAAATAACGCCCGCGCGGTATCGACGATACGTCCCCGTGTGTCCTCGTTGCTTGCCATGTATGGAGAATAGCACATAACTAGACCGATCGGTCTATGATGCTTTGGCTGCGACTATCGATGCCGCGGAGGCGCGGGTTGCAGGCGCTTTGTCCTGATCGTGCGGCAGTGCGGCATAGGTGTGCCTGTGGGCTGGGTTGAAGAATCGCGGCTGAAGCCGCTCCTACGGGGAGGGCGACTGAGGGGGGCTTCGTTCTGGTTGTGCGGCGGTGCGCCGGTGGTGCGGTTAGAGAGAATAGCCGCTGGGGTCGGCCCCGCATGCGAGAGGGTAGTTCCGGGTTTTTCCGATGGAGCTATGGTAAGTTGCTGATCGGCCGATAATAAGGTCGTGTCCGGTGGTGCCTGCAGCCGGCATTGGCTAACCATTACTGTTTTGGAGTTGCCGTGGGATTTGACGACCTGTCTGAATCGGGTATCCAGCGAATCGCCGATTTTTCGCCCTACCTGGGGCAACTGGCCGATGTGACCGAGTTAATCGGCATGCGCCAGCGCGAGGATCTCGTGCATTTCGAACGCTGTCTGCATGCAGAATGGCGCCTCGGGCAGAACACGGTGCTGAGCTGGGC
>JABDKV010000241.1 GCA_013002045.1 Gammaproteobacteria bacterium
CCGTCGACTCCGCTACCAGTGAAGGCCTGCGCGAGACTACCCACGGCGTACTGGCCGGTCTGACGCCACGCGAAGCCAAGGTGCTGCGCATGCGTTTCGGTATCGACATGAATACCGACCACACGCTGGAGGAAGTCGGCAAGCAGTTCGACGTGACCCGCGAACGCATTCGCCAGATCGAAGCCAAGGCCCTGCGCAAGCTGCGTCACCCGACCCGCTCGGAGCAACTGCGCAGCTTCCTGCTCGAAGACTAATCAGGGGCCCCTCGTCGAGGGGCCTTTTCTCCGCGGGTTTGTGGAAGCCCCGCTAAATCACCAGTAGAATCGTCGGCCCGCGGGCCTGTAGCTCAGTTGGTTAGAGCAGGGGACTCATAATCCCTTGGTCGTAGGTTCAAGTCCTACCGGGCCCACCATATTTTTTTCGAGGCATCTCCGGATCCGTGCATCGGAAGGTTGCTGCGACGGAGACTGAGTATGCCCCGAATCGCGTCTCGCCTGGCGAAGCTGGCGACCATACTAAGTTTGTCGGCTGCTATGTTGGCTTGCTGGCATGACGACGACGCCCCGCCGTTGTTTACGGTGACCGTCGATCCGACTATCGCGCTGAATCCTTCCGGCAGTGCGCCGTTGACCGCATCCGTCTCGCTGGCAACCGATCAGCCGACACGAGCCATTCTCGCGATCAGTAGCAGCGACTCTGCTTATACGGTGGAGTTTCTTACCCCTGTTACCAACCACTCACTGCCTGTGCTGGGACTCAAGGCCAATCGGGCCTACAGCATCGATATCACCCTGGTGGACGAATTTGACCGCCAGCTAGCGCTGGACTCGCCGCTCACGGTGATGACCGATCCGCTACCCGATGATATGGCGGCGATTGAACTGATTCACAGCGACCCGGAGCGGATGGAGCCAGGCTTCACGTTGCTGGACCGTTACTTCAAGAACCTGTCATCTCCCGGCTTGCCCTGGCCGGGCGCCTACACGGTCATCGTCGACGACGCTGCCGAGATTGTCTGGTATTCGGAGAAAGGTGGCTGGCCGTCGTGGATGGAAAACGGCGGCCTGTTTTATCGCGGTGACAATAACGTCGTCGAAGTGGACTTGCTCGGCAACGAGGTCAGTCGATTACCCCTTGAGTATGACGGCGTGCTGCATCACGAGCTCAGGCGCTCGCGCAGTGACACCTGGTTGTCGCTGGCGCGGGAAATAGTGACGGTGGATAACTATCCCACCAGCTACACCGATCCCGATGCACCAACGGAAACAGTTCAGGTTCTGGATGAGTATCCGATCGAGTTTGACGCCGATGGTGCAGTCCTGCGGCAATGGCCTATGACCGAGATGATCCATCCGCAGCGCATCACATACCAGACACTGGAAGGCACTTATCCTGGTGGCCCCAAAGACTGGGCGCATGCCAATGCGGTGTTCGAGGATGCCCGCGACAACACCCTGCTGGTGTCGCTGCGCAATCAGGACGCGATAGTGAAATTCCATCCGGAAACGGGCGAAATCAAATGGATCCTTGGCACGCATGACAACTGGCCCGCTGAATTCCAGCAATACCTGTTGCAGCCGGTCGGTTCACCGTTCGAATGGTTCTATCACCAGCACGCCCCGATCTACACACCGTCGGGGACAATCCTGGTATATGACAACGGTAATTTCCGGACCAGCCCCTACAGCGGTATCGAACCGCTCAAAGGCTGGGAAAATTACAGCCGCGGCGTTGAGTACGAGATCGACGAAGATGCAATGACTGTACGCCAGGTTTGGGAGTACCGCGGTGAAAGCGGCGAGACCATATTCGCCCCTGCGCATGGCGACACCGACCCGCAACCGCAGACCGGCAACGTGCTGCTGACGCACGGGTTCGTCATCTACACAGATGGCGGCGCCAGTTCGGGGCAAGGGTACGGCCAGGTGCACAGCCGTATCGTTGAAGTCACTCGCGACGCAACACCCGAACGGGTCTTCGATATGCGTATATCCCCAAGCGAGAGCGACACGACCGTTCTGGTGTACCGCTCCGAACGCGTGCCGTCGCTGTACTCCCCGGATGTCGCAATCAGTTACTAAGTTGTTCGCCTGCGCCCCGCAGACGCTGACCACCACACTTTACGGCTTTTTGACCCATGCCTTGCACCAGCCGACGGCACGGACGGTTTTTCCCGGAAACAAGGGGCAGACCCCCGTTGCGTCTTCACCCTGGTATTGCATGCAGTTAGCACAGGAACTGCCGGACTTATACAGGTCATCATCTACCTGGCTGGCATCGATCCGATAGCCAAGCGCCTGGGCGGTGGGATCATCTTCGCTTAGCTCCGAAGCAAAACCGGTGCGTAGCAATAGCGGCGACAACAAGGCCGCGCTGGCGAGTTGCAGGAAACGACGGCGATTATTTAAAGACATAAGTGGCTCCTGGTGACTGGACTAAGCTGTGGCGCATGCGCTGGCCGTGCGATTAAAAATAGCCATGTAGCTGGACGAAAAACTCTTCGGTGTTTTGCAATGCACTTTGCGGTATGCCATCGCGGCTGCGCAGACCGAAACTCAACTGGGTGAACTGGATCGGGAACCACTCCAGCACCAGCGATGCACGGCTCTGGTCGTCATTACTAATGTCTGCGTCTGGATCGAAATGCTCGTAGCTCCCCTTGAGATTAAATCCCTTTGCGAACTCCCAGTTGCCCTCGATCAATCCCACATCGAGGTCACGTCCCGGGCTAAAGCCCTGGTCTTCGATGCGGTCGTACTCGAACAGCCAGTGCACCGGGCCGGTGCGAACACCGGCGAATGCGCCGTACATCGTGCGCGAGCCGCCAGCAGCATCATTAACATTGGCACTAACTCCCGCGCGCCAGCGGTTTTTGATAAAACTCACGCGACCACTGAATTGCTTGCCGGTATCGGCTTCGCCTGCCCCCGCGGTTCCATTGGTAATCGCCAGCTGTCCTGACCAGTTATCACGCTCGATTCCAAACTCCAGCCCGTCATCCGGCGTGTTGTAGTTAATTCCCGGCACCTGTCGGATAAAGGCGGTATCGTCCTCGAGGCGCCAGCCGAAGGGCAAAAACAGGCGCCCAACACGAACGTAGGAGCGATTCTCGTTGAGCCAGTAAAACAGGTAGGCTTCGCGGCTTGACGCCCCGCCGGGCGCGATGCGCTCATCAAAATAGAGAAACATTTTCCCTGGCACCAGGTTCAGCTTCCCATAAAGCAGTACCTCTTCTGTTTCGAATGCGAAACGATCACTGGCCTGGTCCGGGATATTCACCCATGACGCGTTGGCTCGGGCGTTGGCCCCGAGCGACAGGCGGTCGGTCACAGTTCCGTCCCAGAACTGCTGCGCGGTTTTGCCAGATAAAGCAGTCTGCGCCCACATCGCTCCGAAGGTTGTACGCTTACCGCCGCCAGTCGGGCTGACATGACAAGCCACGCATTTCTGCCCCGTCTTGATAGCAAACCACGGCTCCGCCGCGGCCGGCGGCACGAGGAACAAAAGTACTACGCAAACTGCTGTCCACTTCATGGGTGTTCTCTTCTGTTGATTAATCTGAAATTGAAACTGAGGCAGACTGGCTAATATCTACATCGCCGCCGGCATCGGTCACCGTTACGGTAATATTCGTCACACCGGTTTCATCAGCCCGCATCAACCAGTTGACGACCGTACTGCCACCGGCTGGTATCGATCCAACGTCCTGGGCTGGGCTCCCAGCTTCAAACCGAATACTGTCGGGTGGCGTAAAGCTGAGTGTTGCGGTCAGCGGCGCACTGGCGGCACCGTTGTTCTCGATTACCGCCAGCACTGGAAAGTCATCGCCCCGAATCACGCTGGGCGGCACATCCAGCGACAGCGAAACGACTGCCACGGTGTTGGCAACGGTAACTACGACGGGCTCTGATGACGCGCTGTTACCAGCCGCATCCGTTGCCGTCGCGACGAGTGTGTAGTCTCCGTTTGCCACTGCCAGTGTGTCCCAGTCAATGGTAAAAGGTGCCGTCGAATCGGAGCCGATCAATACGTCATTAGCGGTCAGGCTAACCAGGGTGACGCCGACGTTGTCGGTCGCCTCTATGACGATAGAGGCCACGCCACTGAGCGCAGCGCCCGGTAGCGTGATCTGCACGAAAGGCATATCGACGTCGGGTGGGAGCGTATTGTCCACTGTCACCATTACTGGCGTCGCAACGGTGGTATTACCGGCAACATCATCGGCCTCGGCGCCAAGTTCGTAGGTGCCGTCGGCCACCGCAGTGGTATCCCAATTGAATTGGTAGGGAGCCGAGGTGTCACTTCCTGCCAGCGCCCCGTTTATATAGAAGCGCACCGCAGCCACCCCGGTATCGTCACTGGCGTCGGCATTGACAGTTATGGATCCCGATACTGTATTTCCGGGAGATACCAGCGTAACACTGGGCGGCGTCTGATCTGACGGTGGCTCCGGCAACGCACCGTCCGTTATCCATTGGCGCACTGCCGCTATCTCAGCGGGCAACAGCGCTGCAGCGCCGAGCGGCATCTGTGGGCTCAACGTGCCCTCGAGTCGTTGCACCAGGGAGCTGTTATCGGGGTCGCCTGGCTGTACGCGCAGCGGCGGACCTCCCTCGGTGCTCGGCGTGTTAACCAGTTGCGCATAGCTGGCAGCCTCGTTGAGCCACAGGAAGTCGGCGATGCCCCCCTGCTGGTGACACACCACACAGCGGGGCGTAAAAATGTTGTCCTGGATCCACCGCCAGGTCGGTTGTGGACCGGTGCTGTTCTGCACTGTTATCACCAGTACATCGCTGTTGCCCAGGTTGCCTGCCGTATCCTCGGCTTCCGCGCGCAGGTTATGCATGCCATCGGCCACCAGGGTCGAATCCCAGCTCACCTGGTACGGCGGGACCGTGGCAGAACCGATCAGCGCATCGTCAATGTAAAGTCGCACCACGGCAACGGCCGTATCATCGGCGGCATCGATCTCAAACAACACCGTGCCGCCCAGTGGCGACGGCGGTGTCGTAACCGCGACCACCGGTGGCGTAGTATCGGGCGGTAAGGTGTTATCGACTATTACATCGACCGCATCAGAGACAGTGGTGTTGCCGTTTGTATCGGTGGCGGCGGCTTGCAGTGAGTGAACGCCATCGGCATACAGCGTGGTATCCCACGAAAACAGGTACGGCGGCAATGTCCTGACTGCAAGGACGACGCCATCGACACGCAACTCGACTGCGGCGAGGCCAACGTTATCAGTCGCGTCCACGCTCACCGTTACGATGCCGGATACCGGGTCGGCGACGGGCAGTATGGTTACCGTCGGCGGCGTCAGGTCGCCGGCGACATTCGCTACGGTGACTTCGATCGCGGCCGACACGGCAACATTGCCAGCCGCGTCTTCGGCTTCCGCGCTGAGCACGTGCAGTCCATCTGAGACGGTGCTGGAGTCCCAGCTCACCAGGTACGGCGCGACCGTATCACCGCCTACCAGGGCACCATCGACGTACAGTCGGACTTCCGCTACCCCGACATTGTCATTTGCCGTTATTGCGATTTCGACCTCGCCCGCCACCGGTGAAGAAATCGCATTTAAGATGACTGAGGGCGGCTGCAGGTCAGGCACGGGCGGGGTCGGGTCGCCGGGTTGCAGTGGCACGCCGGCGGCAATCCACTCACGGATCGCCGCGATGACCTCGGGCGCCAGTGGCGTGCCGCCCAGCGGCATCTGGTCACCCACTGCCGCGGTGCCCTCGAGTTTTTGTACCAGGTAACTGTTGTCAGGATCGCCCGAGGCGATGCGAAACAGCGTTGCAACCTCAGTACTGGGCACTTCCACTGTGGAAATAAAGCTATTGTTTTCGTCGAGCAGCATGAAGTCAGCAATGCCGCCGGCCATGTGGCATTGCGTACAGACGGGCGTAAATACATTGTCCTGGATCCAGCGCCAGGTTGGTTGTGGGGCATTAGCCAGGGTCGCAACCGTGAACTGCCAGCTGAAGTCGCCACCGGCGATGCCGTCACCATCGCCGTCGAGAATTTCGCCATTACTACCGGCCAGCGCCGTTACGCCAGTACCGACCAGACGCGCCTGGTAGACATCGTCGGCCAGTAACGCGCCAGCCAGATCAAGACTGGCGGATTGCGCATTGACCAGGCTGGCGGTCAAAGACTCGATAATGATTTCATTACCGTCACTGAAGGTGCCGTCACCGCCACTTGCCACCAGCGTAAAAGTCAGTTCACTGACCAGGGACGCGTCCATTGCCTGGTCGAAAGTGGCGGTCAGCTCCGGCGGCACCAAACTGAGGACTGCGCCCGCTGCTGGCGTTACCGTGGTCACTTTCGGCGCCGTCGCTGGCGGATTGGAAGACCCCGGTGGTAACGCACCGGTGGCGATCCACTGCCGGATTGATGCGATCGTGGCCGTATCAAGTGGCGGCCCACCCAGCGGCATCTGTGCACCAACGGCAGCGGTGCCTTCCAGCTTCTGAACCAGGTAGCTGTTATCGGGGTCGCCAGGTGCTACCCGTAGCACGCCTGGCACTTCCACACTTTCGACACCAACCAGCATCGCGTAGGCGTTGGCTGCGTCTAGCTTGAGGCCAACGGGTGCATTGCCACCGGCGTGACATACCGTACAGACAGGTGTGAAGACATTGGCCTGGATTGACTCAAAACTCGCGCCCGGTGCGCCCGGATCCGTCTGCGTGGTTTCGTCAACCGGGCGTCCTGAAGCATCGAGCCCCACGCCGCTGCCTCCGCCACAGCCGGTCAGCCAGGCAAGGGCAAACGCCACCAATGCCGTCTTTTTCATTAGTTCTCGAAGCCTATGGTATTGGCGTTGATGCGAGTGCCGTCCCACGTGCCTGTGGCCTCGACAATTTTCCCATCGGCACTGGCGAAAAACTCGGCGGGCGTAGTGTTCACAAACTGGGTCTGCGCGGAGGTAGTGACCGTAACGTCGAGTATCGTGATATCCGGTTCGTTGACAGTGGTCACCGGGCCGCGCAGGCTCACGCCTGCCTCGGGATCGTCGCGTTCGAGGCGTGAAGCCACAACCATCGAGTCGGTGCCGAGCAAACCGCGTATCTCGACATAGTCGCCGACATTAAGATCCGCCAACCCGAACGGTTGCAGATCGGCGTCTGTCTTGTCTTCTATACGAGTGTTTGACGTCACCTGGACCGGGATGGTCATCACAGTCAACTGGTCAGATGCGTTATCGACTGCCTCTACTACGCCATCGATACGCACGCTCCCGTCGCCGCCAAACTCGATTTTGTCTGCGACCAGTTCCCCGCCAGCGCTTATCACGCCCTCTACTTCCACCAGCACGTCAGCAGCCAGGTTCGCCTCGGTTCCGTTTTCATACGTCGTCGCAGCGGTAGTGGTCACGGCAATACCGGCGACATCGAAGTCGACTGCAGACACGAAACGGGTAACCAGGCCTTCGACCTCGGCTTCGTCGCCGTCATCGCCGGCAAAGTCAGTCTCAAGTTCTACCAGCGACGCCGTCAGACCAGTGCTGTCGACACTGCCACGGGCTTCTACGACATCGCCCTCCGTTGGCATGCCAGTGGCAAAACCTTCCAGTACGGCGGCTGAATAGTCGACCGGCAATGCGTTGATCATGAACTGCATGTCGGCGGTATTGACGGCGGTCGCAACGCCGCGCACCTCTACGTCCGCGCCGGGCGACTCTTTGAGATCGATGCGAGTGGCAAAGATGGACCCGTCCGAGCCGACAAAGCCGGTAACTCTAATTACATCGTTGGCCATCAATCCGTCGAGATCGCCACCGGGAACATTTCCGAATGTTGTCTGCGCAGTCACGCGCACCACCTGGCCGACGACGCTCAACTGACTGGTGGTTGCGTCGATGCCGTCGATCGGGCCCTCGACGTTGCTGTCGTACCAGACCTGTTCAGCAGTCCCGCTAAGACCATCGGTGGCGATGGTGCCGGTCACCAGGACAACCTGCCCGACCAGCAGGTCGCTCTCGGTGCCCGGCTGATCATTAACGAGAAACTCTGCCGTTGCCGTATCAAACTCTATGCCGTTAACAAAGATACTGCCGAAGCCATCAATCGTACCGATGGCAAATCCGGTGCCTTCAATACCGCCGCTGGGTGGTGGTGGGGGCGGTGGCGGCGTTATCGTCGGGGTACTTCCACCCGAGCCACTGCCGCATGAAAGCATGCTCATACTGACGGCTATCGCCATGGCAATTGTCAGAAACCTGGACATAAAAAACTCCTGTGCCACTGCGTCATGGAATTACGCAGCAGCATCTTCATCCTGAAAAAAATAAATACCGACGCCGATACGGGTAACTGCTTCATTGGTAGTCGCCTCATGCTGCGCCAGCCAGGCATCGAGACGCTGCAGTAGTTCCTGGCCCTGCTTGCGAACGATCTGATGAAACTTCGCCGCGATGGCCACCGGCACTTTCTCCGCTGAGGCGGCGCGCTGAAATCGTGGCTGGTCGGCGCGTGCGTTGTAACTCATGGTACTGGCAAGATCGTGTATGTGTGCACCGAACAGCCGCAGGTATTGCTCGTCCAGACCCTCCGGCATAAACACGCGTTTGGTTGCACGTAACATTCCGTTGTCGGCCTCTTCAATCACGCCGGTGCGTCTTAGTTCCTTTTCCAGCGCAACGGGTGGGATGTCACCACCGTAGCGCGCCAGCAAATCGGCAAACGAACGCTCTCCCCTGGGTGCCAGCTCGTTGGGCCGACCTTCAGTGCTGAAGTCAGGGTCCTCATGCCAGCCGGTTATCACCCGCGTAGCCGGATTCATATAGAAAGACCCGCTGTCATCGGCCGTACGATCTTCCAACTGCCTTCGATGCTCCCGCACTTGCTTGCGGCTGAGCCCGGTAAGGATTGCGACCCGGGAGATATTGGTGGGCCGACCCTCGATCCCGTACTCACGAGTTGCGACATCGACGTACATCTCGCGCGACACCATTGAGAACTCCTTCCAGGTGAAACCGGCTCGCAACAACACGCTAATCACCGGGCGCAGCAGGTGACGGCAGGCAGATTTCGCTAGATTATTCATATATGGTCGATAATAGACCATATATTTTTACTGTCAAGGGCGCCCAATCACCCAGAATGACCTGGCCACGCGTGGGATTGCGGTTAGCATGCCGGCCCCGGCACCACCGGCAGGTTTATGTTGCTTTATCACCACATTGAGACAGGAAGGCTATTTGAGTTGCTGCACCACACAACGAAATTCAGTGAAAATTATGTGTTTTTTCTATCGAAAGTGGTTCATAATCCACAACACGGGTATTTGTTGTGTTTGGCACACAAGCCCTCTTTTACACCCACAGTCATAGCTGACCTGTTTAGGGGAAAATTATGTCGAAAAGTAAACAGTTATCGTTTGCCGTTCATCGCGCACTTACGGGCGTCGCGATTGCAACGGCAGCGAGTGTCCCGGCGCTTGCGCAGGATGCTCCACGAGAAGTCGAAGAAGTTGTCACCACGGGATCACGTCTCCCGGTTGACACCAACCTCATCACCACCAGCCCGGTTACCACAGTTAGCGCTGATGAGCTCAAGTACTCGGGTGTTACCCGTGTCGAAGACCTGGTCAACGACCTGCCGCAGATCGTTCCGGAGCTGACGTCGAATGATTCGAACGGTTCGACCGGTACCGCTACGCTCGACCTTCGCGGTCTTGGCTCTGATCGCACGCTGGTGCTGGTCAATGGCCACCGCATGGGCTTTGGCGATCCGTTCGCACTGGCGCCCGATATCAACCAGATCCCTGGCAACCTGATCGAGCAGGTCGAACTGCTGACCGGTGGCGCATCGTCGACCTACGGGTCGGACGCGGTTTCGGGTGTCGTCAACTTCATCATGAAAGACGACTTCGAGGGTTTCCAGGTCGATATCCAGCGTTCTGGCTACCAGCATGACAACTCTGCTGGCGAAGCCCAGGCGCGTATCGCCGACCGTGGTTTCGACCAGGCACCTGGCGATGTCACTGACGGTGAAACACTGAACGTCAATGTCATCATGGGCATGAACTCGGCTGACGGCCGCGGCAATGTCACCGGTTACCTCGGTTATCGCGACATCAAGGCGATTCGTCACTCCGAACGTGACTACAGTGCCTGCGCTCTGCGTAATGCTGACAATCCTGACACGGGCGCGACCACTCAGGGTGCCGGCACTTGCGGTGGTTCATCGACCATCCCGACCGGTCGCTTCACCGACTTCGGTGCTGGCGCAGGTGTCGATCTGACACTGGACCAGAGCAGTGGCGATTTCGTCGATCGTGACGGTCTGCTGTACAACTATGGCCCTCTGAACTACTTCCAGCGTCCGGATGAGCGCTTCACTGGCGGTCTGTTCGCCAACTACGATCTTAGCGACAAGTTCCAGGCCTACGGTGAGTTCATGTTCATGGATGACCGCAGCCTGGCACAGATCGCGCCATCGGGTGCGTTCTTCGTGACCAATCGCCTCAGCTGCGCCAACCCGTTCCTGTCCGCACAGCAGCTGGATGCGATCGGCTGTAACGATCCGACGCTGGTTGACGCCGACGGTTTCGTTCCGATGTACGTCGGTCGCCGTAACGTCGAAGGCGGTCCCCGTTTTGATGACCTGCAACATACCTCGAACCGCAGTCTTGTCGGCTTCCGCGGTGAGTTGACACCGAACTGGAATTTCGATGCGTTCATCAACTTTGCCAACACGCGCCTGACCGAGGTTTACAACAACGACCTGTCAATCACCAAGGTCACGCGTGCGCTGGATGCAGTGAATGACGGCTCCGGCAACGTCGTTTGCCGTTCCGTAATCGACGGCTCCGACCCTTCCTGCGTACCCTGGAATATCTTCACTCCGGGTGGCGTAACACAGGCCGCGTTGAACTACATCGATCTGCCGCTGTTTTCGAAGGCAGACATGGAAATGAACCAGGGTGTCGCGTTCGTATCGGGTGATCTGACCGATGCCGGTATCAAGTTCCCCAGCGCTGACAATGGCGTGCAGGTGGTCTTTGGTCTCGAGTATCGCGACGAATCGATGGTGTTTGACCTCGACAATGGCTACAACAACGGTGATGGCGCAGGACAGGGTGGTGCTACCGCCGACGTCTCTGGTGCTGTACTCGTCAAAGAGTTCTTTACCGAAGCCAAGATACCGGTTGTCGAAGGCGCGCCATGGGCAGAAGCGCTTGAGCTCGATCTGCGCTACCGCACCTCCGACTACGATACCGGCGTCGATGCTGACACCTGGAACATCGGCGGTTCGTGGTCTCCGACCAACGACTATAAGTTCCGTGCCAGCGTATCGCGTGCGGTGCGTGCACCGAACATCAATGAGCTGTTCGCTCCGCAGACACTGGGTCTGTGGCAGGGTACCGACCCCTGTGCCGGTGCCAGCCCGACACTGAGTCAGGCAGAATGCGCGGCAACGGGTGTTCCGGCAGCGTTCTACGGCATGGTGCCGGCCAGCCCTGCTGACCAGTACAACGCCGTGTTTGGCGGTAACCGCAACCTCGACGCGGAAACCTCAGACTCGTTCACCGTCGGTGTCGTACTGACACCGGAAAGCTGGGCTGCTGGCCTGACGCTGAGTCTCGATTACTGGCAGATCGAAGTCGAAGATGCGATTTCGACAGTCGGCCAGGAATTCGTGATCAACCGTTGCGCTACTGCCGGCGAGCTTTGCAACCTGATCAATCGTAACCCGGTCAACGGGAACCTCTGGATCGGTTCGAGCTCGGTCATCTCCACCAACGTCAACATCGGTAAGTTCGAAGTTGCCGGTTGGGATGTCAACGCCACCTACGCAACCGATATCGGCAACCATGGGTTGAACTTTGCCATGCGTGGCACATTGCTCGACACCTGGGATGACCAGCCGGTACCGGGTGGCGTAGTCAATGACTGCGTCGGTTTCTGGGGTAGTGACTGCGGTCGTCCGCGTCCGGAGTGGAAGCACACCTTCTCGACGACCTGGAATACACCTCGTGAAGGCCTCGATGTGATCGGCGCATGGCGTCATGTCGGCGAAGTCAAGGAGTTCTCGAACGACCGCTTCTCAGTAGATGGTCAGAACTACTTCGACGTCTCCGCCAGCTACTACATGGACGATCTCTTCGGTGGCGAAACCACCTTCACCGCGGGTATTACCAATATCCTCGACGAAGAGCCTCCGTTCTCGGGTGTGTTTAACACCGCACCGTTCAGCAACGGCAACACGATCCCGGGTACCTGGGATCCGCTGGGCCGCTACTGGTTCCTGGGTCTGACCCACAGCCGGTAAAGCCGCGCATTAAGTGCGACAATAGTCGGCGGGCCCTGTGCCCGCCGACTTTTTTTTGGCCACCAGAAATAGCTATGACTGCGGATTCATCGGCAAATCGCGACCAGCTTTACCGGCAGCTACCCGAACAGCTGCGTCGCGCCGTTATTGCACACGAGCAAGGCGATCTCGAGCGCGCCTATCCCCTGTACAAACAGTTTGTAAAAGACAACCCGGACAACCCGACCGCGCTGCAACTTTTCGGACTGCTGCTGTCCCAGCGCGGCGCCTACCAACCCGCAATCAAGCTGATGCAGGAATCATTGCGGCTTTTCCCCGATCAGGCCGAGGTCGCCAACAACCTTGGCAACGCATTAACCGGTATAGGGGAAATCGACAACGCTATCGTCAGTTACCTCGATGCCATTCGCATCCGGCCGGGCTACGTCGATGCCTGGCGCAACCTCGGTGTCT
This sequence comes from Gammaproteobacteria bacterium, assembly GCA_013002045.1. Lineage (GTDB taxonomy): Bacteria > Pseudomonadota > Gammaproteobacteria > Steroidobacterales > JABDKV01 > JABDKV01. The sequence continues at coordinate 12,738 of JABDKV010000241.1, forward strand.
GCTACACCCGCAACGGCAGACTGGAAGAGGCAAAAGGCTGTCTTGAAAAGGTTATCGAACTGCGACCCGACGATGCACCAGCCCGGTTGGCACTGGGAAATCTGCAACAGCAACAGGGACTGATGGCGGATGCTGTCGCCACTTTCGAAAAGGCCATCGAACTCGATCCGGACTATGCCGAAGCCCATCACAATCTCGGGCTGTGTCAACGCTTGCTGGACCAGCCGGACAAGGCTCTGGACAGTTACGATCGGGCACTGCAACTGGGCCTGGACCGGCCCGAGTTACATCACAATCGCGCCAACGCGCTGGTCGACCTGCAACGGCGCGATGCGGCTATTGATGCATTCAGAGCCGCTGTGGAGCGTGATCCGTCTAATCTCGAGACCCATCGCAATCTCAACGCTCTGTTATGGCAGCAGGAACAGCTCGAAGACTATCTCGGGTCGTACCGCCGCGCACTGCAAGCCGATCCTGACGCGCTTGACCTGCGACTGGAACTGGCACGCACACTGAACCGTCATGAACGTTTTGGTGAGGCCCGTGAGGTGCTGCAGAAGGGCCTGGAAGCGCGACCAAATACTGCAGAAATTCGCACCTTGCTTGGGTTTGCTGCGGAAGGTGAAGGCAACTGGGATGAGGCGCTGCGCTGGCATGCGTCCGCGGTCGCTTCACCGGATGCGGTAGCCAATCACCAAATCAGTTATGCCCGCGCATTGCTTGCCCGGCAGCGCCCCGAAGAGGCTCTGGAGCTGGCCCAGGCGGCGGCGGCACAGGCACCGTTTAACCAGCGAGCGCTGGCCTATCTCGGATTGTGCTGGCGCTTACTGGGCGATGAACGTGACAAGGTGCTGAACGACTACCAGAAGCTGGTCCAGGTTTATGACGTTCCGATGCCGGATGGTATGAGCACGGCCGAATTCAATGCACGACTGGCCGACGTACTGCAACCGCTGCACGTCGCACGCCAACACCCGGTGGAACAAACACTGCGGGGCGGCAGCCAGACCAGCGGTCACCTGTTTCGACACCGTGCGCCCGAAATCCTGCAGTTGGTGGCCGGACTGAACGCGTGCCTCGAGGACTATATCAACGCCTTTCCCGATAATGACCAGCATCCGCTCTATGCGCGACGGGCTAATTCGTTTCGCTACGCCGGTGCCTGGTCAGTAAAGCTGGCGCGCAGCGGATTTCATACGATGCATACCCACCCGATGGGCTGGATCAGTTCCGCCTACTACGTACAGGTTCCGGACGAGATAACGGAAACCGACCAACATGGTGGCGGCATCAAGTTCGGCGAACCCGATATCGATATCGGAGAAGCGGGGCAGGCGCAACGCTCGATTCAGCCCAAAACCGGCAGACTCGTCCTGTTCCCATCGTATATGTGGCACGGCACGGTACCGTTTGAAGCCGATGAACCCCGTATGACAGTCGCTTTTGACGTGGTCCCTTTTGAGCAATGAATCAGCAAGACAGTTTCGAAAATGCGTTCAGGCAGGCGCGGGAATTACACAAAGCAGGTCGATTAGACGAAGCTGAACGCGCCTACATGGCACTGGCACAACCCGGCGCCGAACGGCGCGAGCTGGTGCTGCAGGCACTGGCTGAGCTGTATATGCAAACCCGCCGCGTCGGACAACTGGTCGATGCGATGGTGGCATTGACTGAAGAGGCACCGGACAACTTCACTTACAGCGCCCAACTGGCAACATTGCTCGACCGTCTCGGACATACCGAGGCCGCAATCGACGAATACCACAGGCTGATTTCTCGCCAGCCAGACCATGCAGTCGCGCAATTCAACCTGGCGCTGCTATATAAGCGTGCATTGCGTTATCGCGACGCGCTAAGTGCCTACGAAGAGGCGCTACGACTGGGTATCGACAGGCTTTCAGAAGTTTATTCCAACATGGGCGTTGTCTGTACCGAGATGCGGGACCCTGTACGCGCCCGGAAGATGTACGAGCAAGCGCTCGAGCACGATAGCGCTTACATCCCTGCACTGTTCAATCTAGCCGGGCTGCACGAAGAAGCCGGTGACCGGGATGAAGCGACCCGGCTCTACGAAAAGATTCTCAACCTGGACCCCGCCCATGGCGAGGCGTTAGCGCGCCTGGCCTACGCAGCGGGCAGCGAATCGGAGTCCGAACAGCTGGTAGCGAGATTAACCGCGGCGACCGGGGAACCGGGTGACGCAACGTTGACACGTGAAGGCCTGTATTTCGCACTCGGCAAACTTCATGACCAGCTCGGCGCCTACGAGCAAGCCGCCAATGCCTATACCGAGGCTAATGCGCTTGGTAAAAGCCGTCTCCCGCCGTACCAGCGCGATAGCATCGAAAGCAGTATCGGCGAATTGATGGACCTATACGACAAGGAATGGATCGAGCAGTTTGCCGGCGAGTCGAACGCCAGCCCTGTCTTTGTCTGCGGCATGTTTCGCTCGGGCTCGACGCTGGTCGAGCGCATGCTGGGAGCACACTCAGCAATCACCGCCGGTGGCGAACTCGATTTCCTGCCATGGCTCATCGCCCA
>JABDKV010000273.1 GCA_013002045.1 Gammaproteobacteria bacterium
ACTTCCTGCGTCGATTCGGCAATCATCAGGCCCCAGCTGACCCCGTCTTTAACCCCCAGACCGAGGAAGCTGAGGATTACCTCCGACTTGATTGCCGCGACGAAGACGATCGTGGCCTGCACCAACAGGATATGCAGCGTGTTGGGAATGACATGCCGCACGATAATAGTCAGTTCCGCCACGCCAAGGGCGCGTGCCGCCTCAACGAATTCCAGGCTGCGCAACTTGATCACTTCACCACGCACCAGCCTGCCGGTGGTCGTCCAGAACGTCGCCACCATCGCAATATGCATGGCATAGGCGTAGCCCTGCAAGGCAAAGGCAATCGCTGCTACAAACAGGTAAAACGGGATCGAGTCGAGCACACCCTTGAGCCACAAAACAATTTCGTCAATCCAGCTGCCATTGAAATAGCCGGCCATTGCACCGAGCAATCCACCCACCAGGGTCGACAACACGGCGACCACCAGTCCTACCTCGAAGGCGACTCGCGTGCTGTAAATACAGCGCTCGAAAATATCCTGACCGATGACATTGGTGCCAAATCGATATTCCGCCGAAGGATCGGCCCACATCGGTCCACTAACTTCGCTCCAGCCCTGACCCCATAAACCTAGCCAGACACCGAGCGCAATCAGCAGGTAAACGACAACGATGGCCAGCCCCAGCAAGCCGAGACGATCGTGGCGGAACTTGTACAGGGCCTTCGACCACAATGAGGCCCGCTGAGCGGTCTCGAGTTCGCCACCCGCGGGTTGCACCGGCGCATCGACACCCGGATTGATGTCTTGTTGCGGCGTAGTCACTTCAGAGACACCCTCGGATCGACAACCTTGTAGAGGATGTCGGTCAGCAATAGCGTGAAGACGAACAACACCGCCGTCAGCCCGACCACTGCCTTGAGAACCGGCTGGTCACCGGTGGTGATGGCGTCGTAGGTGACCTTGCCGACACCGGGGATACCAAAATAACTTTCGATCAACAGGCTGCCACTAATGACCACCAGCGGGATCGAAAACATAATGCGCGTGATAATCGGAATCAGGCTGTTCTTGAGAATATTCTTGTACAGCAGTTTGGCCGGGGGAATACCAAAGGCGCGCGCCGTACGCACATGATCGCGGGTCATTTCCTCAACCAGCACGGCACGATAGAAACGAGTGTTATAGCCGAGCGCGACAAACACCGTGGCCAGCGTCGGCACGGTCACGTAGCGCAGGTAATCGCTCAGGCTGTAAACGTCCCAGCCACGGACAGGGAACAGATTCAGCCCGTAGCTGGAAGAGAAAATCAGCTGGAATGCGATAATCGCGATCAGGAAGCTAATACTCATGCCAACCACGGCACCGGTCATGATCAGCTTGTCGATCCAGCCACCGCGATGGTATGCGGCGATCAGCGCCAGAACTATCCCGAGCACATTACCGAGGATAAAACCCGGCGTGACCAGTGCCAGGGAAATCGGGATCGTGCGCAACAGCAGGCGACTGACACGCTCCCCGGTCGAATCCGAATGACCGAAGTCCAGTGTCACCAGTTCACGCAAATAATCGAAATAACGGACAACGAAAGGCCGGTCGTAACCGAGTTCGTGCCGTATCTCTTCGATCTGCTGCTGGGTCGGATTCTTGCCGAGTAGCTCGTAGGTTTTATCAGGTCCGAAGTAGACCATCAGTACAAAGCTGATGAAGGTGACACCAAGCACCAGCGGTATTCCGCTGAGCAACTTGCGCAAGGCGTACTGCAGCAACTCCACTAGTCAGGGCGTCGCCGCCGGGGGCTCGGCAATATCGACATAAGGCAACCAGAAACCGTTGACGATATTGCGGTCGGGGTAAGCGACCACATCATCGTGCCACATGAGCAGGTTGGTTCGCGCCAGCCCGGTTATCGCCACACAATTATCGACCAGTATCTGGTTCATGCGACGGTAGATCGCAGTGCGTTCGGGTCCGGGTTGCATGACAGAAGATTGTGCGTACAGCCGGTCGTATTCGGGATTAGCGAAGTTGGCGTCGTTGGACCCGGGCGATCCATTCGGTCCGTAGAACAACTGCAACGTGTTTTCGGCATCCGGGTAATCAAGACCCCACGACTTTGTTACGAATGGCAGCTGGCTCAACTTCCATGCCTTGGACACATCGCCAAAGGTCGCATACTGCTTGAGCTCAATTTTCTCTGGTGGATAACCTATTTCCCCCATCATGCCGCGAAACTGCTCGTACATCTGTCGTTGCTTGACCGAGCCGGCAATACCATAGACCAGTTTGGGGAGGTTGTCGGGGGTCCAGCCATGTTGGGCGAGCAGCGCTTTAGCGCCTTCGATATCGCGTTCGAGACTATCGCGTGGCGCGTCAGGATCGTATTCGGGCACGACAGGCGGAATCACACCGGGGAACAGCCTGCCGATTCCGTTGTAAAAGCGCTCATTACGCGCCTGCCAGTCGAAGGTCTTGATCATCGCGCAACGTAATGCCTTGTTGCGTTCCTCGCGCTCCGGATCGTCGTTGTAACCGAATTCCTCGAAATCCATATTGAAGTTCATGAAAATTACTTCCGGAGCGAGTATCGGCAGCATGTGATAGTTCGCGGCAAATTCCGGACGGGGTGTAATCGGGTTTTTAGAGGTCAGCACCGTGTCGAACTGCTCGGTCGGGATCTTGGCAAACTGGATCTCGTCACCCTTGGTAAAGGAATTCCAGCGCGCCGCATCCTCGCCGATAAACTGTACCTCGACTCGATCTACAAAAGGCGGGGTCCGACCCTCGATTTGCTCGAGTCCGAAACCCTGGTGCAGCTGCGGGTCGAATCCCAGGGCGGCCAGATCAACGGGCACTTTGCGGTAGTCCGGGTTCTTTTCCATCACGGCTCGAGCCGAGTCGAACCGCACGACACGGAAAGGTCCCGAACCCACCGGTCGGATGGAAAACTCACGCCCGTAATGCTCGACCGCCTCGCGTGGCACGATGGCGGAAAATCCCATTGTCAGCGTGTGCACAAACTGCGGGTATGGGCGCGTCAGGGTGACTTCGATGGTGTGGTCATCTAAGGCACGCAGACCTGTCGCCGGGTTGTCATAGTCGCTACCCGCTTCCTTCCACGCGTCAAGTCCGGCGATGCGCCCCTGCCAAACCCAGGCGCCCTGGGAACGCGACTGCGGATGGAAGTGACGCTGCAACGAGTAAATAAAGTCGGCCGCGGTCACCTCGCGGCCCTTGCCATCCGGAAATGCCGGGTCATCGACAAAAAATACACCGGGCTGGATGCGAATGGTGTAAACCAGGCCGTCGTCAGATACCTGTGGCAAGTCCGTCGCCAGGTTGGTAGTCAACTCATAGGGTCTTGCCAGGTATTTGTAGGAGTACAACGTGTCGTAGGCGTTGAGAATAATAAAATTGCTATAGGTGGTCGCCGCCTGCGCCGGGTCGAGCGAGCTTGGCGCCTGGTCGAACGAGTGCTTGTAAACCTTGAGCCCGGCGTTGCCATTGCCATTACCGCCGCCACTACCACCGCCACAGGCGGTGGCAAAACATATCGCTATAAACAGGATCAGCTTTCGAACGCGCATCTCGCCCCTCTCGTTGATAATTAACTGTTGCGACGATAAAGAATCATCGTCGTATCGTCGGGCTTGCTGGGAACGCCCGACTGCGGTTCCCGCATGCGCCGGCTAACGACATCGGCGACCCGTTGCGCCGCCTTTGCTATCGGTCCGACCCTGACGAAGTCTATCAGTTCGTCGAGATGCAAATTATCGAGCACCCCGTCGGTTGCCAGGATCAGCGTGTCGCGGCGTGCCATGGTCAGGCTACCGCCAATCTCGATGCGCATGTCTTCGGCGCCGATCACGTTGGAGACGATGTGCCGGTCGGCATGGTGCATCGCCTCGCCCTCATCGATCATACCGGCCTCGAGCGCATAGCCAACCGGCGAATGCGGAACCGTCTGCATATGCAGGCGTCCACGCTGTCCGACGAGTATCACGGTGGAATCGCCGACGTGTATCGGTCGTACCGTGTTCTTTTCAATCTGGGCAATGGCCACCGTGGTCGCAGCGCCCTGGCTCGATTCGAGTATCTGCCGGTTGGCCAGCTCGACAGCATCGATGACGTCCGACCGACCGCCGTCGTCCAGTGCCGCGAGCGCGCGGGTCACCGCAGCCGACGCCAGGTGCGCCGAGCGGCTGCCACCGACGCCATCGGCAACTGCCAGCACCGCACCGTCACCGAGCGGGACTACGACGGCGGCATCTTCGTTCGGCCCCGCCTTGTCCGGGCAGCGGAATGTAATCGCGACGGCCTCGCCACCAGGCAGGCTGACTGCCTCGGGCCCGAAGCTCTCGCGTTCATGCACGAGTAAGGCTTTCACTAATTCTCCAACCGGGTCGCACACCACGGGCACCAGCTCCAGAATTCATGCAGAACTCCCTGGCTACAGCTATCGCAACGACCGTCGCCCCCGGGTATTTTCCAGCGCCGCCGCACCTTGGTCTGGCACCAGGGGCAGTAACGCATCCACGGCATAAGCAACTTGCGCTTACAACGGCGATTAGTGCAGCGCGCTGTGTAACGTTTGTCGCTGTACTCCCGTTCAGTGGCGTCGTCATAGCCGGCACCGTAGCACCATGGACAATAACGCCAGTCCAGCTTCATGCCGCGATCGCAACGTGAACATTGCGACGGCATGGCGGTCTCGCCGACCAGGAAGCGATCGGCACAACCACACCAGGGACAAGCCTGCATCGTTTCGGCCACCGGCCCCTGACACTGTCTACATTCGAATCGCGTTTCCAGTACACGACCGAAGCGACGACGGAACTGTCGCCAGCGTATTTCGTGCCACGACGGTCCGGTGCGTTCGGGCTGGCGTTTACGTCGTTTGCCAGTGGCCCAGGCCTGCGTACGCACACGCAGGCGCTGGAATTCCGCCAGCATCGCACCGGCATCGGCAAAACGCTGTGTTGGCTTGAGCGCAATTGCCTTGCGCAACATGGCAACGAATTCCGGCGGTACACGCTGACGCAGTCGCGCAAAACCGGGCGGTGGCCAGTCGAATGGCCATTCCGGCAGTTGCCCGGTCAGCATGCGATAGATGATCAGGCCCAGCGAGAAGACGTCAGAGCGATAGGTTGGCCGCCCCATGGCCTGCTCGGGCGCCAGGTATCCGAGCGTACCTGAGCCGGAGGCACGCACGGTGCGCAGGGCAACGCGGGCGATGCCGAAATCGGCAAGCCGCAGGTAGTTGTCGGGAAACAGGATGAAGTTCTCGGGCTTGAGATCGCAATGAATTACACGTAACGCATGGGCGTAAGCCACGGCCTCGAGCATCTGTTCGGTGAAATCGAGCACAGTCTCCAGACGCAGCCGATGACTGATACGGTCACCGAGTGTGCCCTGCCCCAGCGGGGTGATAATGGCAAACCTGCCATCGATGAAGTTGGCATCACGAATGGGCAGGATGTGCGGATGCGCGAGACGGGCAGCGAGCCTGACCTCTTTCTTGAATTCCGCCGACAGATCTTCTCCCGGGTGACCGGCATGCGGCACTTTCAGCGCGACGCGTACGCCCAGTATCGGATCGGTAGCCTCGTACACGGCAGCGAAACCGGTCACCGCCAGCCGCTTCTCTATACGATACTTGCCCAATCGCTGGCGGCGACGAAATAGCCCACCCTGACTTATGCTCATCGGCGCAAGTTTACGCGAGTCATTCGTCACAGGGCCATTATTGTCGTACTCTCCAGCCGGACTGCGACGGACCGACCAAGTGCGAATCATCACGTTCACAACGCTGTACCCCAATGCGCAACAACCGGGGCACGGGATTTTCGTGCAAACCCGGCTGCAACGCCTGTTGCAGTTCGCGCCCGAAATCGACGCCAGGGTCATAGCACCGGTGCCGTACTATCCCCCCGGCCTGCCCGGCCCCGCGCATTATCGCCAGCTGGCCCGGGTCCCGAACACCGAGACCCTGCACGGGATCGAGGTCGATCATCCCCGCTTCCTGGTCCTGCCAAAGATCGGGATGAACCTGGCCCCGGGCACACTGGCGCGCGCCGCAATCACCGCAGCGCGGCGATTGCGTGCCACGGGTTTCGATTTCGACCTGATCGATGCGCATTATTTCTACCCCGATGGCGTGGCCGCTGCGCAAATGTCGCAGGCACTGGGTGTGCCTTTCACCGTGACCGCACGCGGTAGTGACATCAATGTCATAGCCGATTATCCAAAACCGCGTCAGCGTATTGTTGCCGCAGCCAATAACGCGGCACAGGTATTTACCGTCAGCGCAGCGTTGCGCGACCGACTGGTTCGGCTTGGTGCGGCGGCGGATAACATCGTGGTGGCGCGCAACGGCGTCGATCCAGACCTGTTCGCACCGGTGGACGACCGGGAGGCGCTGCGCCGCGATCTCGGGATGAGTTCCACGACACTGATCTCGGTCGGTAACCTCGTCGAATTAAAAGGCCATCACCTGGTCATCGACGCCCTCGGTGCGCTCGAGCAGACCCACCTGTGGATTATCGGCGATGGCCCGGAAAAGTCCCGCCTGGTGCGACAGGCGCAACAACTGGGGCTAACCGATCGTGTGCGATTCATACCGCGCACCGATCAACAGACCCTGCGTCGATACTATGCTGCCGCTGATGCACTGGTGCTGGCATCGAGTCGTGAGGGCTGGGCCAATGTGCTGCTAGAAGCGATGGCTTGTGGCACCCCGGTCGTGGCCACGGCTGTATCGGGTAACCCCGAAGTCGTCGCCGATCCGGCGGCCGGTGAACTGGTGGACCAGCGCAGCAGTCACGGTCTGGCGGCAGGCATCCGGCGGCTGTTGCAACGCCAACCGGACCGAGGCCAGGTACGTCGCTATGCAGAACGCTTTTCCTGGGACGCGACCTCGGCTCTGCAGGCCAAAGTATTCGCGCGGATCATCCGGGAACGAAATTCGTAACAATTACCGGCCGGCATAACACCAGAACAGCTCTCGCTGAAATCGAAGAATCGACGGCAACTCATTCATCCCACTGACTTTTTGACCTGAATCCACCCTGCCTGTGGACGCTGGCACGGTTTCTGCATTGCTCCGGACACATTCACGTTTCGGAGCTGAGACCATGCTGAAGCACACAACCTTCGCTGCCCTGATTGCTGCCGGTCTGCTTGGCCTGGCTGCCTGCGATACCAACGACGGCCCGGCTGAAGAACTGGGTGAAAACCTCGACGAGACAGCCGAAGAACTCGAAGACGCGGTCGAAGATGCCTCTAACTGAACACTGACAATCCCGTGCCGGGTGCCCGTTACGGGCGCCCACACGCTAATCGGAATGAGAGTCGAACAATGAAAAAGTTAGCCACCAGGTCACAACCAGAGCCGGTTCGATTCGCAATCGGTCTCGCCGCCATAGGCGCCATACTGGTCATCCTCTCCGGATGCAGCACACAGCCGACACTGCACTCTTACGATGCGGTCAGTCGTGCCATGCACGCCGTCCGCGTGGCCGACTCTGACGGCGCCGCCAGCGGTGCGCCATCGGAATACCAGCTGGCAGCAGACCGACTGGCGTCGTCGCGATCAGCCTACGACGACAACCGTTTCGAAGATGCCCGTCGCCTGGCTGAGCAGGCGCATATCCATGCACGTATTGCTGTTTCGCGCTCACGCACGATGGCGACCTATGCTCGCATCAGTGCGCTGGATCGCAACCGCTTAGCCAGTAACAACTCCGGGGGCCGCCCATGATTCGCATGCTGATAGTTACACTCGCGCTGGTCGCCAGCGGCTGCACCACTGCTCGCCACCACCAGTTTGAGGGAATCGAGTACACCCAGGTTTATCTGGCCGATATTGCCGCGATTCCGGCGGTACAACAGGTCGCGGCGACTGAGCTGGCAGACGCCTACCAGCGCCTGGCCGTGGCGGAACTGATGGCCGAGCTGGGCCGCGATGAACGGGAAATAGAACACCAGGCCTATATGGCACGGCAATACGCCGCACTGGCGCTGGAAATGATGGAACTCGATGCCGCCCGAATCGAACTGGCGACGCGTCTCGACCAGGCGCCGCAACGCGAAATATCGCCGGTTCCCCGTCTTGCCGGAATGACAATGATGCTAAAGCCGCGTCAGGTGGGAGCAACCCAGGCCGCCCGCGAACTGCGGGAATACCGGGTCGCGTTACGTTTCGATCGCCGTCTGTCGCAACCTGTTGCCCAGGTCGCAGGACGCTAGTCCCGATAGGTTGCCTGGCGCGCACGTGTCGTATCGAGCCCGATAAAAGTGCCGCCGTGCTCATCACATAGCAGGCGCATCAGCGTGGCAAAACGATCGCCACTTTCCTGCAGTCGCGGATCCTGCTGGAACATCACCGGGAATCCCACTGCGTGTATACGCACCAACCGGTTACCATCGGGTCCGACGCGATTAATCTTGTTTACGGCATTGAGCACCGGCTGTATCGAACCACCGGTAAACTCATCGCCGAATACGTAGAGACTGATTTTCTTGTCTGACGAATAGAAGGTCGATATCGCACGGGTAATACCTTCGACCGGACTCGAATTACTAAACGGCGTCCACGTGCGCAGCATGTCGACGATGGCCGTGCGCCGGGCCTTCGAGTCCGGAATCCAGCGCCCGCGATAACGACTGAACATGTATTGCCCCATGTCGTTCATCACCTGTATGCCCTTGACGTCAGGGTATACCTCGAGCGTCTCCCGCACCTTCTCCAGTACCAGCGGCCAGGCATAATTCACCATGCTGCCGGAGGTGTCGATAATAAAAATAATGTACTCGCTGTCGGCGGGTATACCACCGACGACACCGGTGGGCTCGCTGTCGAACACCTGCAACGCATCGAGATCGCGTGTCAGCTTGTCGCGCGTAGCTGCCAGACGGCGCTCAAGTATGTTGGCAACAGTCGCATCCTGGTCGGACACATCAAACTCACCACGTACATCACTGAGCATATTTGACAGTCGCGCCAGCTCGCCTTCACGACGCGATATCTCGTCGTTGCGATCTTCGAGCTCGGTCGACACCACCGCCACCTGGCTACGAAGTGCACGCGCCAGTTGCTGCTGCTCTTCTACCTGGGTGCGCAACGTATCGGTGGTGCGCTCCAGCACCATAGGCTCCGTGTACTTGGTAATGACCAGCAGCAACAGGATCGCCCCAAATCCACAGGCAATGGCGTCGAGAAAAGACAGGCTGAATGGTTGTATGTCCCGGCGTGCCATATCAGGGCCAGTCGCGTGAGGGGCTCATGAACGATCCACCGGTCACCATAGCCAGTCGCCAGTACTGGCTGGCGGCGGCGGGGTCTCCTTCGATGGGCATCAATATCGTGTTGACCGGGATCCCGAATGGCAATTCGTCGAGCGCACGTCGAAACAGTCGCAAGCGGTTGCGTGCCGAGATCGTACGGCGATTGTTGGGTGTGACGCCGATGGTCGGCAGGCCGTCGGTAATCAGGATAATGTTGTCGGGCATCGGGTCCATGTCACCGATAACCGATAGCGCATTAATCAGGCTGGTCCCGTTGCCGGGATCGAGCTGGCGCAATGCCGAGGCAACCTGCGCTATCTGTTGCTCGTCGTTGGCAGCAAACCAGCGCCCTTCGCTGGCGTCGATCACCGGGCCCGCCGTTTCATTAAAGTGATAAACCTGGAAGTCGGCCGTTTCCGGCAGATTCGTCAGCAACCATTCGACTGTCTGCACCGAGCGCTGCCACTTCGGCCCCTCGAGCTTGCGTTCGAGCGGCATGTTGCGCCGACGGATGATGTTGACCAGGGTCGAGTCGAGCATGCTGGCCGATGAATCGAGCATAATCAGGATATTGCGGCCGCCGAGGCGCAACCCTGTCAGGTATTGGCGACTCCCGGTGCCGAGAAAACTGCGCGCTTCCAGTTGTGCCAGTCGTTTCTCTTCGGCGGCGCCTTCGAGGCGACGCGCCCGCGCTTCCAGGGCGCGGATATCCGCCATCATGCGCTCAACACTCTCGCGCTGCGCCATTGTCATTTCATTGCGGTCTGCCAGTTCGTCGCGCGCCTTGCCAGTCTCCTCGAGGATCTGACTGACCCGGGCCTGCAATTCAATTATCTGTGTATCGGCTGACTGGATTTGCTGCTCGGAAGTGATCAGGAATTCCCGGTCCCTCTCGATTTGCTCTTCGAGTTGTTGTAATTCGATCAGCAACTCGGCGTTGATATCGTCTGAACGATCCAGCGTCGAGTGGTGAATCAGCATGAACACCAGCACCGTCGCACCGAAGCCACACGACATGATGTCGAGAAACGACAAAGAGAAAACCGTGAAGCGTCTTTGCTTGCGTGCCATGTGCTCAGCTTTGTTCGCTCACCAGCAATAACACCTGGCTGCCGCCGCCGAGCCGGATAACATCGCCGCTATGCACGACCGCGCTGCCGTCGACGCGAGCATCGTTGACCCAGGTTCCGTGACTGCTGTGGTCCTGCAGCCGCACCTGGCCGTCGTTCGGTAGTAAAGAACAGTGCGTTCGCGATATACCCGACAACTCGCCAGTCAGAACAATGTTTTTCCCCTCATCTCCTGGATCGCTGCCAAAAACCAGCGCACCCCCCTGCAGGCGCCAGGCGCGATCACCAACAATGACATGTGTTGGCGTGTCACCTGTGACGGGCGGTGTTGCTGACGGCGGCTGCAATCGAGCCCCTGTTTGCCCATCCCAGCGCACACTGGTGGCAAAGCTGACGGTGCCGTCACCACTGACAATTTCGTCGCGCAGCCGCAGCGCCCCCAGGGCGGCGGCGCCACGCGGCAGCTCGAGCACTTCGCTTGCCTCGGATGCCAGCGCCTTATGCAGTCCTGGCAACTGCTGCAAGCGGTGGTCGATCATCAACACCAGCTGCTCGCCTGGTCGGGTCAGAGTCGCCAGGTGGCGGCGCATCCTCGCCAGCAACGATTCGAGTGCCGTGCCAATGACATCGCGTCCGACCTCGACCGAGTGCGTTTTGTCGTCGAATTCGACGCTGGCACTAACACTGCCGTCACGCTCGATAGCGCTGAGCCAGTCGGGCAGTCGATCGAACATCTGTTGTTCGGCTGCCGCCGAGTGCATTGGGTCATAACGGGTGTTGCGCACAAACAAATCGGATACGACACGTGCGGCGGCGGCATGCATTTCGCGTTGACCGCATTCGTCGACCACCTCTACCTTGTCGCGCCGCAGTCGCCCGCCCTGCTGTAACCGTGTCAGCACCACCTGGTGCAACATCAGGTCGATATGGATGATCTGCTTCCCGGGCTTTGGCGTCGTCGTCGCCGCCACGGCGGTGTCAACCAGTGCGCTGACCGGCAACCCGGCTTCGCGCGCGATACCGAGTAACAGGCTTAGTTGTTCGCGACTATAGCTGCCGGGAACAGTCAGCAACACCTCATCGGCAGTCGTTTCGAGGCTGCTAAAAACATCATGCAGGTGGTGATAGGCAAGATCGGCCATTGTCGCTGCGCCACGCACGCCCGCGGGTAATGCGGCCAGGCTAAGCTCCTGCCAAAAACGGCTGAACACACGGGAGGGTTGCAACCGGGCCTGGGCCGCAGCAGCGGCTCCGGTAGTGACACTACCATCAACGAGTGCATAACCGGGACTGTCCACACGCACGCCGCCGCTATCGACACCAAGCAAGCCGGCATCGTTGATTTCGATTGCGAGCCTGCCCATCAGCGCACCTGCAGGTGTTGAACGAGTCGGTCGTCGCAGTAGTCCTGCGACTCCAGCACCAGCCGTTCCTGCAGTAGCTGCAACTGGTGCATCAGGAACATCAGCACGATGCTTAACAGCAAAGCAATGAAGGTTGAATTAAAGGCCACACCCAGGCTCTCGGTCACGCCCGAGATATTGCCTTCGACAGCCTGGTGGGCCTGGCCCAGCGCTTCACCGATGCCACGAACGGTACCGATAAAACCGATCGACGGAATGGCCCACGCAATGTAGCGCACCATCGACAGTTCCGAATCGAGGCGTTCCGACTCCGACTCACAAACGGTCCGTACCGCAGTCGAGACATCCTGGATATTGCGCGTCGAGCGGAATCGATGCAGTGCAGTCAACAATGCCCGGGGCAGTAGCCGGTTGCGTTCATGCTCGGGTAAAGCCTGCACCGGACGCGAGAATTGCCGCGTATCCTCGGGCAGGATACTCATGCCTTCGTTAAGCGGCACCAGGTCACGTTGCAACATGCGCCGCTCACCCAGCGACTGCCATGCTTTGAAACCCATGATAGCCATGGCCCACAGCATCAGGATAAAACAGGTTTCCTGTTCGAAGTCGCGGATCAGGACATAGATCGATCGCTCCGGCACGTAGTTCTCGTCCACCGCCATCTGCGCCCGTTGCTCGGCCATCACTTCGGCTGCCTGCGGTCGTACCACCGAGACATACATGCCATGCACGATAATGACTGAAACGACGAGGGCGAAAACCTGGAACAGGAACTCGACCGGGATGTTGTGGCGCTTGACGCCGGCTACGCTGGCCATGCTCAGATATCCGTCGGGAAGGCGACGGCCGTATCGGCTTCGACTTCCTCGGTAGGTGTAAACGATTCGCGATCAACGCTGGCAGGCGCCTGTTGCTCGGTCTCGGTATCAGTCTCGCTGCTTTCCTCGACCGGTTCCTCCTGGGCCAGCACTGGCCAGGCCGCCAGTGACAGTACAGCCATCATCATCAGCCATCTCATGCGTATTCTCCTGCGATAAACGGTTTAGCGGGCATAGCGTGCCAGCCTGAATCCAACATCTTCGCGTCCACCCCTGCCGTAATCGCGGTAAGCACCGCGTAACTCGACTATGCCACCGTGCTTCCAGCTGCTGCCACGAATCACGTGACGATTGCCCCGCCGCGGGCCGACCGGATCGACAAGGGACAGGTAAGGATCGGCAGTCGACGCTTCGTAAATATCATGCATCCACTCGGCAACGTTGCCATCGAGGTCACGCAGTCCAAGTGCATTAGCGGGAAAACTCCCGACCGGCGCAGTCACACTGAAGCCGTCGTCGTAATTGTCGAGGCGTTGCACTACCAGATTGCGTGCGGCATTGTCGGCAAGATTGGCACTGCCTTGTGGTGGTGGCAGTGTATCTCCCCACGGATACTTCGTCGCGCGTGCGCCGCCGGCAAAACGCGTAACCCAGACCCATTCTGCCTCGGTGGGCATGCGGTACCCGGTCGTCATCGGCCGTCGACCGACCAGCCGACCGTCGCGCTCGACATAGGCCGGGGGCAGTCCTTCACGCTCACTCAGCCAGTTGCAGTAGCGCGCCGCCTGTTGCCACCCCAGGCGTACCACCGGCTGATCGTCGCCTTCGAGGCTGAGCCCGCCGACAAAGCCGGAGTTATGCGTGTCCATGAATTCGCGATACTGCGCGTTGGTGACTTCGTTCTCGCTGATATAAAACTCACGTGTCAGTTCGACATCGCGACGGATCTCGTTACTACGCCGGCCCTGTTCACGCCGCGGCGAACCCATCTGCAGTGCCCCGGTTGGCACCAGTACCAGCGTATGCCCTTCGTCCGAGGTAATCACCGGGTCCAGCACCGCGGCCTGGGCCTCGGCAATGGTCTTGAGAATGACACTGACTCGCTGCTCGATCCCTTCACGCGGGGTGATGGTTTCGATATGCGGCGCGTAACCCTTCTTGTGTATCTCGATACGATGCGGCGCCGTCGTCAACGACAAGGTCTGGTTAGCACTGCCGCGACTTGTACCGTCGACCAGCACCTCGGCATCCTCGGGACTGGCCACGATACGCACGCTACCGAGGATGGGTGCCAGGCGCACCGACACTTCCGTTTGTTCGCCCGGCGCCAGCTCCACACTACGGGTAGCGGTGCGGTAACCGGGACGGCTCAATACGACCTGGTGCGACGCATCCGGCGTAACTGCGACCGACAGAGGGGTGCGCCCCTGGAACTGGCGATCGACACTGACACTGGCACCCGCGGGGTTCGAAGTCAGCATCACGATGCCATCGGCTGGCTCAAACGCGATTGCTTCGAGTTCGAGCGGTTGCCCGGCAACGACTGTGACCGTGCGTTCGACGGGCTTATAACCATCGAGTTGCAAGAGCAGTTGCTGTTCACCGGCTTCGACTTCAGCGACCAGCGGGGTTTGCCCCAGCGTCACACCGTCACTGCTCAGGGTCGCGCCGGGCGGCGTCGTCTCGATCGTGACTGGGGCCCAGTTTGGCTGCAATACCACCTCGACCGACTGACGTTGGCCACGGCCCGAGATTTCGATCTCCTGTTCGAACGGCAAATGGTTGCGGGCGATAATACGCAAGCTATGCAACCCGGGTGCGACCTCGGCATCAGCCAGTGGTGATGTACCAATCTCCTGGCCATCGACGACGATACGGGCACCGTTGACCGCGCCGGTATCGACCGTCAGCAGGCCCGGTAATTTCTCCATCTGCAGAGCGAACTGCTGGTTGCTGGCATTGCCCACCGTGATGGTCTCACGCAAGGGCTTGTAGCCTTCGAGATCGGCCGCCACACGGTACTGGCCGGGTCGCAGGAGGTAACGCCCACCAACCCGCGGCTTGAACACCGCCCCTTGCAGTTCGAGCGACTGCGGCTGCGGCGCAATTGCGATATCGATCGAGCGTGCGGTAAACATGAACCAGGCAGCGATACCCAGCAGTAAGGCCGAGACGGCCACGCCAAGCTGTAACCATGGCAATGCGCGACCACCCGCTGCAGCGCTGCCGTGACCGGGATTGAATGCAACCGGTTCGATCACAGCATGCGAATCAGCGGCCTGTGGCGGCGGAGTCTGGGCAGCGCTGCGTGAACGCACATGCAGATCGATTTCATTGCGCCGGATACGACATACGATATGCGCTTCGGGCAATACCACAATATTTCCATCACCGAGCCAGCAAGACTGCTCGCATGGCGAGCCGTTCACGCGCACACCGGCATCAGAGTCTGACTCGATGAATGGCACCCCGTCGACAATGCCCAGTCGACCCAATACCCGGTCATCACTGCCGCTGACCGGGATATCGGCACCGCGACCGCCGATTTGCAACGGTAGTTCGTCCGCCTGCCAGGTACGGGTGCCACTGTCGTCGTGGATACGGATGACCGGGTTCAAATTCGTTCCTCGCACCGTATGGTCAATGGTGATGGTCTTGAGCCGGGTTGGACCACCAACTCGTGTCGCACGTCACGGAAACCATCGCAGCGACCGGTAACGGTATAACGACCCGGCAGCAATTCGATCTGTTGCTGCTCGAAGCGTCCGAGCGGGCCAACGCGGTAAATCGTCACCTCGGTTTGCCGATCGGACTGCAGCACAACTGTGACGGGTTCATTGGCTCGCGCCAGCATTGCCTGCAGGTCTGCACTGAGTTGTCGTAGTCGTGGCGCGGGAGTCTGTACATCGCTGATCTGTCGCACCAGTGTGTTTGCCTGGCGACGACTTTCATCGGTGGTGAAATCGCCGTCTTCGAGCAGGTTCTGTGACCTCACGGTCAGCGATGCCAGCAATCGCGCGCGATCACGACCCTGCTGGGCGAATACCAGTGCCGGGTCGAGCTGTAGTAGCTCGGTATACAGGGCGATGGCTTCCTCCCATTGCTGTGCCTGTTCAGCCGCGCGGGCGCTCGCACGCAACCGCCGAATACTGGCCTGGTGCGAAGCGACGCGAACCTGGGTGCGGGCATCGCGCACGGCAGCGGAATCCGGTCGCAGCTCGGCAGCACGGTTAAGAGCCGTTCGCGCCGCGGCGTAGCGACCCTGGTCCAGCGCTGTGAATGCCGCACTCATCGCTGCGTTGAAATCGCGCTCGGCGACCATGTCTTCAAGGTCGGAGATTTCATTGCTAACAATGGCATCCTCGGGATCGATCAGTAGTACTTCCTGCAGTCGCGCTATTGCGCCTTCGTAGTCTCCTGCAGTGCGCAGGCGTGTTGCCGCGGCCCGGATCTCTGCCGTCTGGTTGAGAAACTGCGCCCGCCGCATCGCCTCTCGCACCGCCTCGTCCTCGGGCTCGATCGCCAGTGCAATACGAAAGTGTTCTGTCGCGCCGTCGCCATCGGCTGCGGCAAATGCCTGGAAACCGGCGTCACGATGAAATGCGGCTATGCCAGGCGCTTCGTTACGCAACTGCGTCAGTAATTGATCGGCAGCGGTCAGTTCGCGGATTGCGGCAACCAGTTCGAACTCACCGGCCAGTCGCTCGCCTTCCTGCAACAGGGCCTGGGCGCGTGCTGCGCGTTGCTCGGCCCAGCGACTGACATCCATACTGTTGAGCGCCAACCAGTTTTCGTAAACAACCCCGCGCAGTCGTTTGACTTCCTGCTGTTGTTGCTGCAGACGCACTGCAGCCGCGCTTTGCCGCTCCACGGCCGAACCACCACCGGTGGCGGTGCCCGGGTCGAGCCAGCCCGGTAGCACAAACGCCAGCGCCAGCGTGGCAACGGCAGCCACACCGAGCAATATCCATCTCCACGACAATCCTGTCGGTGCCGCATGGTCGTCGCTGGTCGCAACGGCGTCGCGCCCGATCGGCTCGATGCGCTCAAAGTGGTCTGATTGCGTGCCTCGTTCGGTCAACATTCGATCCATTTTCGTTGCCACTTCAGACAACGACAATTGCAAATTGTTACCCAGCAGGTCGCTCACCAGTCGCGCCAGGTCGCGATCGGCGAGTGCCGCTCCATCGTCACCCGGCACCAGGCCGGTGGCCAACTCATGGACCATTTCGCCCAGGGCGCGCATGTCATCAGCGACAACGGCCTCGCCAGCAGCGGGATCGAGCAGACGCACCCGACCATCGTCGCCGACGAGAATATTGTGCAGGCTCAGGTCACCGTGGGCGAGACCACGACCATGGGCGTGATGCAGGGCATCGATGACCATGCGCAACAACGGCAGCCAGCGCTGACGTGGCGCACCTATATAGTCTCGTAATTCGTGCCCCTCGACTGCTTCCAGTGCGATGAAGGGCCGCGGCTGATCAGCATGCAGCGCCAGCACCCCGATGTAAGCCGGATGCGCCATGCTACGCAGCCAGTCGGCCTCATGCGCCAGCCTCTCGGGATTGTCGTCGAACTTCAGCGCGACGAGTCTGTCACCGTCGTGATCCAGCGCCTGCCAGACCTGCGCTCGTCCGCCGCTGCGGATCGGCGCGATCAATTCGAAGCGATTGGCGTGCCGCTGACCCGACTGCAGCCGGCTCATCGATGGCTATTCTGGCTCGCCGGGCGTCGCGGCACCGACCACCGGCAAACCGGTCTCGGTCGAATAGATCTCACGCAGCAATTCCCGCCACTGTTCGAATTGCTCATCGACCGACCCGGTCAGCGTAATGGTTTTGCCTTCGATTTCGAGTACGGCAGGGCGCACCTCTAGTTCGAAGGAATCACCGAGCTCGCGCATGGTTTCGGCATGCACCTGGATTTCTGGTCGCATCGGTAACGTGCTGAGCACGGCCGACACACCGGCGAGCGCGCCGACACGACCCGAGTAACTGGCCCATGGGTCATCGCTACTGGCGTCAACCGCCAGACCACCGACAATCAGGGCGGCACCGGCAATGGTGCGGTTCTTGATCTCGCGTTCCAGCCGACGCAGCTCGACGACTTCTTCGTAATTAAAGCGCCGCCAGTCGTCATAGGCCGGTCCCACCTGCCTGGCAAACACGCTGTAGTGCTGGTCGAGCGTATCGATGAACAGCAGGTCTCGCTCACGAATCTTGCGTACCCGCCCGAGCATGGGATCGTCACGCGCGGGCAGCCGGCGTACGACGGTACGCCCGTCGTTGTCAGCGACGTACCCGGCAAATGATGTCGGTGCAATCTCCGCGGCAAAACGCAGCTCGGTGATCTCGCGCAGACGTGCGATCTGCTCGTTATCAAGCGTGTTACGGAAAGCAAGCAGGTCATTGGCCACTTCGTTGTACAGGTCCTGGAACGGATCCTGATCGGACGCTGCCATATCGTCACGATAATTCAGTCGCCCCGCAAGGTCGCTGTACTCGTGCGCATCGATCCAGACACGACCCGTCGCATCGATCGCGCTGATCTCGAGCACCAGGCGCTCTCCATCCGACTGGATAATACGAGCCGTTATCGTCAGGTCGACCGTTTCGCTGCCGCGTGGCAGCACCCTGACGGCACCCCAATGGCCGGTTTCCTGCAGCGTGTCACGCAGCACATAGGGCATGTACCGCGCTTCGGCATCGCGAACGCCGGCGACCAGGCGCATCTCGTTCTGCTCGCGTATATCGTCCGGCACATTGGCATCGAATACGCGCACGCCGACATCGAGTAACAGTTCTTCGGGCACACTCTCAACCGCCGACAGGGCCGGGGTTGCGTTAATGGTTATAACTTCCTCATGTACGCATCCGGCCAGCACCAGTATGCCGGTTGCTATCAGAACTGCTCTCATCATTGACTCGTAGTGGCCTCGCCTTGTTCGAGGCTTTCTTTATAGGCGTAGTATTCCTGCCACAAGCGCTCACGTAACTCCGGGTCGGTCTCGGCAACGGCCGCTTCGCGCAGCTGCCGCGCAACAATATCGTCGTCCTGCGCCGGTCCGCGCTCCTCGAGTGCGAACTGCTCGTTCTTTGTCCCGTCGGCAGTCGGGTCTTTGCGGCCATCGGCGTTGCGCTCACGATCGGCCCAGCGACCGGCACGGCGATTTTGTGGATTATCGCCGGAACCACGTGCGCCGTCGCGGCTGTTAGCCATCGCGGCATTGCTGTCGCTTTCGATACCGGATGTCGCGGTGTCACCCATGACGGCTCCACCGACATCGTCACCGGCATCGCTCATACCAGGCGCAGCCGAGCTACCTGATTCATTCATCTTGCCATCGAAAACTGCCAGCGACTTGTCCAGCTGCTGGTCGAGCACCGCGACGCGCTCGTCAGCCGACATCTCGCCCTGGTCCGGCTCCGCTGCTTCGGTCTTGCCGACCATCGCTATCAGCGACCCTGCCGCATTTAACAGGTCAGCGGTGGCCTCAAGAGTCTCACCGGCATTTTTCATGTCCTGCAGCAACACGCCAACAACCATCGATACGCCACGAGCGAACTCTTCCATTGCGCGTTGGATCTCGGCCGGGTCAGTAATCGGTTCGGCATTCGGATCGGCACCGGCGGCTGCCGCCATAACGGCAATCGCAGAAGCCACGACCGCCTCGGCGGCCGCCTCCAGCGCCGCCCGTGCAGCAGCCATTTGTACCGCTTCAGCATCGGCATCGCCATCACCGGCACCAGCTGCGGCGATCAGTGCCCGCCGGGCACGATTCAGTGCCGCGTTGGCAGTTGCCAGGGCATCGTCGGCGATCTGTAACGAACCGGCTGTAATCTGTTGTCTGTTTGGTTGACCGCGCTGCCCTTCGCTTTCATTGATGACGGCGAACGGATCGAAATTTTCGGGTCCGTCGTTGTTGCTGCTGGTTCCCTGGTCCCCCACCTCGTCACCACCGCTGGCTTCATCGGTTCCCTCCCCGGGAGCGGCGCTGTCATTGCCGTCGCTGGTGGCGCTCGATGGCTGGCCACCCTGACCGCCGTCGGCATTGCTGGAGGTGTCATTGGTAGACCCGGGAGTCACCCACGGATCGAAAGAATCGCGATCACCCGAGCCTTGCGCATCAGTCATGACGACCTCGCGTGCACGCTCGATAGTCGATTCGGCTTCGGCAACTGCCTCGGCCGCGGCATCGACGGCGGCATTGGCAGCTTCGAGTGCTGCAGCAGCGCCAACATCTTCGGTGGTCGCAGAGTCGCCTGCAGGCCGGCCATCATCGGCAGTTGGCGCGTCCGGGTTATTCGTCCCTGCGCCTGGCCGCTGGGCTGAGGCGACGCGAACATCGGCATCGCCGTCCTCGCCGCCGCGCTGCCCTTCAAGACGTCCGCTCTCGCCGCTGCTACCGGTGACAGCACCGTTGCGACTGGTGCGCGTCGGAACTTGTCCGGTTTGCGGTGCGGTTGCAGTGGAATTTGGGCTACTTTGCCCGCGCGACGAAGACTGCCCGCGAGTCCCGGGATCGGGCATTTGGCTCGTGGGGCTGCTCGATGGTACCGGCGTACCCGAGGACGTACTGCCACCGCCGGCGGGTCCGCCACCATCACCTTCGGACTCCTGTCGTTGCGGTGTACTGCTGAAACAGGCAGACACGACAAATGGCACGACTATCGCCGCTACGAAGATTCTCAACCGGTTGGAAACTTTCATCGGGCCACCCAATGCCAGATGTGAGATGTGTTGTTGCCCGCAATCGCCTCGCTGGCAACACCCTTTGCGTTAGACGACCCGTCGGCGGAAGGGTTCAGCTTGTATTGCGCGAAACAACAGCTTACACCATCCCGTGCAACTGCGGCCGCAGCGGTCAGCTGGCGCCAGTGTGCACGTCCTGCGGTAGTCTAATACACTGATAAGCAGACCAAAATGCCCTGGCGCGGGAACTAAGCCAGGTGCACTCAATCTGATACTGGGGGTGCGGGGCGCTGGCTTATCTGGCGTCAGCGGCCTGCTGTAGCGCAAAGTGAGCCAACATGAATAAATTCCGGGTTACCCCATTCCTGACAATATTGCTGTGCGCCTGCAGTACCACGGTGCCGCCGACAGATACCGAGTTTCCGACACCGCTGGTCGAGGACTTGCCGGCTGCGGTCGGTATTTACTACGACGACGAGTTACGCAATTTTACCTATAACGAAACCGTCTCCGACGGTACCAGCTGGACCATCGAGCTGGGACAGTCGAACCTGCGCCTGTTCGACCGTCTGCTGGGCGCCATGTTCGATCGCACGGTGCAGTTGCGCAGCATTGACGATGTACGCAACGACCCGACGCTGGACGGCGTCATCCGCCCGGTTCTCGAAGAGTACGCATTCCTGACGCCAAACGAACTGGGGTCGCGCTTCTATGCTGTGTCCATACGCTACCGGATATACCTGTACGATAACCAGGGCAACGAGATCGCAGACTGGCCGATCAATGCCTACGGGCAGAGTCGCGCTGCTGTCCTGAACGCCGGTCGCATGCGAGTCGGGCCGTTGCAGGACGCCACCAATCTGGCGATGCGTGACGCCGCAGCGGGTGCGATAATCCTGCTGCGCGAACAACCGGAGATCATGGCGCTGACGACGGAGGGTACGGCTGACGATGCAGCGATGTTCAGTGAATAGAATTATTAGCTTTGTCACGCTCTTTGCCATGGTCGGGTCCAGCGGATGCGTTACCTCGCGCATTGAACAGGCACGTCATACCAGCACTGGGCTGCAGGACGGCGACGGTGTCGTCATCCTTGCGCAACGCCAGAATGTCGACTACCAGACAGAAGACGGGTTCGTCAGTTGTCTCAGTAATGAGCTCGAAAACAAATCGCTCGGTATTACAATGCATCCCGAGCAGGAGTTCATGGACATGCTGTTTCCGTGGTTCGAGCCTGCCCATGCACCAACTCATGCAGAGGGCCTGCGTGAGTTACTGGCCCGCCCAGGTGTGGCCGAGCGTATAGCCGAGACCGGTGTGCGTTATCTCGTCTGGATTGACGGCAATACCGAGATCGTTGACGGCGGCGGCAACCTGTCGTGTACAGTTGGCGCAGGTGGTGCCGGTTGCTTCGGCTTTCAGTGGTGGGAAAACGATTCGACCTACGAAGCAGCGATCTGGGACCTGGATACCCTCGAGCATGCAGGCACGATATCGACAGAGTCGGTAGGCACGTCCTACCTGCCCGCTATAGTCATTCCCATTCCGATCATCGCACGCACCAAGTCAGCCGCCTGTAATGGTCTGGCGCGTCAGCTAAGGGAATTCCTGGTCGCTACTCCCATCGATTGACTCTGACCACAATTCCGGGTCGGTACCTTCTCCCCGAAGCACGTAGGTATAGCGGAAAGTCACCCCTTCGGTCGCTACCGCAGTACCGTTTTCGAAGCGGGGTCTGAATTTGGCTTTATGCAACGCGGTCCTGAAGTCGCGTTTCATCTGCCAGTGAGCGGTGCCACCGACGATCTGTACGTCACGCGCAATGCCTGCTGGCGTCACAGTGAAACTCACATCGATATGCACTTCGGGTGCGCCACGCAACATGTTTTCGTCGGTCAACGGTGGGTGAAAACGCAGGCGGAACGGTCGGCCGAGCAACGCCTCGGCCTTTTCCGGGTTTGCACCCTCATCGGTTATCAGGTTCCAGGCGCGAGTGTAAACCTCCATCGCCTTGTCGCGGCGACGCGCGAGCATGAACCAGTCACCCAGTTCAACCAGCGAACCGGCGTGCTCCACCACATCGGCGTTGGGATTACTGGCATAGATACCGATCGCTCGTTGCAGCGTGGCCTGGCCTTCCTTGAGCGG
The DNA here is from genome assembly GCA_013002045.1 of Gammaproteobacteria bacterium. Lineage (GTDB taxonomy): Bacteria > Pseudomonadota > Gammaproteobacteria > Steroidobacterales > JABDKV01 > JABDKV01. The sequence continues at coordinate 22,362 of JABDKV010000273.1, forward strand.
CTCGTCCTGCACCAGGTAGGTTCGGGCCAAACGACGTAACGGGTCGGTAATTCGCAAATCATCGGGGCCGTAGGCATTCTCGATCAGTTCTACAGCGCGACGGTAGTTGCGACGCGCTACCGGATGCAACCCAATTCGTTCATACCAGGCTCCCAACTTGTTGAGCGCCGGCACCAGCTCGGGCGAGTCCGGACCGTACTGCCGCTCATTCACCCGGAAAGCAAAACGGTTCTCGCGGTTGGCCTCACCGAGCTGGCCCATCTGGAAATAGCTTTCGGCCAGCTGGTCGGCAATATCGAGTTGCTCGAGGTTCAGAATGCCAAGCTTGCGATGGGTGATATGTCGCGCACGCCGCAATGCTTCTACGGCACTTGCCGATTTACCAATCCGGTTATAGACACTGGCGAGATCGCTTAACGGCTGCACCAGCGCATAGGAGAAAATATCGTCACGTGCTGCGGTGATGGCTATCGCCCGCTCGAGCGATTGCGCAGCCGCTGGCAGTTTTTTGGCGGCAAATTGCAGATCAGCCAGTTGCAGCAGCGGGTCGACCAGCTCGCGGGCATCGTTGCCGTGCGCTGTTCCCAGCAGACTGACCATTTGCCGCTGTGCCTGCAGCGCTGCCTCGAGATCGTTGCGTTGCGACGCCAATTCGAACGCCGCACGTGCCGCAGCAATATCCCGATCGATCTGACTCACGGCCTCGCCCGGCTCCACTTCTGCCGCCAATTCCTCGGCAGCGAGGGCAACCGGCGGCGTCAACAGAAGCAAAGTCGTTGCGAGCAGCCAACGTCTCATTGAACAACCTTCAGTAATTGCCCCGGTTGCAGCTCGCCATCGGGATAGAGGCCATTGATCAGCCGCAGCTCCTGCTCCGCGTAGCGTCCCAGCGGCGACATGTCCGCGAGGTTGGTAAAGGTCGTATCTTCTGCTGCACGGATCACTCGCAAAGTATGTCGCGCCACGCGACGTCGCTCCAGTCCCTCGAGCACCCGCAAACTGTTCATGGCACCGACGAAGCGCCAGTCACCGGGGATATTGACGCCCGTCTGTTGCGCGGCCCCGGCGAAGACATAGGCATATCCATCGTGGGTCACCACACCGTAACGCACCGGGCGCTCACCGAAAGGTGAGTTGGCACGTGGTGCGACCGCCGTATAGCCGGCCAGGCCAGCGGGCCGGATCTCGCGCCCCTCGCGCATTTCGCTCAGGTGCAACTTGTCGCGCATGACTTCGCGTGGAGTCAGAGGCTCGTCCAGGCGTCGGCGCGTGATGACCAGCACCGCGTCACCCGCTTCGGATTTGGCAGTCAGCCGCATCGGCTGCTCGTCGGTTGTCCAGCCGCGCGGCAGGGAAACGGCAATGCCCATACCAGGATGATAGACCTCGCCAGTGCCACCGAAACCCTCGACCCGACTTTTGCCGAAAGTCACGCCATCCATCAGGTTCATGTAAACGGAAGGATCGACTTCGTGAACTTCGTCGGCCTGCACCTCCGCCGCGGCATCGATGACTTCACGCAGCCGCTTGTCATTGTCGGGGTGCGTAGACATGACACCGTGATAAACACGCGGTGACCGGCTTTCGACTTCAGCCCGCTCTATCTCGAAAGTCTCCTGCGCTTTCAGCACGCGCACGACATCGATCATCGACTCGGGCAGGTAGCCGGCACGCGCCAGGTACTCGGCCCCCAGACCGTCGGCTTCGAGTTCGAGATTGCGACCATAGCCACTAACCAGTGCGCCCCCGGCGATGTTGGTCAGCGACCCGACCTCGCGCGACCCGGTGAGGACGGTCGCCGCTGTCGATGCAACACCACTGAGCAACCCACGACTGTGTTTACGCGCAGCATGGCGGGCCGTGACATGACCGATCTCATGACCGAGCACGGCGGCCAGTTCGGCTTCGTTGTTGAGATAGGCCATTAACCCGCGCGTGATATAGATGTATCCACCGGGTAATGCGAAGGCATTGATTTCTTCACTGTCGAGCAGTGTGAAATGATAAGTCAGTTGCGGACGATGGCTGTTGGCTGCAAGACGCTCGCCGATCGCTTGCACGTAGCTCTGCAAGTCGCGATCTTCGTAAATCTTGTATTCCTGCATGATCTGCTGGTGATACTGTCGGCCGATCGCGATTTCGCGCTCCTCCGACATCAGGATCAGGTCTTTCTCACCCGTTACCGGGTTGGTGCCACAAGCCGCCAGGACAGCGGCGGCCACCGGCAGTAGCAACCATCGTCGTGCACAATTCATTCGGATGCCCCAGGAAACTTCACTTACGCCATTATGCGACGCGCAACGGTCTACAGCCATTACCGCCGCGGATCAGTTTATTCGACGTGCGAAGCGCGTGGAAGTTGCATCAGCCGAAGCGGCCCGTGATGTAGTCCTCGGTCAGCTTGTGCGCCGGGTTGGTGAAAATCTGGTCAGTCTGGTCGACTTCGATTAGCCGGCCCAGATGAAAATACGCAGTGCGCTGCGACACCCGTGCTGCCTGCTGCATTGAGTGCGTCACAATGCAAATGGTGTACTTGTGACGCAGCTCGTCTATCAGGTCCTCGATCCGCGCGGTGGCGATCGGGTCCAGTGCTGAGCAGGGTTCGTCCATCAGGATGACTTCGGGATCGACTGCAATCGCGCGTGCGATGCACAATCGTTGCTGCTGACCACCGGACAGGCCGGTTCCGGGCTGGTCGAGGCGATCCTTGACCTCTTCCCACAAACCAGCCTTGACCAGGCTTTGGTGAACCATTTCGTCGAGCTCTGTCTTGTTGCGGCACAACCCATGGATCTTTGGACCATAGGCGACATTGTCGTAGATCGACTTGGGGAACGGGTTTGGCTTCTGGAAGACCATGCCAACACGCGCCCGTAAAGGCACGACATCGACGTCCTTGCCCTGGATGTCTTCGCCATCGAGCAGGATCTGTCCGCTTACCCGGCAGATCTCGATGGTGTCATTCATCCGGTTGAGGCAACGCAGGAAAGTGCTCTTGCCGCACCCTGAAGGACCAATCATCGCGATCACCTCATTCGCGGCGATGTCCAGGCTGACATCGAAAATCGCCTGCTTGTCGGCATACCAGACATTGCAGTTGCGCACCGATATACGCGGCGATTCGACCTCGACCTGGCCGACGGTCTGAAAACCCTTTTCTTCCTCGACCGCCATGACACCCGGACGTTCGTCGGGCACGGCTTCGGTCGCAGCTGAGGACTCATCCATCATATCGTGCACTGTACCAGCCATAGCTCACCATCGTCGTTCGAATTTGCGTCGCAGGTAGACCGCGAGCAGGTTCATCAGCAAAAGGAATACCAGCAGCACCATGATCGCCGCTGACGTTTTTTCAACAAAGGCACGCTCAGGACTGTCGGCCCAGAGAAAAATCTGCACGGGCAGCGCGGTCGAGGGGTCGCTGAAACCGCCGGGAATGTCGACCACGAATGCCACCATGCCGATCATCAGCAATGGTGCCGTCTCACCCAGTGCCCGCGCCATCCCGAGAATCGCGCCAGTCAGCACGCCCGGCATCGCCAGCGGCAGCACGTGATGGGTGACCGCCTGGGTGCGTGAGGCACCCATCCCCAGCGCCGCTTCGCGGATTGACGGCGGCACCGACTGCAACGAGGCGCGTGAGGCGATAATGATAGTCGGCAAGGTCATCAGCGCCAGCACCACACCACCGACCACCGGCGCTGACCGTGGCATGCCGACAAAATTGATTAACACCGCCAGACCGAGCAAACCAAACACGATGGACGGCACCGCAGCAAGATTATTGATGTTGACTTCAATAAGGTCTGTCAGGCGACTGCGTGGGGCAAACTCCTCGAGATAAACCGCGGCTGCCACCCCGATCGGGAAGGCCAGCACCATGGTCACGACCAGGGCCAGCAGCGATCCGGTTGCGGCGCCGAGTATGCCCGCCATTTCCGGGTCGCGTGAGTCACCCGAGACCAGGAAAGTCCGGTTCAGCCGCAGGTCCAGTCGTCCGTCCGCCACCAGCTTGTCGATCCAGCCCAATTCCTCGTTGGATATGCGCCGCTCGCTCTCGTCGAGCGTCCTGTCGATATATCCCTTGACCAGCATATCCACTTCGTCGTCTGCGACCAGCCAGACATCGATCACCTCGCCAATCAGTTGCGGCCTGCTGACCACCATGTCTCGCAACTGGTAGACGGCGCCGGAACTGACCAGCCCGCTCACGGCACGCCTTTCCCTGCGTGAATCGACTTCCGGGAAATAGTCCAGCAGCGCGTCGCGAATCAACCGCCCATAGTCTGCCCGCCGCAATTCGTCGTTTGAAGTTGTTTCCGGTGATCCCAGCACCGATGTACTGAGTTCGATCTGCAGCCGGACCTGAGCGTGCTGAAACGCTGACCAGCCATTGCCGAAAATCGTAACAAACAGGAACAACAGAAACAGGATGCCGACACTCAATGCCGCCACACCCATGCGGCGGAACCAGCGCTCTTTGCGATGTCGTCGCGCCAGTCCGGCGTGCACGATATCGATAGTCTTGTTGGATTTGTCACTCATAGATTTCGCGATAACGGCGCACGATACGCAGCGCAATAATATTGAGAATCAGCGTGACCACGAACAGCATCAGCCCCAATGCGAACGCGGCCAGCGTCTTCGGACTGTCGAATTCCTGGTCACCGACAAGCAGGGTTACGATCTGCACCGTGATAGTGGTTACCGACTCCAGCGGATTAAGCGTAAGGTTGGCAGCCAGGCCCGCAGCCATGACCACGATCATGGTCTCACCTACCGCTCGCGACATGCCGAGCAAAACACCGCCGACGATACCGGGCAAGGCCGCCGGGATAACGACATTGCGTACCGTTTCCGATTGCGTCGCACCCAGTGCGAAGGCACCGTCGCGCATCGCCTGCGGTACCGCATTGATGACATCGTCAGACAGTGACGAAATAAACGGAATAATCATGACCCCCATCACCAGGCCGGCTGCAAGCGCACTCTCGGAAGCAACATCCAACCCGAGCACTGAGCCCCACTCGCGTAGCATCGGTGCCACGGTCAGGGCTGCGAAAAACCCGTAGACCACTGTCGGAATGCCCGCCAGCACCTCGAGCAGCGGCTTGGCCACTGAGCGCACACCGGGGGCCGCGTACTCGGACAGGTATATCGCCGACATCAATCCAATAGGAACCGCTACCAGCATCGCAATCAGAGAAATTAGCAACGTACCGACGAATAACGGTACTGCACCAAAAGAACCTGAGGAGCCGACCTGGTCAGCGCGGATCGCCGTCTGCGGACTCCATTCGAGTCCAAACAGGAATTCCGTTATCGGGACCGATTGAAAAAACCGCAGCGCCTCGAACAAAACCGACAGCACAATACCGACAGTCGTCAGTATCGCGATCGAGGCACAGGCCATCAGGAAAAACCGGAAAACAGTTTCCACCCGGGTTCGCGCTGACAGATTGGGGCGCAGCACCATGATACCGATCGCGGCGCCCAGCAACCCTACCGCGAGTGCCAGCAAGCCACGTAACTGCTTGCTGCGCGCTTTCATCTCGACCAGGCGCGCGGCGCCGTCGGTAATCGCGGGATCCGATGAGGGAGCAACACCGGCGGCGACATTCAGCAATTCCGCCCGTGCCAGGTCGCGCTCGTCCGAGGTCATCGCCTGATACTGTGCCGGCAACTCAGTCCACACTTTACCCATAACGATCCGGTCCTCGAGACCGGTCCAGCCCAGCAGCAATGCCACCGCAGGCAGACTGGCCCACAGGGCGGCCAGTACACCGTAGTGCACCGGCAACGAATACAGCTGGCGCGGGTTACCCGCGACCAGCGCCAGCGCACGCGCGCGCCCACCGACATACGTCAGTGCCGCCAGTGTCGCCAGCACGATCAATAGGGTTCCTGTCTGCATTGTCTCCACCGGTACGACGCCATCCCCGGGCGTCTACCTGCTGTTAATCCAGTTCGTCGAGCTTGCGTTCGACCTCTGCGAGACTGGCATGACTCTGCATACCAATGTGTCGCACGTCTTTGCCATGCGCGAGATAGATCACGTATTCACAAATGTTCTTGGCGTGATCGCCGATCCTTTCCAGTGCACGCGCGACCCACATCACGCTAAGCAGCGGACGAATGGTGCGCGGGTCTTCCATCATGAAGGTGATCAGCTGCCGCAGGATTGATTCATAGTGTTCGTCAACCTCGACATCGCGCTTGGCGACTTCGAAAGCCTCGTCGGCGTCGAGCCGGGCAAAGGCATTCAGCGAGCTATGCACCATTTGCTTGACGTGCGAACCCAGATTGCGGATCTCGCGATAACGGTTCTTTGGTTGCTTGGCCATTGCCAGGCCCGCCGCCAGGTAGCCGATTTTCTCTGCTTCGTCACCGATCCGCTCGAGGTCGGTGATCGTCTTGATCACCGTTACGACGAAACGCAAATCGCTGGCTGTCGGAGAGCGCTTGGCCAGGATGCGACTGCACTCTTCATCGATGGCGACTTCCAGGCTGTTGACCTTGTAATCGTCACGGGCGACTTGCTCGCCGAGATCGCTATCGCCCTGCGTCAGCGCCTTCATCGCCAGGTCGAGCTGTTGCTCTACCAGGCCGCCCATCTTGAGGACATTAGTACGCACCTCTTCGAGTTCCTGGTCGAACTGGCGTGATATATGGTGCGAAAACTCTATTTTCTTGTCAGCCATGTCCTATTGCCCTGTCTCCCGTAATAATCGGCTCAACCACGACCCTTTCTGCAGGGAACAGGCAGCTGAACACAGATCCTTTATCGATTTCACTGGTGACCTCGAGTGTCGCACCGTGTCGTTCGAGCGCACTGCGCACGATTGCCAGGCCGAGACCGGTACCACCACCCTGCCGCGAACGACCTTTGTCGACGCGATAGAAACGCTCGGTAATCCGCGGTATGTCATCGGCATGGATGCCAATGCCATCATCCTCGACGAGCAGCGCAGCGCCATCGTCGTGGCGGATCCAGCGGGCGGTGATTATACCGCCGTCGCGAGTGTAACGAATCGCATTGCTGAGCAGGTTGGACAGCACCAGGACCACCTCGGGGCGATCGCCCAGCAAGGCAAGCCCCGGCTCGGCATCGATAACCAGCCGACGTCCACCAGCCGCACTCGAGCGGGCGTCTTCGCAGACCTTCACCAGTAACGCGGACATGTCAATCGGCGTCAGCTCGGCCGAGCGATAGAGCCGATCGAGTCGCGACAGGTCCAGCAGGTCGCGCAGCAAGTCGCTCATTCGATTCGACTGGCGCGTCATCTCCGCCAGCGGTTCGTGCCAGGTGACGTCGATCTCCGGGTCGTCACGCATTCCATCGAGATAACCGCGTATAACCGTCAATGGACTGCGCAGCTCGTGTGATGCGTTAGCAACAAAATCCCGTCGCGCTGCCTCAGCATGCTCGAGTTCAGTCACGTCGCGGATTACAAGCAGGTGCCGGTTGCCCAAAAGCTTCATCGACTCCAGTCCCAGCAGCCGCCCCTCCTCCGCACGCGAATCGATCACCAGCTGCTCCGCATCGGCGTCGCGCAGGAGTTGGTCGATGACATCGGGGTGTCGCACAAAGTTAGTAACGCGCTGCCCGGTGTCATGGGCAACATCCAGATCAAGCATACGCACGGCCGCATCATTGACCCACTCGATGCGGAAATCGCTATCGAGCAGGACCATGCCATCAGTAAATGAAGACGCAGCATCACGCGCCCAGCGCAACCACGAAGCCACCCGCCGCGTCCGCGAGCGTTCGCGGCGACGACGCCGGTCGATCACACTGGCAACATCACTCCAGCCCATATCGAGCGATTGCCGCTCGCCACTCTCGACCCAACGTTGCAGGCGACCGCGCTGCCACAACTGCCAACAGGCGACCAGCATCGCGTAAACGCTTAGCATCACAAATGGATAGCCGTCCCACCAGCCGATCGCAAAGACGATGACGGCGCCGGCGATAAACAGGGCCAGTCGTGCCAGGCTGTGTGACTGACGCCGGATCACGAGGCGGAAAACCGGTAGCCAGCGCCACGCACTGTCTTGATGTAAGCATCGCAACCACCATTGGCCAACGCCTTGCGCAGCCGACGGATGTGTACGTCGATGGTGCGCTCTTCGACATAAACGTTGCGCCCCCAGACCCGGTCGAGCAACTGCGTGCGGCTATGAACGCGTTCGGGATGGGTCAGAAAAAACCGCAGTAGTTTGAATTCGGTCGGCCCCAGCGACACTTCCTCACCGCCCGCCATCACGCAATGACTCCCGAGATCGACTTTCAACTCGCCGGCCTCGATAACCTCAGATCCATCTCCGGGTGCGGCGCGGCGCAGCACTGCCGTGATCCGCGCCTGCAGCTCACGTTGCGAAAACGGTTTGGTGATGTAGTCGTCGGCACCGCTGTGCAAACCGGCCACCTTGTCATCCTCGGTGGCCCGGGCTGTCAGCATGATTACCGGTACATCCTGGTAGTCAGCATTGCGTTTCAGCGAGCGGGTCAACTCGAGACCGCTACTGTCGGGCAACATCCAGTCCACCAGTATCAGGTCCGGAACTGTCTCCGCGAGTTGATCGAAGGCTTCACGACAGTTCGCCGCCTCCATGACGGCGAAGCCACCACGACGCAATCCGAACGTGACCATGTCACGAATCGGCTTTTCATCTTCGACTACCAGGATGTTTGGCGCAGACACGGTGTTCCTCCGTCAGAGACCCGTGCGCGGATTAGAGCAGGCGGTTGTTTCAGAAATATGACATTTCCGTACTTGTTGCGCCACAGGCCACGCCCGCCACTATTGTTCCAGTCATCTGGAACTGGTTAAATATACAGTATGTCGCGACGAAAGCCTGCATCCATCGACTCCGCAATCGTCGGCCGCGGCTCGGCGTCGCGTATGCCCGGACGCTATGCGACCCGAGCCTGTATCAGCGAGGAAATGCCTACCGCGCCGGAAACCACGGTCAGCGAGGAGCAGGTGCGCTCGATAATCAGCCGTAATGCCTCGCCCGACATCCCGTTCGAGCAATCGATCAACCCCTACCGCGGCTGCGAGCATGGATGCATCTATTGCTATGCCCGCCCTACCCATGCCTGGCTTGGATTGTCACCCGGTCTCGATTTCGAGTCCCGCCTGGTGGCCAAGACCGATGCGGCTGACGTCCTGACTCGCGAGCTGTCCAGTCCCGGTTACGTGGTCAAACCCATCACGCTCGGTGCCAATACCGATCCCTACCAGCCGATAGAAAAACAGCGCCGCATCACCCGCAAGCTACTCAAGGTAATGCTGGATTTCCGTCACCCGGTCGTCATCGTCACCAAGAGTGCCCTGGTGCTGCGTGACATCGACCTGATCAAGGCACTGGCACGCCGCGGTCTGTGCCGGGTCGCACTCAGTATCACCACATTGGATCCGTCCCTGAAACGCATCATGGAGCCACGTACCGCCTCGCCGGCCAGGCGGCTCGCATGCGGTGAGGAACTGGTTGCCAGCGGGGTCGCTGTCTCGCTGCTGCTGGCACCGATCATACCGGCCATCAATGACCACGAAATCGAGGCAATCGTGGCGGCCGCAAAGGCGGCCGGCTTTGCATCTGCCGGATACGTTCTGTTACGCCTGCCGCACGAAGTTGCGCCGCTGTTCCAGCAATGGCTGCAAACGCACTTTCCCGACCGCGCCGGGCATGTCATGAGCCTGGTGCGCCAGACCCGGGGTGGAAAAAACTATGACGCCCAATTCGGTCAGCGGCAAAGCGGTACCGGTCCGGTGGCGGCCATGATCCGGCAACGCTTCCGCCGGGCGACCCGGATGCATGCACTGGATCGGCCCGGCCCAGAACTCCGATGCGATCGGTTTCGCGACCCCGGGGATAGCCAAATCGCCCTATTTTGAATGATTTAACATAGTAATATGAATTTTCATTGAAAGATGAGCGCTATGATATTGATCTGCATTGGGAGATCAGATAGGTTCGAGTAATCATTCAAACAAGGAAGGTTTTTACGTGGCACAACGCAATCGAGAGCGCCTGATGAAAACCACCGCGGAACGCAAGCTGAAAAAACGCTGGTCATTTTTTGACCGGGTCTTGCGTGGCCGTGACACGACAGAGCGGTTTATACCCCGCCCCGTCACCCGTAGTTAAAGATCGGCCCAACGCGGCCGTTACCTTCCTGTGACGTTTGTACACATTTCAGGGAGAGCGGCTCATGCAGGTCGTCGACCTATACGAAGAAATAAGCGCAGCCATCGCGGCTGACGAACTGGCCCTGCCGAGTCTTCCGGATATTGCCTTGCGGATACACCGTGCGGCCAGCGACCCGGACTGCACTTTCGCCACGATCGGGCGTGTGCTGAAACGCGATACCGCGATCTCGACGCAATTGATCCGCATGGCCAATGGCCCCCTGTATCGAACCCGGGTCCCGGTAACCAATGTGCGCTCGGCGATTCACCGGCTCGGTGTGCCGGGAGTCCGTAATTTCGTTACCACGGCGGCCTTGCGCAATCTGTTCAAGACCACCGATCTGAAGCTGACTCAACGGTTCCGCCAATTGTGGGAGCAATCGTGCGAGATCTCGGCGATGACGGCTGTACTGGCGACCTTCTGTGCCGGTTTCGATCCCGATGACGCGCTGCTGGCCGGGCTGTTGCAGGACGTCGGCGCAGTAACGCTCTTGGGACAGGTCAGCAGAAGCAGCGATGCAACGCCCGATGACGAGATGCTGGACAGAGCTATCGAGGAGTGGGCGCCGCGTGTTGGCGTACTGGTACTGACGCACTGGGGTTTCGACCAACGCTATATCGATGTCGCCAGGGCACGACACGACTGGCACTTCGACAGTGGCGACGAAAAGACGACAATTGTCGATGTCATTACCGCGGCACGGCTACATTTCTATCGCGAAAAAAGAGTCCCCGGTTCATGGCCGGAGTTTGCCGCTATTCCCGCCTACCGCAAGCTGCCGGTACGCGACCTCAGTGAAGCCGGCGGCCTACTCCTGCTTTGCGAAGCAACGGAAGAGATTGAACAGGTGCGCCAGATGCTGCGTGACTAATCACGTGGTTTGGCGCGGACGTAAATTACTTTTGTTACCTCTGCCACAGTGGCACCGTCATCATCGACAATCGGAAACGCGAACTCAGGGCGATAGGCGTCGCCGCTAGCGGTCTGCTCGCGAATTTCGCCGATGGTTTCCCGAGTCAGCCTGATACGCGCGTGCACCGTCCCGCGCCCCGGCTTTACAAAGCGAATACTGGCTGCCTGGTCCCAAACCACGTAGTCGCGCCCAAGGGCACCTACCAGTAGCAGCATCAGGTGGGGGTCGACCATCGAATACAGGCTGCCACCGAAATGCGTACCCACAGCGTTCCTGTTGTACCAGCGCAACGGCATCCTGACATCGAGACCGGTCCAGTCATCGGCTACCTTGTCGACCCGCACGCCGGCGCCCAGATACGGCGGATACCAGTTGAGAAACCAGCGCAGGCGCCGCGGAGTCCAGTTTCTTAGCAAGGTTTTCTCCAATATCTCGGTATTGCCCGAGCTTACCAGTGCGGGTAATCGATACTACAATGCAGCTATACAACACTTTACGGCCCGGGAGAACGCAAATGCCTACTGTACTTGTGCCACTGGCAGAGGGTTGTGAGGAACTCGAGACCATTACCATCGTCGACCTGTTACGGCGTGCGGGTGTTGAGGTCACCACAGCCGCACTGGGGGAACGCAATGTGACCGGGTCACACGACATCACCATTGTTGCCGACGCGACACTGGACGACGTTGCCAGTGTGGACTTCGACATGATCGTGTTGCCGGGTGGCCTGCCTGGGGCTGACAACCTGCAGGCTGATTCACGTATCCGTGAACTACTGAGTGAGATGGCGTCGGCGGGTCGCTATGTGGCTGCGATCTGTGCCGCACCCAGGGTCCTGGCTGCTGCGGGGCTGCTCGATGGCAAGCACGCCACCAGCTACCCGGGATTCCTGGCCGACTACGAAGTCGATTACCAGGAGAAGACCGTTGTACAGGATGGACGCATTATTACCTCTCGAGGACCGGGTACTGCGATCGATTTTGCCTTGTCGCTGATCGAAAACCTGTGTGGTCGCGAGCAAAGAGATAGCGTTGAGTCGGCGCTGCAGCGACCTCCCCGGGCCGCCTGAGCTCAGCAACGCCTGGTGTGAAAACCCGACTGCATCCAGCGATACCCGGCGTGCCAGGGGCACCACTGCATTGAATGTTTTCTTCTATGGCCTGTTCATGGACACCGACCTGCTTGCTGCGCACGGGATCAGGCCAGTTGCGACACGTTCGGGCGTGGTCGAGGGATATACATTGCGCATTGGTGCGCGGGCCACGCTCGTTCGCCACACAGAGAGCCAGGTTCACGGCGTCTTGATGGAGCTCGGAACAGCAGAGCTTAGCGCCCTGTACGCTGCAGAGAGCGTTGCCGACTACGTCCCGGAGCCGGTTTCTGTTCAACTCCGCGATGGCAGCGAGGTCGATGCCACCTGTTACAACCTGCCGCCGGACAAAATCGCAGGAAGCAATCCGCACTATGCCGCCAGGCTGCTGCAGCTTGCCAGGCAACTGGGATTCCCGGCGTCGTACCTTGAGCAAATCCGGCAGGCGCAGTCATAGTCAAAGGACCGGCGAGCGGGTGGCAGTCTGCACCGGTCCCTGAGCTATCCCCGTGCTTTGCGGCACGGGAATAGCTCTAATCCGGTTCAATCGGCTGCGAGCAGATGCAATTCACCCAGCAGATTGACCGTGGCGTGCATGCGGCCACGCTCGAAATCTGGCATCGGGATCAGGCCACGATCGCTGAGATAGCCTTCCGGACCCCAGGTGCGCTCCGCTGTGTACTCGCCGAGGAACTCAGCGATTCCCGGGATAATATCGACATGCGCTTTCTTGACGTAGAAGTACAGCGGCCGTGAAACGGGGTAGTCACCCTCGGCGATGGCATCAAATTGCGGTTCGACTCCATCGACCAGCGATCCCTGTACCTTGTCAGAGTTCTGGTCGAGAAAACTGAAACCGAAAATGCCGAGTGCAGCGGGATTGACGTCCAGTTTTTGCACAATCAGATTATCGTTCTCACCCGCTTCGACATAGGCACCGTCTTCGCGCACTGTGTGACAACGCGCCTTGTAGGCATCTTTATCGGTCTTCTTGATCGCCTTGACCCACGCAAAGGTCGTGCAACCACCTTCCATGGCCAGTTCGACAAAGGCATCGCGTGTACCGGATGTCGGCGGCGGACCGAGCACTTCAATATCGACCTGCGGCAGCTCGGGATTTACATCGCTCCATTTCTTGTAGGGATTAGGCACCCAGGTTTCGCTGCCATCCGGATTGGGCACATCACGCGCAAGCCCGAGGTAGATGTCGCGACGAGTCAGTTCGTAACGTTCTGCCTTGCGCGAATTAGCCAGCACAATGCCATCGTAGCCGATCTTGACCTCGACGATTTCATCAACGCCATTAGCGCGGCACTGATCCAGTTCCGACTGCTTGATGCGACGGGATGAATTGCTGATATCCGGATGTGCCGGTCCTATACCCGAACAGAACAGCTTCATTCCGCCACCCGATCCGGTCGACTCGATCTTGGGTGTCTTGAAATCTGTGGAACGCCCAAACTGCTCTGCCACGACCGTCGAGAACGGGTACACAGTCGAGGACCCAACGATACTAATGTAATCGCGCACGGTTTGAGCGTGCGTCGCAGTCAACGGTGCCAGAATCAGCAGCACGGAAAAAACCCACCTAAAACACTTGGTCATAACAAGTCGACTCCTATTTTAAATTCCTGACGAGCCACCGGCTCGAACGCTGCGCATAACATAGCGGCACTTTATTGCAGTTTTATTGCATTCCGCCGGATTCACTACGGATCGGACAGGCGTCGCCCCTTCAAAAAACGAACTGAAACTGCATGAAGCCCGTGTGTTCGTCAGTGCCCCTGACGCCGTTGACATTCTTGCCCATCCGATAGGTGAACTGCGCCTTCATCTTGTGCTTGTTGAAGTAATAATTGGCGCCCACTGAGGTGCGCTCCCACGGCGTTGCATAGCCGTCGGCGTCCTGGGTGTCCCAGGCAGCCACGAGTTCGACGTTGTTCGGGAACAGATACCCGCCTTCGACAGCGATCTTCTCCAGATCGGTGCCACCATTGCTGTAGACGCCGCCGGTGAAATCGCTGACCACGGTGTCAGCGTCGATGCTCTGGTAGTCAACATCGGCTGAAAAGCCATTGCCACGGGCGCTGACACTCACTTCGACGCCGGTGGCGCTGTCGAGATCGGCCTTGCTTCCGCTTAACGCAACGCCGTTCGCGTCGGTGTAGGTATTGTTGTCATCGTCGTTACTCCAGCTGAAGACCGCCAAGCCAAAGCCCATTTTCAGACTGTCGCTACGGAAATCGACCTGATCGTATTTCATCGATCCCATCGGCATGTAATCCAGGCGCCCGGCGACAACGACGCCTTCATTCCAGTCGCCGGACTCATTGACTGGCGTATCGAAATCCAGCCGGCGTACATCCGGATCGTGACTCTCCGCGCCCAGCGACAGTTTGTAAGCGAGCTTTTTGTCAGCAGTACTGCCGTCGAGCCGCAGCCCCAGCTGCCGGTCCGGTGCGCCGTAATTGTGGTCTCCGGCGAAGCTTCGCTCCACCAACTGCTGCCGCTTTGACGACGCCAGAAACTCCCGCGCGAACGGGGTCTTGGTGTTGCCGATAAACAGACTCAGGTTGTCCCAGCCCGTGTAGCGCATGTAGGCGTCTTTGACCGCCACTTCGTTGTCACCGGCAGATTTTCCAAAGTCGATCTGGATTTTCCCGTCCCAGTCAGCGGTGACGGTGCCAGCGATGTAGGGGCGAAGGCGGCGAAAGAAAAGGTCGTCGCTGCTATCACCAACGTCAGGATCCATATTGACGTACTGCAGCTGGATGCGCCCGCCCAGTTCAAT
>JABDKV010000284.1 GCA_013002045.1 Gammaproteobacteria bacterium
TCCAGATTACACGAGACCCGCCTGACCCGACCGCCGGGTACAGCGCTGGCTGATCGAATTGCCTCGGCCTTACTGGCAAAGATAGTCGTTATTTCGTCGCCTGCCACTATTGCCCATCCTCGCATGCTTCCGGGTAGCGCACTGGCAGCAGCCTGGTCTGGGCTGCCCTGACACTGAATCTTCCGCAAAGCTGCCGTCGCCGCATTCCGCGCCTCGCGTTTGCTAAGACAACAATCTCCCCGCGCATGGATCCGGTGACTGTCCTCATAGGCCTTTCCTGATTCGACCGACCAGGTCCACGTGCCGTCGTGATCCTCGAAAATAACGGGATAAAGAACGTCGTCAAGATTGCCCATGAATTTAGAATCATAATCTTAAACCCGCTATCCTAACTGTAGCGGAAATTTAGATGGCCAGTGAGGCATTAGATGAAAAAAATCGGTGATAAAACCGAACTGAGTATCGAAGAGGCTGTTGAAGTCGCGATACACATGCATAAAAAGGGGATGCTGGATCAGTCTGAAGCAATGTACCAAGCGATACTTAACCTGCAGCCAGGCAACCTGACTGTCATGAACCTTCACGGTGTAGTACTTCATCAACTCGGAAGAAGCGCAGAAGGACTGCAAAAACTGGAACAGTGTGTTGCAGCAGATCCTTCCTATATCGATGCCTGGAGCAATCTTGGCAACATACTAAGCCAGTGTGGAAAGCTGGACGAGGCCGAGTCGGCATACCGCCAGGTACTAACAACATCTCCAAGTCATGCTAACGCGCTAAGCAACCTGGCGGCACTACGCCTGAGACGTGGCGACCAGGACACGGCTATCGAATGTCTCGAGCGCTGTCTCGAAGCCAACCCCGAACATGCAGAGGCCTGGTTCAACCTTGCCAGACTTTACGCCCATTTTGGCCAGGACGATAAAGCGCTTGCTGCAAGCCACAAAGCAGTTGAATTCGCACCTACTGCAAACGCTTTGAACGGTCTGGCGCGAGCGGTTCTTCATGGTGGCGACGTGGAACAGGCCAAGGCCGTCCTGCGACGCTGCAGAGCGTTGCATCCCGATGACCCGATTTCCGAGTATCACCTGAAGCTACTAACAGACAAGTCGCTAACGGAGGCGCCGAGCGAAGACTACGTTCGTAAGTTGTTCGATGATTTTTCTGCAGCATTCGACAGTGTTCTGGAAAAGCTCGACTATCGGGTGCCAGATTTGATTGGCGAACGGCTGTCTGCACTGCAACGATCGTGGCAATCAGTTCTGGACGCCGGCTGTGGCACAGGTCTCTGCGGTCCACACATCAAACCCTGGAGCAGCCACCTTGTGGGTATCGACCTGTCGACACGCATGTTGCAGCTGGCGCAGGACCGTGACGTCTACGATCGTCTTGAAGAAGCCGAACTGACGGCGTATTTCAATGCCCATCCCGATGAATACGACCTGGTAGTTTCCGGAGATACACTGATCTATTTCAGCGACCTGAGTCTGGTATTCGACAGCCTGGGGAGGACGTTGCGCCCGGGCGCCACAGCATTGTTCACGCTTGAGAAACTGCCCGACACCTCGCGTGACTTTGCTGTCAGTAGCTCCGGTCGCTACCGTCACTCGTTGCCTTATATCGAGCAAAGCATTAGTGATGCCGGCCTCGGGATTTCTTCTATCGTGGAACAGACGCTGCGAATGGAGCGGGCCAACCCCGTGGAGGGCTACCTGATCCAGCTCGGGAAAGGTAGCTGACGGCCGGGCAATGATGCGTTACCTTATTGATGCGCAGCGGATTTTCGTGTTCTAATCGCAGTGATCGTCAGTTGGAGATAAGACGTTGGGCCGTCCAAGAATCATCGATGTAGATTACTACAGCTTCAAGAAGCAACTGCAGCGGGCAATTGACGCAGGCGGACGTCTCGAGCCGACTGATAAGCAGGAATGGCGTGCCTTCATGAACGAGAACAAGTCCAGCGACGTCACCATGCGGGCCTGGGCACGGCAGAAGTTTGCCTATGGCGCCCCGGTCATGGTCGTTCTGAAGTATGACAACGAAGAATGGGATGGCTTTTACGCTTTCTCCGACGCTGACGAAGCGGTCCTCAAATGGGTGCGCGACCCGGATTGATCACGTCAGCGCGGTCGGCGACTCGGCTATAGACTGCAACCTCACGATACGCGCCCGGTTACTGCCACGCACACTAAGCACAGGCATGATCCCTGCGCCCATGATTTGCTGGGCGGCACGATCAGCCAGCCACGCTTCAGCACAAGGCTGAATCTCGCGCTCACCATCTTCTTCAAATACATGCATCGGCAGATCGTCGATATCGAGCCCGTCATAACCCGATAGCTCCGCTACAAGCGCGCGTGCGACCGCAAAGGCAGGCGTGGTCCACAGATAATCGGCATGGTTGCGACCGTTGGCGAATTCATCATAGTCGAAACTGTCGATTTCATCGGTCTGTCGCCCGTAGGGCAAACGCCCGAGCAGGCGAGGCGCGGCCAGCCCTATATATTGAGCAACCGGGTGTTCACGCAGCGCTGCCCAGGCCCCGGCCAGACGACCTTCGACTGTCCAGTCATCCGGATCTGCCCGACCTTCGAGCTTGCCTGCACCAAACAGGGCTGGATCGGCAGCCGCCAGCAATGGCCCTCCCGCATGAGCCGCCAATCCCCCCATGTAAGCCGCCAGCGCGAGACTATCCGGCGATTGGCCAAAGGAAAGATCACTTACAACGGCAGCCCAGGGCTCTCCCCCGGCTGTATCCTTCTCACGCTCGACCACCCGGCGGTAAATAGAGCTTTGCTCCAGCGGTGTCTCGCTGCCGAGGTCGACCATCAATTCGTCCGCGGTCACATCCATGACATAGACCTGGGCCTCGTCTTCGGCGTCAAAGCTGAATACCAGGTCTCGTAGCGCACGCCACAGGCCTTCACAGCGCTGAAACGGCGCCGCATGCAGCACGACATTCATGGTTTGCGCAATGCTCTGGTCTACGCTCGAAACCAGTTGCGCCTGGCGATCGGCAATATCCGGCTCAATATAAGGCGCCACCACATCGGCCATCATCTTCGAGACCAGCCCGCGGCCCTGATCAGCTTTGCCAGCACCCGACCCGGCCGGCGCCCCCAGCAGGCGATCGAACATGTCACCGCTGTCACTGGCAGGCGCAGCTTCATCCGGCTCAGACTGGGCTGTCTCCGACAGCAGCTCCGCCGAGGCCGCCTCGAACGTTGCAGGATCGGCCAGGCGCGAGCGCAGGTCACGCAGCGCGGCGAATATGGTCAGGTGGCGATAGAGACTGTCGGGATGAAAGTCCTCCAGTCGCTCGAAGGTGATGCGGCTGGCGGGATCGCTACCGATACCCGGTGCATAGCGCTTTAGCAGCGCATCGAAATTATCTGCATCGATTTTACGTATTGCGCGATCCAGCAGGGGCTCACGTTCACCACGGCCCGGATAACAGCTAAGGTCGGCCAGGACGAGTATCCGCGGAATCGAGTCACGCTTGCGACGCTGGGCCTGATCATCATTGCTGAAGCTCATTCCGAATTCGAGTCGACCGGGCATTTTCTTTCCTTTATGTGGGTTGTCAATGAATATCCGCTGACTACAAATAGTTCCGCAGCCTCCAGCAAGTGTAGTTGAGACAACCGGACTACATTTACTGAAACGAAGTCGATGGATAGCGACTATACTAGGCCTAAACAAGGCTGCGATTTGCGGCAGCGCAGCGAAAGGCAACCGATGGCTATCCAGGCAACGCGCCAATTCGAAATTTTTACGTCCCTGGGCGACGATTTCCTGATCCTGCGCCGACTGACAGGGCACGAGGAGATCGGTCGGTTGTTTGAATACCGCGCCGAGGTCACGTGCGACAAGAATGACGTCTCGCTCGACGATCTGTTGGGCACCAATGTCAGTATCAGAATCGATCACGCTGGTGGCGGCAAACGTTATATCAACGGCATTGTCTCGGAGTTCAGCCAGGGCGGGGCTACCCGACGGCAATCCACTTATCACCTGACCATCTCGCCGTGGTTCTGGCTGCTGACCCGCCGCAGCGACTGCCGCATTTTCCAGGAAAAAACAGTCCCGGAAATCATCAAGGAAGTATTTCGCGATGCCGGATTTTCTGATTTCGATGAACGCCTGTCCGGCAGCTATCGTAACTGGGAATACTGCGTCCAGTACCGCGAAACCGACTTCAATTTCGCTTCGCGCCTGATGGAACAGGAGGGTATTTACTACTACTTCACTCACGAGAAGGGCAAGCACAAACTGGTGCTGGCCGACGATCTCGGAGCGCATAGCTCGTTTCCGGGCTATGACAAGGTTCCGTTCTTCCCACCTGAAGGTGGCAGCCGCGCATTTGAAGAACATATCGGCCGCTGGCGAATTCGGCACTCTGTACAGCCTTCTGCGGTCGCGATGCGCGACTACAATTTCAAGACACCATCGGCCGACCTCGCTGCAGAAAAGGCGATTCCGCGACAACACGAGCACAGCGATGGCGAAATCTACGATTACCCGGGCGAATACACCGCAGGCGGCGAGGGTAGTACCTATGCCCGTGTCCGGGCTGAGCAGCTACACGCCGACTATGCCAGGGTCAATGGGTATGGAGATGCTCGCGGCCTGTGTGCCGGCCACCTGTTCAACCTTGAAAAGTTCCCGCGAGATGATCAAAACAAGGAATACCTGATCATCGCGACCGATATCGCGTTGCAATCGAGTGCATTCGAGACCGGCGAGGGATCGGCTGGTG
This sequence comes from Gammaproteobacteria bacterium, assembly GCA_013002045.1. Lineage (GTDB taxonomy): Bacteria > Pseudomonadota > Gammaproteobacteria > Steroidobacterales > JABDKV01 > JABDKV01. The sequence continues at coordinate 4,760 of JABDKV010000284.1, forward strand.
AAGCGAAGTTCAGCTGCTCGATTGAGGCTATCGATTCCAGCGAACAGTTTCGACCACACCGGGCGACACCAAAACCGGTCGTGCAGGGGCCCCAGACCGCCATCGTCGTGGGGCCATCCGGCGATGAGATCTACACCGATGAATTCGGTCGGGTGAAAGTCCAGTTTCACTGGGATCGCAAGGGCGAGAATAATGAAAACAGCTCCTGCTGGATTCGAGTCTCGCATCCGTGGGCCGGCAAGAACTGGGGCATGGTGCACCTGCCCCGAATCGGACATGAAGTCATTATCGGCTTTCTCGAAGGCGATCCGGACCGACCGATCATCACCGGTCGCGTCTATCATGCCGATAACAAGCATCCTTACGAGTTACCGGCCAACAAGACGCAATCCGGTATCAAGACGCGCAGCAGTAAGGATGGAAGCGGCGACAACTTCAACGAAATCCGCTTCGAGGATAAAAAAGGCTCGGAGCAGATGTACGTCCATGCCGAGAAAAATCAGGACGTGGTCGTCGAGAATAATCAGACCATCGCAGTCGGTGTCGACCGCGCCGAGTCGATCGGGCGTGATCGCACACTCGATGTCGGACGCGACAAGTCCGAAACCGTTGGGCGCAACAAGTCTATCCAGGTGGCAGCGGCCCACAGCGAGCAGATCGGCGCCAACATGTCGATAACCGTCGGTTCAAGCCTGACCGAGTCGGTCGCCATCAATTACTCAGAAACGGTCGGCGCGGCGATGGAGCTGACCGTCGGCGCCGCCTATGCCATCTCGGTCGGTGGCACCATGTCGGTAACAGTCGGTGGCGCGATATCGTCGACAGTCGGCGGCAATCGAACAGACAATATCGGCGGCAACAAGACTATCTCGGTATCAGGTGATGCGTCGCAAACAGTCGGTAAAGACCAGACTGTCGAAATCGCCAAGGACGTGACTGAGAAGATCGGCGGCAAGGTGAATACCACCATTGACAAGGAACAGGTAGTCAATGCCAAGAAAATCCAGTTTGTCGCCAAAGACGAGATCAAGTTCAAGACCGGCAGTGCTGAATTGATTATGAAGAAAAACGGTGACGTCACTATCAAGGGTGGCAAGATCAACGTGAAAGGCAGCGGCAACGTTATCATCAAGGGCAGCCAGATCAAGGAGAATTGACATGTCAGACCCAGTGGTCCGGTTGCAACAAATAACTAATCAGCAGGACAGCTCGCTGGTTCGGGCCCGCGTGATCAGCATTTCGGAAAGTGGAGCTGCGGTAGCCGAACTGAACGGCAGGAAGCTGGACATTGCCGAGAGCCTCGTGCAGTGGCCAACGCTCGCAGCAGCCCGCAAGGCCCTGATCGACAAACATGTTCTGCTTTGTCTGCTTGCAGACGGACAGGCAATCCTGATTGGTATGCTGCAGGCTACCGTTGTTGGCGAGGTCGACACTGCGACTGCCGACAAGACGGTAACCCTCGATGCTAACGCCGTCCTGCTGACCGCTGACAAGGAGATCCGCCTCGATTGCGGCCAAAGTTCACTGGTACTGCGACGCGACGGCAGCGTGGTGATACGCGGTGTCAAGGTAACCAGCCGTGCCTCGCAATCGAACAAGATTCGTGGCGCTTCGGTCAACATAAACTAGGGGCGCAGGCATGCCAGTTACCGTTGGCGTCAACTTCCTTTCAGTCGTGCACAAGTCCAGCATGGGTGTGACGATCGCGTTCCCCGATGTCTGCAAGACACCGACACCGGCCGGACCGATTCCCATTCCCTATCCCAACATCGCCATGTCATCGGATACGGCGAAAGGGACCAAGAAGGTCAAATGCGATGGCAATCCGGTGTGCGTCAAGGATTCTAATTTTCGTATGAGTACCGGTGATGAACCCGGCAGTGCGGGCGGTGTGGTCTCGGGCAAAATCAAGGGCAAAGCGGAATTCGTGATGTTCTCATTTGATACAAAGTTCGAAGGCAAGAATGTCTGCCGTGCCTTCGACATCATGCTGCACAACGACAAGAACACACCCCCGTTTCCTGTATTGCAGGGGCCGGTCATTGCCATCGCTATGGCTCAACAAACCTGTTTCGTTTGCAACAAGCCGTTCTAGATGCACGGAGCTGCCGCCAGTTCTGAAGCCACGATCGTGGCTGCCGGTGTCGTCACCGCAATAGGCTACGACCTGCAGACTGCCTGTGCCTCATACCGCGCTGGCATTGCCAGGGCGAGCAAGTTTGAGGACTACATGATCGACAGCGGCGACGGCGCACCGGGTGGCGATGCCGTTACTGCACACGCCACAAATCAACTGACCGATGGCTTTGAAGGTAACGTTCGCCTGTTGCGTATCGCAGCGGCTGCACTGGAGCAACTGCCGGTAACACCGGAGATGCTGCCGTCGCTGGCACTTTATGTCGTCATTGGTGATTGCCGGTCAGAGGCTGAACACGAGACTGCCAGGGAACTGGCTATGCGGGCCTGTGTCGAGGCCGGATGGACGCAGGTTCCTGCGATCCGCTTTATAGGTGGCGGTGGTCATTGCGCCACGGCGAGGTGTCTGTCAGAGCTAATCGGCAGCAGCGATCGGGCGGCCTTCAATATCGTTCTCTGCGTCGACTCCTTGCTAAGTGAGAGACGACTGGGGCAACTCGAATCCGATGGCGCATTGAAGACTGATGAGGTACCAGCCGGGCTGCAGCCAGCAGAAGCCGGTGTCGCACTGCTGCTGAGCAGCCAGCCAGACGGTGGCATCGGCTCAATCGTTGCCATTGGCGAGCTTGACGAAGCGCCGCTGGCCAACCCCGACGATGTTTACACCGGTGCTGCACTGGACCGCCTGCTGGCGGCAGCCGAGCACAAGCTGGGCCCGGAGGTCGGTGCACACCCGTGGGTAATCTCAGATCAGAATGGCGAAGCATGGCGGGCCTTTGACTGGGGGTCAGCTTTATCGAGACTGGTCGGTCGACAATCGCCGTACGCAGCCACGCAACCGTGGTTCCCGGCTATACAGTTTGGCGACACCGGTAGTGTAACTGGTGCTATCGGTATCGTGACCGCCCTCGGCGCATTTTCCCGTCACTACGCCCCGCATCCGGTTGCGACCATCCTCGACAGCGACGCTAACAAGCGCACCGCCATCATGCTGCGCGCAGGAAAGGCGAGCTGATGGCCAAGCACAGTGAAGGCACCGAGAAAGGCAAATTCTGCGCTGTACGCAAGTCACCGCGGCAGAAATGCAAAGATGGCAACGAGTACACCAAGTGCATCAAGGACTCGGAGAAAAAATGGGATGCCAGCTGGGGGGTCGGCACCTTCCAGGATCTGAAGTTCGTCCGCGGACGTAAGAAAAAGAGTCACGGGCAGTTCGAAGCGCACCACTTGCTGTGTGTCGCCAGCGTTACCGAACATCTCTGCGGCGGAGGCGGGGATTCACCGATCCTGCCGATACTTGAAAACACCGAGTGGTGTATCAATCACGAGAACAACATGTTGACGATGCCGTTGTGGGGACACACGGTCAAGTACTACTGCGATCTGGAAACAGAGAATATCGCCGCATCGGTACGGGCGCGTTCCCGCGAAGTCGATTTACCACCGCCTTTTGCCAATACCCCGCAGCACAACTACGACCATAACTCGAAGAAGGGCTACAAGAAGAATCACGTCGACAAAGCGATGATCAAGGTAGCCAAGCGAGTACAGAAAAAGGCCGATGAAGATCACAAGGCCGCTGTCGAAGACCTCAAAGCGACACTGGACAACCTTTCCAAGACTTTCAAGGGCATGCTGCAGACACTGGGTTCACAAAATGGCGGCACCCACAAATCATGGAAAGACGGCAA
>JABDKV010000286.1 GCA_013002045.1 Gammaproteobacteria bacterium
CACCGTCGAGACGTGCACCGTTGCGATCCCCCTCGACGTTAAGCGGCGCCAGTACCTCATTGCCAAAACGGCCCGCCTCGTCGAGTACCGATTGCACGACATCGGCCTCGGCGGCTTCGAAACCGGGTAAACGGACGAGGCCAGAGAGGTCGGCCAACTCTTCTATTGCGAAACGCATGTCGCGTGTCGGTGCGTGGTATTCGGTCATTTATTTCGGTTCCGGAACGGTTTGCGAGCCGATCATGGTAATCAAGGCCGGCTCTGGCTGTCCACGCGGGTCAGGCCTGTCTGGGCTGCGTCAGCCGTCCAATCAGTACCCCGGCGACCAGTCCGGCGAGATGCCCCTCCCACGACACATAGCGCTGCAACGGCGACAGTCCGGCGATCAGGCCGCCGTACAGCAGCACAACCGCGGTCGCGATCAGGATCGAATCCCATGTCCGCCGATACCAGGCCTGAGCCAGCAGCAGGCCGAAGAAGCCAAATACCAGCCCGCTGGCGCCGACATGGACGGAAGGGCGGCCAATCAGCCACAGCAGCAGCCCGCCAGCCAACACCAGCGCGACCATACTGACGATAAAATGTCGCCGGCCACGCAGCGCCACGAGGCCACCGAGTACTGCCAATCCCATGGTGTTGGACAGCAAGTGAGTGAAGCTGCCGTGCAGTAGCGGCGCCAGCGCAATTCCGGGCAATCCGGTCGTCGTCCTGGGGACCAGCCCAAAGCGGTTCAGGCTATGCCCGGTGAGGAAGTTGACGACCTCGACCAGCCATAGAATTGCGATGAGTGTGACGAGCGGCCAAAAACGCGACATACTTCGCATTATCCGGGTCTCGGAACGCTACGCCAAAGTCCCATCCCGTGTTTTTTCCTGTTAAGCTATTACAGCTTAAGCCATTGTTTCAGAAATCACTTGAGAAGCTGACATACATGCGTCTTTTGACACTGGTTTTCGTACCACTCGTTTTCCTTGCCCAGAATGTCTATGCCGACCTGACTTCGGCACAGAATTTGTTCCAGCAAGGCCGTTCCGCCGAGGCCCTCGCCGAGGTCGACGCCGTGCTGGCGCAGTCGCCCAAAGATGCGGAAGCGCGCTTCCTCAAAGGCATCATTTATGCCGATCTCGGGCAGAGCAACCAGGCCATCGAGGTCTTTGCCGGGCTCACCCAGGATTACCCCGAATTGCCCGAGCCCTATAACAACCTGGCTGTGTTGTTTGCCGAGCAAGGCGAGTTCGAGAAGGCCCGCGACTCATTGCTGGCTGCTATCCAAACGCACCCGAGCTATTCCACCGCACATGAGAATCTGGGTGACCTGTACGCCAAGATGGCGGGTATCGCTTACGACCGCGCACTCGAGGAAGACAACGCCAACGAGTCAGCGCGACTGAAACTGTCGGCGGTCAACGGCTTGTTCTCGGCACCAGTGTCGATGACTAATCCGGTCCAGGTCGCCGTCGCCGAACCGGAGCCGGTGCTAACCGAACCCGAGCCGGTCGTGACCGAGCCTGAGCCCGAGCCGGAGCCCGAACCCGTCATTACCGAACCTGAGCCCGAGCCGGAACCGGTTGTTGCGGTCATTACCGATCCGGAGCCGGAACCGGTCATCACTGAGCCGGTTACGACTACCGGCAACGCAGCCGACGATATTCGCGACGCCATTCGGGATTGGGCATCGGCATGGTCGAGCCAGGATGTCGATGGTTACCTGCGTGCTTACTCGCGCAACTTCCGCCCGTCTAACGGCGCACCACTGGCATCGTGGATCAGCTATCGTCGCCAGCGCCTTTCCGCACCGAGCTTTATCAATGTCGATGTCGGAGAGATCAATGTCGAGATGCTCGACAGCGATCGTGCACGTGCCTCGTTCGTGCAGGGTTACCAGTCAGACAACTACCAGGACCAGGTGGTCAAGACACTGACCATGAGTCGAACCAGCGATGGCTGGCAGATCGTGACCGAGGTCTCGGAGGCTCTCTAGGGTGACCGGGAAGATACAGGTCGGCCTGGCAGGTCTGATTGCGATAGTAGCGGCATCGCTGTTGATTTCAGCTGCCCATGCGCCGCCGGCTGATGCGGTACAACTCGCCGTTGCCGGCCCGGCACCGGTGGTTGTTACCACAGCTACCGTGGCGCCGGTGGTAACACCGAAGCCGCCGCACTCGGATCCCGAGCAACGCCTGATCGCGATCCTTGACGATATACGTCACGGTCAACTCGACCGCGCTGAGTACCAGGTGCAGGACCTGATCGAGGACAAGCCCAATTTCCGACTCGCCCAACTGGTTTATGGGGACCTGCTGGCCAGTCGTGCCGGGGTGCCGGTGGCGTTCGAGACTCGCCGCGACCAGGTCGAATCATTGATGGCCGAAGCGCGGCAGCGCTGGCGCCACTACCGCTCACAGGAATCCAAGGAGTACCTGCCCGAGTCGTTGCTGCAATTGGCCGACAGCCAGGAACATGCGGTGGTGGTCGACTTGTCCAGTTCGCGCATGTTTGTGTTCCGCAACGAAAACGGGCGACCGGTGCTGGTCAGTGATCACTATGTATCGGGTGGCAAGAACGGTGCGCACAAGCAGGTGCAGGGCGATCGCAAGACACCGGTTGGGGTCTACTTCGTCGTCGACCGTTTGCCTGGCGAAGACCTGCCCGACAAGTATGGTCCGGTCGCATTCCCGGTCGATTACCCGAACGAGTGGGATCAGCGTCTGGGCCGTACCGGTAGTGGCATCTGGTTACATGGTGTGGCCAGCAATACTTACAGCCGGCCGCCGCTCGACAGCGACGGTTGTGTGGCGTTGACCAACGAAGAGCTGGAGATTATCGCACCGCTGATGCGTGAAGGTTCGACACCGGTAGTCATCGGCGAGGCCATCGAGTGGGTCAGCCACGAACAGATCATGAATCGTCGCCAGGCGGTCAACGCAGCCATTGAGCAGTGGCGTTCGGACTGGGAAAGCGGCGAAGTCGAGCGTTACCTGTCGCATTACTCCGATGAATTCCACGGTCGCGGTATGGGCAAGCGTGACTGGGACGATTACAAGACGCGGGTAACGCGCAGCAAGAAATATATCGAAGTCGAACTGGGCGATCTCAGTGTGTTCGAGCATCCACACGAACAGGACATGGTGATCGTGACCTTCGACCAGCAATACGACAGTGACTCGTTTTCGAGCGAAGCACGCAAGCGCCAGTACTGGCGTGCCGAAGCCGACGGCCGCTGGCGCATCATCTCCGAAGAATCCGTATAAAAGCGGCTTTCGCCGCGACCCGTTCAACGTAACCGCAACTGTTCCTCTCCCCGTAGGAGCGGCTTCAGCCGCGACTCTTTCTAACGCCGCCCTCATTCAACGCGAATCCCCTCCCCCGTAGGAGCGGCTTCAGCCGCGATTCTTTCCAACGACGCCCTCATTCAACGCACCGCGCAACAGGTCGGGACTGAAGTCCCTCCTACGGCGGCTGCGCCGCCCTTTTGGCTGGGATCGGCGCGCAACGCGCGCGTAGGAGGGGCTTCAGCCCCGATT
>JABDKV010000288.1 GCA_013002045.1 Gammaproteobacteria bacterium
GTATGTCGGCCAGCATACGCCGCAGGCGGCGCGTATTGTCGCCAATCTCGCCACCGTTGACCTTGTGTACCTCATCGCCACGCAGCAGTTCACCGACTCCGGCAAGCATGGCGGCTGTGCCAGACAAAGCGGCCTCGCCGTTCTCTACAAACTGCAGCATCTCTTCGACTGTGATATCGCGTTCTTCGACGCGATAGCCGCTGGTCGCCGCCAATTGCAGCAGTGACGCACGGGTGATTCCCGGCAGGATCGAGCCATCCAGACGCTTGGTCAGCACGCAATCGTTATTAATGAGCAGGAAGTTGGCAGCACCGGTTTCCTGGACGTCGCCTCCGGGGCAAAACAGGACCTGGTCAACGGCGTACTTCTTTTTGGCGCGCATGAAATGTTGTAAGGCAGACGCGTAGTTGCCACCCGTTTTGACCTCGCCAAATTGCGGGGTCGTTCGCATGGCATGCTCTTCGATCCACAGGCGCAGGGGGCGTTCGCCGGCTTCGAAATAGTCACCGACCGGGGACGCCACGATATACAACAACGCTTCGTGCGATGGTTTTGCAGCACTGCCAATGTTGGCATCGAGTCCCAGCAGCACAGGGCGCAGGTACAAAGAGGATGGGTAGTGCGGAACATCATCGCGTACCGCCTCCACCAGGCGACGCATCATCTCGTCCAGCATCTCGACAGGGGGCACCGGCAGACAGAGCGAAGCCGCGCTGTTTTGCATGCGTTTTACATGCCGGTCGAGCCGAAAGATATGCACCGAGCCGTCATCATGGCGGTAAGCCTTGAGTCCTTCGAAGCAGGTGCTGCTGTAGTGCAGGACATGGGCACCGGGATGGAAGCTGAGCTCCGATGTTTGCATCAGCTCTATTGGCGTCCAGCTGTTATCGCCATAGTGGCTGGCGATCATCAGCGATGCGAAGTGCGATCCGAAAGCGGCCATGCAGTTACCTGTCAGACGATGCGAGCGCGCAGCATAACGGGAATCGATGTGTTTTTCGATGCGCCGTGCGCGGGTTCAGGGCTAGCGTTCGCTGACTTCGTCGAATGAAGCGAGAAACTTCAGGTTTTCCAACAGCGACCGCACGTTGTAGTTGGCCGCCGGGCGACCGAAATCGGCCGCGACCCAGCGTACTTCGTGTTCGTCGCAGTAGCCCCATAGCAGTCGACCGAAACGCCAGAAATTGGTCTGGGTGCCGCAATGCGGGCAGCCCTGGGTCGCGCGACAGGCATGCGCGGGAAACGGAATCACGTTGTCTGAAACGGTGCTCACCGTCCACATAATGCGAGCTACGTCGCAGCCGAATCCGTGACGCGATTCTCATTCGGGGAGAAAAATTCACCTGCCTGGGTGCCCAGGACAGGGACGGCTGTCGCATCCCTGTCCTGTATCCTGGCTTATTCTGGTTTGCGGAACTTCAGTGTCATCCGATGTGATTCACCGATTGCTTTCATTTCTTCCGCCATCGCCGGATTATCTCCGCTGGTAATTAATGTGGGCGGCAATCGCCAGACGAGATCTTCTTCGGTCGGTTGGTCACGGTGGTTGTGGTTGATGCCCGACTCGGCGACCAACTCGAACCCAGCCGCCTCGACCTGGGCGATAAGAAAATCTTTCTTGACGTAGCCTTTCGAGCCGCTGGCCCATTCATCCGAGTTGCCGTCGGGTGCCTGGTGCTGCACCACTCCAAGAATTCCACCGGGCTTCAGTGATGCATACAGGTCAGCCAGGGCCTGGGACAGGTAGCCGCCATCGCTTTCGAAGCGCGCCAGGTTATGCATCGCGCGAATCATCAGGGCAGCGTCGGCTTTGCCATGCCACTCGGGTGGCAACTCGCCGAATGTAAATGCGGACACCTCGGCACCGGTAGCGCCGTACCAGTCGCGAGCACCACCGGTCCAGTCTTCCACCCAGGTTTCCTTTGCCTTGATGAACTCATCGGAAAAGAAACCAAATTTCGGGTACATGCTTTGGGCGTAATCGACACCGACCAGGTGACCCTGTGGGCCTAGATAGGGAATCAGGATCTTTGAGTACCAGCCACCGCCGGGCAATCCTTCGACTACGGTCATACCCGGCTTAATACCGAAGAACTTCAGCGTTGCTTCAGGATTGCGGTATTTATAGCGCGCCTTGATCTCGTCGGGTTGACTGGCCAGGACAGCATCCAGTGTCATCGACCCCTTGGTTGTCGTCAGGGTTCCCTTGTCCGGTTTGCTGGCGGTAACATCTGCCGCCGTCGTATCGGTCGGTTCAGTTGTGGTGCAGGCCGCGAGAAACGCGGCGATCGAGGCGAGGCAGAATAATCGTTTCATATGATCCCCCAGGGTCAGGTTGATGGCAGATTCGGGTCGATACTGTAGCGCAGGCAGTCAGACCTGGTAAGGCATGTGTCAGGCGCTCTCGAGTGCGGTTTCAGCTGGCTCGATATGCCTGATGGAAAATCCGGTAACGCCGTACGCTATCGACATCAGTGGACTGATCAGGTTGAAAAAGGCGAAAGGCAAATAGGCTAGTGTTGCTACACCCAGCGTAGCCGCCATGTAGGCACCGCAGGTATTCCACGGCACCAGCGCCGAAGTCATGGTGCCGGAATCCTCGATAGCCCGCGACAGGTTGCGTGGGTCAAGCCCGCGACGGGCGAACTCAACGCGAAACATCTTGCCCGGCAGCACGATAGCAATGTACTGGTCGGCGGCGATGACATTCATGCCGATGCAGCTCAGTACTACCGTTGTGATCAGCGATCCGGTCGAGCGCGCGCGGCGTATGGCTGCTTCAATCAGCCGATGCAGCAGGCCGGCATGCTCCAGCACCGCGCCAAACGCCAGTGCAGTGATGATCAGCCATATGGTCGTCAGCATGCTCGACATGCCGCCCCGACTGAGCAGGTCATCGACCTCAGCGACACCGGTTGTGGCGACGTAACCATCGGCCAGTGCGAGCCAGATACCGCGCAGCATGACCTCGATCGACGCCGTACCGGGCGCAGCGGCGACAAACTGGCGGACACTGTCGGGTTGCAGTAAGGCGGCCAGCACTCCGCCCAGTAATGCCCCGAACAGTATCGTGGGCAATGGCGGGACCTTGCGGAACGCCATGACCATGACCACCACCAGCGGTACCAGTGTCCAGACTGAGATGTTGAACGACTGCTCCAGCGTTTGCAGCAGAGCGGCGAAAGTCTGCTGATCGGTCGCGACATTGCTGCGGAAGCCGATAATGGCAAACAACACCAGTGCAATGGTGAACGAGGGTACCGTCGTCCAGCTCATATGTCGGATGTGATCAAAAAGGTCCGTGCGGGCAACCGCTGGCGCCAGGTTGGTCGTGTCGGACAACGGTGACATCTTGTCGCCAAAATAGGCGCCGGAAATCACGGCACCGGCGGCCATCTCCGGGGCAATCCCGAGACCGCCCGAGACACCGATCAGGGCCACGCCGAGGGTGCCGGCCACGGTCCAGGAGCTACCGGTGGCCAGTGAAGCGATGGCGCAAATAACGCA
>JABDKV010000311.1 GCA_013002045.1 Gammaproteobacteria bacterium
CCGACATGTTGGCTGAGCAGGAACGCTACGGTCAGAAAACCGGTGCTGGCATCTTTCGCTATGAGAGCGGCTCGCGCAAACCGATTCCCGATCCGGACGTGCAGCAGATGATCCGCGCCGAGGCCCAGCGACTGGGTATTGAACAGCGCGAGATTTCGGCTGACGAAATTATCGAACGCTGTGTTTACGCGCTGGTCGTCGAGGGAGCACGAATTCTCGACGAGGGGATCGCCGTACGCTCCTCCGACATCGATGTTGTTTGGGCCAACGGTTATGGTTTCCCACGCTACCGCGGCGGACCGATGTTTTACGCGGACACGGTGGGCACGGCGCAGGTGCGCGATCGCGTGCGTGATTTCTGCGACCGCTTCGGTGAACAGTACTGGTCAGTACCACCTCTGCTTGACCGGCTTGCCGACGACAACGCCCGATTCTCCGATCTACAGGATTAAACCCGCCATGAAAGACGCTTTTATTTGCGATGCCATACGCACACCGATCGGCCGCTACGGTGGCGCACTGGCCGCCGTTCGCGCCGACGACCTCGCTGCGATTCCGATTCGCGCCTTACTTGAGCGCAACCCGGGTATCGACGCCAAGCAGATCGACGACGTGTTGCTCGGCTGCGCCAACCAGGCTGGCGAAGACAACCGCAATGTCGCGCGCATGGCAGCGTTGCTGGCTGGCCTGCCACCCGATGTCCCCGGCGGCACGCTGAACCGTCTATGCGGCTCGGGCATGGACACCATTGCGCAGGCGGCACGTGCCATACAGACCGGTGACGCCGATATCGTCATCGCCGGCGGTGTCGAATCGATGTCACGCGCGCCGTTCGTGATGCCCAAGCCTGACGCTGCATTTAGCCGACGCGCCGAGATTTACGACACCACTATTGGCTGGCGCTTCGTCAATCCGTTGCTGAAAAAACAATACGGGATTGATTCGATGCCGGAGACCGGAGAGAACGTAGCTGAGCAGTTCTCCATCAGTCGCGCCGACCAGGACCGCTTTGCGCTGCGCAGCCAGCAACGGGCCGCTGCCGCCCAGGACGCTGGTTATTTCGCCGAGGAAATCGTTGCCGTCACCATCCCTCAACGTAAGGGAGATCCGGTCGTCGTCGATCGGGACGAGCACCCACGCCCCGACACACAACTGGAGAAACTGGCGACCTTGCGCACGCCCTTTCGAGACGACGGCACCATCACCGCCGGCAACGCGTCGGGTGTGAACGATGGCGCAGCGGCCGTGGTAGTGGCCTCGGCAGATGCCGCCGAACGCTTCGGGCTGACACCAAGGGCACGCTTTATGACCTGCCAGGTCGCCGGTGTAGAGCCGCGGATTATGGGAGTCGGACCGGCCCCGGCCTCACGCAAAGCGCTGCAACGCGCGGGGCTGCCGCTGGATGAGATTGACACCATAGAATTGAACGAGGCCTTTGCTTCGCAGGCCCTGGCTGTATTGCGCGCCCTTGGCATTGAAGACGATGCCGATCGCGTCAATCCCAATGGCGGTGCCATCGCGTTGGGCCATCCGCTGGGGATGTCCGGAACACGATTGGTGCAAACAGCCATCCACCAACTAGAGAAGACTGACGGACGCTACGCACTGTGTACGATGTGCATAGGTGTCGGCCAGGGCATCGCGTCGCTGTGGGAACGGGTCTGAAATGACCAGCTGATGTCGATAAGGAGATCGATATGCGGTCAACGTTAATGGTATTGCTGCTGGCGTGCTCGCCGGCACAGGCCACGCTGGTGCTGGATGTTGGACCGGATGGTTTTCCTGTTGGTTGCAGTGGTTGTGGTACTGCAAGCGGCGCCACACTGGGCTGGGCGTTCAGCGTAAGCACGACCATTAGCATTGACGGGCTGGGTGTTTGGGATGAGGCTGCCAATGGCTTCGGTTCCAACCCGGTTGACATCGGCTTGTGGGTCGATGGCGGCCCGCTGCTGGCTACCGCGACCGTGACCAGCGACAGTGCCCTGGTCGACTCGGTCAGCAATGACGGTGCCTGGCGTTTTGCCGATATCATGGCAGTAACGCTGACCCCCGGCCTGTACGTGATCGGCAGCGTCTTCTACGACACCGGCACACTCGGCCAGTTCGACACCGACTTTTCGACTATTGCCGCCGTCGACTACCTTGGCGGTCGGCAGGTGATGTTGATGGATAGCGGCCTGTCCCGCCCGGATTTCGATCTCCCGGGCGACGAGGGATTTTTTGGGCCGACCATGCGGTTGCTGACCGTAACGGAACCGACCGCTGTCGCACTGTTCGCGATTGGCCTTGCAATGATGCTTTGGCGACGTCGCCCGGTCTAATCAATAGGCGTTGAGCAGGTCGTAATCGGATCGCAGGCGGCGCAACGTAGTGGTCGCTTTCTGTGAACGAGCGCTTTGCACCGAGCAACTGCCGTTGGCGATGTAATACAGCGCTTCAGCCAGCGAGGCCTCCTCAGGATCGCCAAGATCGAAGTCCAGGTCGTCGGCTGCTTCGCAATCCACCGCCAGACCGCCAAAGAAGTCTCCATCACCGATGGCATTTTCATTGGCGAATGCGATCGGTCGGGCGATCTTGTCGCAAAAAGCAAAACCGTACGATCCCACCGGCTTGCCCAGCGTCTGTTCGCCGATCAGTACAACATCGAGAAAGGGCTCGAGACCGTTAATGACCATCTCGCTCGCAGACGCAGTCCGGCCCGAGGTGATAATGATGACGCGTCGCAAATCGAGCGCATTGCTCTCATCGAGGAAGCGGGTCTCGCGATTACGGAACGTGTTCTGGCTGTTATGCGTTCGCACGGCAAATATCTCACCATCGGTTACCGTGCCACCCACCAGGCCGGCCAGGAACTCGGCAACCGAGATCAGACCGCCACTGTTGTAACGCAGATCGAGGACCAGCTCATCGACGCCCTGCGTTTTGAAATCGGAGAACACGTTATCGAGCGCTGCAAACGACGGCTCGACAAAATTGCGAAAGGCGACGTAGCCGACGGTCTTGTTAGCAACCGGCAGAACCGCCGCAGCCGAAACCGTATCAATGGTAACGATTGCCTTGAAAATCGTCGCCGACATTTGCGTACCGGCCCGATCGAGATAAACCAGGTCGACCTGGGTACCGACCTCATCGGCACCGAAGGCCGCACTGATACCGTCGCCGTTGATGATTTCCGCTGCATCGAGGCCGTTGATCGACAGTAGCTCGTAACCGCGTGCCAGTCCTGCGGCAGCTGCCGGGCCATCGGAAAATGTCTGCGTGACAAACAGTCGATCGCCTATAGCCTGGATACTCAGGCCAACACCGATGAACTGGCTGGACGAGAAGAACGCGTCTTCCTCGGCAGCATCGGCAATGGCAGAGAAGCGGTCCAGCTCGTCAAACAACAGGAAATCGAGCAATGCCTCAGGCGAGTCGAAAGCCGCCGGATCAGCGCCCGGCATCTCATCGACCCAGTAATAGATGTCTCGCATCACGTCGAGGACGAAACGATTCTGCTCGACAGTGCTGCAGCTATCGGGAACGACGGCGTTGACCGCCGGACTGCCACCGCTGTCACAGGCGGTCACCAGCACGGCAGCCGTGATTAATGGGAAATAACGCGAGATCACTTCAGGTCGACGGCACTCATCGGGTGCTCATCAAGGCCACTGCGCTCCCACAGCTCCGCCAGCGTGCAATTCGCCGTGGGGTGGACGACCGGACCGGCAAGTTCCGCCAGCGGTCGTAGCATGAACGCGAATTTTGTGAGCTCGGCACGCGGGATTTGGAATTCCGGGTTATCGATAACCTGGTGTCCGAACAACAACAGGTCGAGGTCGAGTGTTCGCGGCCCAAAGCGCTCGGCAGTGCGCTTGCGCGCGGCCTTCTTTTCGACCCGGGCCAGCGCAGCGGCCACGGCCTCGACCGACTTCGATGTCTGGAATCCGACCACCATGTTGAAAAAATCGTCTCCTTCGAAACCAACTGCCGGGTTGCGATAGATTGTCGAGCGACGCAACGAGCCAAAGCGCCGGCGCAATTCGTCGAGGGCCAGTTTCAGATGCGTGTCCGGTTCGATGTTGCTGCCGACCGCGACATAGACATCGCGTCGCGCACCCGCCCCGGTGTCGCCACGCTGAATACGAACACCAACATCGTTAGCACCACGCACCGCACCGGGCTTATGCACGTGGACCCGAACCCACGGAGCACCAAATTCTTTGAGCACGATGGAGGCAATCCGTTCCGCCAGCGTTTCTACCAGCTGGAAACGAGACTCGCCAATGAAACTGATCAGGCGCTTGGCAACGGCCTTGTAATTGAGGGTGTCATCGATCGCATCGCTACCTGCCGCAAGTCGTGCGTCGGTTGGCATCTCGAGATCGATCGCCACCGTCTGCCGCACCCGTCGTTCCCAGTCATTGATGCCGATGATCGTCCGCACACGCAAATCGGTGAGAAAGATCACGTCCTGGTTCTGGGTCGTTATCATTCGTGTCTACCTTCCACGTTCAGTTCTTCCAGTGGCCACCGGGCCCGCACCTGCAATGGCGCTTCGGTGTCGGCCAGCCCGGCGGCGAGCCGCCGCCATCCAGCATAGGCAATCATCGCACCATTGTCGGTGCAAAACTCGGCAGGCGGGAAGCGCACACCGAAACCATGTTTGCCGGCGTCCTTCTGCAGGCGCTGCCGCAACCGGGTATTGGCACTGACACCACCGGCGACGATCAACAACTCATGCCCGGTCGCGGCGATTGCACGCCGACACTTGACGCTCAGTGTATCGACGACGGCATCCTCGAAGCCACGCGCGATATCGGCTGGCGCCACACTGTCATCGTTCTGGACCGCTCGCAGGACCGCTGTCTTCAATCCGCTGAAGCTGAAATCGAGCCCGGGACGATCCGTCATCGGTCGTGGGAAATCAATAGCCCCGCTACGGCCCCGTGCAGCCAGCGCCGCTACCTCGGGCCCACCCGGATAACCGAGGCCGAGCAGCCGCGCCGTCTTGTCAAAAGCCTCACCAACCGCATCGTCGCGGGTCTCGCCCAGCACCCGGTATTGCCCCAACGCCGTCACATCGACCAGCATGGTGTGGCCGCCCGAGACCAGCAAGGCGACAAACGGAAAATCCGGCGGATTCTCCTCAAGCATGGGCGCCAGCAGGTGACCCTCCATGTGGTGAATCGGTACGGCCGGCACATCCCAGCCCCAGGCCAGGCTGCGGGCGAAGGCCGCGCCGGTCATCAGTGCGCCGACCAGGCCCGGACCGGCGGTATAGGCCACCGCATCCACATCGGGATCGGTGCCGACGACCCGCTCGACCAGCGGTACCAGCCGCATTACATGGTCGCGGGAGGCCAGTTCCGGCACCACGCCTCCCCAATCCGCATGCAGCTCGACCTGCGAGTGCAATGCATGGGCCGTTAGCCCGAGTTCGCTGTCATAGACGGCAACCCCGGTCTCGTCGCAGGAGGTCTCGATACCCAAAACTCGCATATTTGCCTGGTCCCTTTACACTGCCGGTGCAGCTGTCTTAGAATACCGCGTTCGGCCGGAGACGGCCGTTTTTATTCTGTAGTTCGAGGTGATCAGATGCCCAGCGTACGGGTTAAAGAAAACGAGTATTTCGATGCCGCCCTGCGGCGCTTCAAACGCGCCTGCGAGAAAGCCGGTGTCCTGACCGAGCTGCGACGTCGCGAATACTACGAAAAACCGACCCAGGAACGTAAGCGACGCAAGGCAGCTGCAGTCAAACGCCACGCCAAACGGCTGGCCCGCGACAACCAGCGGCGCACGCGGCTGTACTAATCCCTGAGAGGCCGGCATGGCCACACTCAAATCCAGAATCCAGGAAGACGTCAAGACGGCGATGCGTGCCCGTGACAGCGAGAAGCTGGCTACGTTGCGCATGACCACGGCTGCGATCAAGCAACGTGAAGTCGACGAGCGTATCGAGCTCGACGATGCACAGGTGCTGACCGTCATCGAGAAAATGGTCAAGCAGCGGCGCGAATCCATCGAGCAATATCGGGCCGGTGGCCGTGACGAGCTGGCCGACAAGGAAGCCAGCGAGATCGAGGTGTTGAAGGTCTACCTGCCGGAACCGATGTCGGCAGCCGAGCTGGAAGCCCTGGTCGACAAGATTGTGAATGAGACCGGTGCCAGCGGCATGGCTGACATGGGCCGGGTCATGGGTCAGGTCAAGCAGCAGGCGGCCGGACGCGCCGACATGAGCCAGGTCAGCGGCCTGGTCAAGGCACGTCTCTCAGGCTGATAACCGCGGGATAGCGTCGCGATCAACCGATTGCGCCGGCCGATAACCCGGTTTTGATCTAAGCTCTCCTATATAACACCCGTATATCCGGGGTAGTGCAGTGGCATGAGTGGGCGCATACCACAACAATTCATAGACGACCTGATCGCCAGGGCCGACATCGCGGAAGTGATCGGCTCCCGTGTCCGGCTGCAAAAGGCCGGGCGCGAATACAAAGCCTGCTGTCCGTTTCATAACGAGAAAACGCCGTCTTTCACTGTCAGCCCGACAAAACAGTTCTATCACTGCTTCGGTTGTGGCGCTCACGGCACAGCGATCGGATTCCTGATGGAGTTCGATGGGCTTGGTTTTATCGAGGCGATCGAGGACCTGGCCAGCCAGGTAGGGATCGAAGTCCCTCGCGAAGCCGGCGCCAAACAGGGCCCTTCGCGGGTTGATTACTACGCGACGCTGGCCGAAGCCGCCGCGTTTTACCGTCGCAGCCTCAAGCAATCGGTACCAGCGGTCGACTACCTGAAGAACAGGGGTCTTAATGGTGAAACAGTGACCGCATTCGGCATTGGCTACGCACCAGACAGCTGGGAAGCGCTCGGTAAGAATGTGGGTACCGATGACGACAGTCGCCAGCACCTGATCGAGACCGGGATGTTGAAGCCACGGCGCGAGGGTCGCGGCTGGTTCGATATGTTTCGCGACCGCATCATGTTCCCGATCCGCGACACGCGCGGCCGGGTTATCGCTTTCGGCGGTCGCACGCTGGGCGATGGCGAACCGAAATACCTCAATTCGCCCGAATCCGACCTGTTCCATAAGGGTCGAGAGTTGTACGGCCTGTACGAAGCGCGCCAGGCCAACCGGGATATCGACACGCTGGTTGTTGTCGAAGGCTATATGGACGTCGTCGCACTGGCCCAACACGGCATCCACAACGCCGTGGCCACACTGGGTACCGCCTGCACCGAGGCGCACCTCGACAAATTGTTTCGCGTGGCGGACAACGTCGTGATCTGTTTTGACGGCGATGCGGCGGGACGGCGTGCCGCCTGGCGTGCGCTGGAGAACGCGCTGGGTGGTATGCGCGAAGGTCGCCAGGTTCGCTTCCTGTTCCTGCCCGACGGACACGATCCCGACAGCCTGGTCGCTGAGGAAGGCGCGGCCGGATTCAATAGTCGCCTGGCGGATTCCCAGCCACTGTCGGAATACCTGGTCAGCCATCTTGGCGAACAGGTCGATCTTGGCAGTGTGGACGGACGTGCGAAGTTCGTTGAACTGGCGCGGCCTTTACTGGCGCGACTTCCGGCCGGTGTCTATCGCGAGATGATGATTGACCGGCTGGCCCAGACGGCGCGCATCGACAGCCGCCGATTACGCGGACTACTTGGAGAGTCGGTGACCAGTACCAGCCAGACTCGCGTGCGGCGACCGCAGCGTCCGGGCGAGCGTGGCAATCGCGTGCGCCAGGCAATCAAGTTGCTGCTACAGCATCCGGCTGCATTGCAATATGCCGAAGTGCCGGATGGCCTGGCGACTCTGGACCGACCCGGCATCCCGGTGCTGTGCCAGCTGGTGGCCGATCTACGTACCGACCCAAACCTTTCGACCGCGGCGATACTCGAACGATGGAGGGATCACGAGGTCGGCAACTACCTGGCACGACTGGCCGCCGACGAGGTGCTGGTCGATGTCGATGGCGCCGCCGACGAGTTACGCAACATTTTTTCACAGTTGGCCCGCGATGGGGCCATCGGTACACGGGCCAACGAATTAATGGCCAAAGCCGGGGCAGAAGGCCTCAGCGACGCTGAAAAACAGGAATTGCAGGCGTTGCTGGGCACCCGTCACGGCCCCGACAGAACGAATCAGGGTGTGTGATCGCCCCTGGGTTTAGCTATACTGGTCGGCTTGATTGCTCGACTGACGAGTGAGGATTAACGAATTGACCGCCAAAAAATCTCCCGCACCGGCACAGCCGCTGTCACCGAAGGTCGCCGAAGACCGCGCCTCCCAGCTCAAGCTGCTGATTGCCAAGGGTAAGGAACAGGGCTACCTGACCTACTCCGAAGTCAACGATCACCTGCCAAATGAGATCGTCGATCCCGAGCAGATCGAAGATGTCGTCAACATGATCAATGACATGGGTATCACGGTGTATGAGACCGCACCCGATGCCGACTCATTGATGCTCTCGGATGCCCCGGTGTCTGATGACGATGACGACGAGGCGGCGGCAGCGCTGGCCACGGTCGACAGCGAGTTCGGTCGTACTACCGACCCGGTGCGCATGTATATGCGAGAAATGGGTACCGTCGAGCTGCTGACACGTGAAGGTGAGATTCGCATCGCCAAGCGTATCGAAGAAGGCCTGAACCAGGTACGTCGTGCCCTGGCGATGCTGCCGCGGACGCCGGCGCTGTTGATTGCGATTTACGAAGATGTCGCTGCCGGCAATACCCGCATCAATGACCTGCTGACCGGCTTCATCGACCCGAACGCGCCGGACGAAATTGCCCAGCCCAACAACAAGGGCGACAGCGACGACGACGATGACACCCCGGTCAAACAGGGCCCGGACCCGGAAGAAACGAAAAAACGTTTCACCACCATGAAGCGCGCTTATACCCGCATGATCGGCGCGATCGAGAAAGATGGGGCGGCCGACCCGAAAGTATTGCGTGCACGCGAGAAAATCGCGGACCAGATAATGGAACTGAAACTGGCACCGAAAACCTTCGATGTGCTGGTGGAAAACCTGCGCCAGACAATTGGCATGATCCGCCTGCAGGAGCGCACCGTCATGCAGCACTGTGTGCGCGAAGCCGGCATGCCACGCAAGGACTTCATTGCCAGCTTCCCGGCGAATGAAACCAATCTGGAGTGGATCGACAAGCACATCCGCGCCAAGCGCAAGCACAGCTCGACGCTGTCGAAGCTCAAGCCCGATATCCTGCGGGCGCAGCGCAAGCTCATCGGCATGGAAATCGAGAACTTCCTGTCCATCGGCGAACTCAAAGAGATCAATCGCGTCATGTCGATTGGCGAAGCCAAGGCACGCCGGGCGAAAAAAGAAATGGTCGAGGCCAACCTGCGACTGGTTATCTCGATTGCCAAGAAATACACCAACCGCGGTTTGCAGTTCCTCGACCTGATCCAGGAAGGCAACATCGGCCTGATGAAGGCGGTAGACAAGTTCGAATACCGTCGTGGTTACAAGTTCTCGACCTATGCCACCTGGTGGATCCGCCAGGCGATTACCCGTTCGATTGCCGACCAGGCACGCACGATCCGCATCCCGGTGCACATGATTGAGACCATTAACAAGCTCAATCGCATCAGCCGGCAGATGTTGCAGGAAATGGGACGCGAGCCGACACCGGAAGAGCTGGCCGAGCGCATGGAGATGCCCGAGGACAAGATCCGCAAAGTCCTCAAGATTGCCAAGGAACCGATCTCGATGGAAACGCCGATGGGCGACGACGAGGATTCTCACCTTGGCGACTTCATCGAAGACCAGGCGGCTGACTCTCCCGTCGACTCCGCTACCAGTGAAGGCCTGCGCGAGACTACCCACGGCGTACTGGCCGGTCTGACGCCACGCGAAGCCAAGGTGCTGCGCATGCGTTTCGGTATCGACATGAATACCGACCACACGCT
>JABDKV010000065.1 GCA_013002045.1 Gammaproteobacteria bacterium
ATCGATTCCTGATATTGTCCAGGGATTACCGGGCCGTTTCCCCATTGCGCGACTGCGATTGCGTTATATCCAGGCAGCGATCGCGGGTCTGCGATTGATTGATCGCTTTAACCAGGCATGAAAAAACCGGGAACGTCCCCCGTCCCCGGTTCCTGTTATCTGTGCGGCAATCAGAAGAAATTGAAGTTCACGCCGAGGCTGACCACCGGGTAGGCCTTCATATCTTCCACCTCGTTTTGCAGTTCAGCGATCTCCGCGTTGAGGTCGGCAAGGAAAGCCGGGTCGCTGGCCAGGAGGCCATCGGCGACCATCGAAACCGTCGGTTCACCCTGCCACAGCACACCAAAATCGAGCGACAGCCCAAAACGGTCGAATATGTCGAAATCGAATCCGGCCCCCAGGTAGGGCGCGACGCTGTCGAAGCCGGCAATCGCGGTCAGCGTTCCAACATCAGCAGGTTGGTAGGGCGTCGGGTTGTTGCCTATCAGGTAACTTGGCGCACTCACACTGACAAGCTGCACCTCATTGTTGTTTTGATACGCACCCACAGTAAGCCGTAACGGGCTCAGCGGAAAATGCAAATTGCCGGTAACGTAATAGTTTTCCAGTGCGAGCGTCCCGCCGTAATCGATACCCGCGTAGTTAGTGGAATCATCGTAGTCAAATAGATTGACACCCGCCCGCAGATCCACCCATTCGATCGGCCGCCAGGTGGCTTCGGCACCGATGCCAAGGGTGCCCGCCTTGACGCCAAACCATAAATTGTCCTCTGCAGCGGCAGCGCTGCTAAGGGCCAGCGCAGTCAGCAGAACCAGGCCCTTCAAATTCAGAATTCTCATGATGTTGCTCCGATTGCCCAGGTCGACCGGTCAGGTCGAGTGCCAGAGAGTAATCACGAGGCCCGAAAAGGGCTGTGCGTTGTATCACAGGCGCGATGAATGGCGGCACCGACGCCCTGTTTTTGGGGTTTACGCCCGGTTTTGTCGACTGTTTACCGCGCCAGATCCGGTTATTGTCAAATGCCGCAGAAGGCGGGTACCAACCTGACCATCAAGGAGGATGGAACCATGAGAGATCTGCAGACAGACGAATTGAGTCTCGTGTTCGGTGGGCACAGCCCGCAGGTATGCACACCGGCGAGTGCTCAAAATGATTACAACGGCATCAGGAACACCAACTCGGTCGGTGACGACCTGATCAATATCTATGAAGGCCTGGTCGCAGCGACCTCGCACATCATTGAGCGGGTTGCGCTGGCACTGTAATGATGGCGGCGCCGGGGCTCATGGAGCCGCGGCGCCGCTCCATCGGGCAATTTTCACCGCGAGGAGGAATGCAGCGACGCCAATGCCGACGCCGAGCGAGCCCAGACCAAATGCCGGCAGCGTTAACAGCACGGACTCGACTGCCGGGTATCGGAGGCAGTGAGCATCCAGTATGTACAACATATTAAAAGTGCCATGCGCGATGACAGGGCCCCACAGCGTCCGGCAATGGATCTTCTGTACGGCGACAGCGATGCCAAACAGGAAGGCGACGAGCATGCCATCGGGTCGGTGCAGTACGGCAAACAGGCCAGCCGAGTACAGTAGCGGGAAGCCGATGCCTTTTCGGACGAGAGCGCCCAGGATATAGCTTCGGTTGATGACTTCCTCGATCGCGGGGGTTGCCAGTGCCATGGTCACGACGGCCAGCAACAGGGGTCCGCCGTCAAAGCATAGCCAAGTGAGGCCAGTGTCGACTGCCGTCCACTTACCCTGAACAGTATTGGCCGGTAATGATGCGCTGACGAATGTGACGCCCCAGCTGGAGATGCGCGTACTGACGCCGATCGCGACAGACGTCAGTACCAGTCCGAGCCATGAATCCGGCCGACGAAACTCGGATGCCAGCAACGACGGATGCTGCCTCCAGTAGGGCCACATCAGCATCACAAGGACCAGGAAGCCGACCCAGGCACTCTGGTACCGGGCAGTACCCGGCGGGGTACCTGCCTGGGTCAGCTCGAGGCGAACAAGCTCCCTGACAAAAAGCGCCGAAACCTGGAACAGCATGATGACCGCGACTGACACCTTCAGGGCGGCCGTTGAACGTTGGGCCGTCATCCACGCAGGTTAATGGCTACCCGGGTGTTCGTTACTTACCGAATCTGCCTGAATCGCGTCGAAAAGCGCGTTGCCGGACGTCAGACTTTTTCGAAATCGTCGCGAAAACGAACAGCACAGTCGGGACAGGCAAAGTCCACCGGCAGCTCCGCAAAAACCGTTCCCGGTGGATAGCCTTCATGCGGGTCTCCCTTGTTTTCGTCGAAGACATAGCCGCATTCCGGACATTGATACTCACTCACGCGGATTCTCCGCCGGCGCGATGGTAGCGCTCATACAGGGACTGTCGTTTGTCGGGATCAACATTGACCTTGTCCATGTCCCCGTCGACGTGCGGGAGTTCGAGCAGCCGCGGGTCCATGACGCGGTACCAGAGCCAGGGCACCCACGCGAGCAGGTAAGCACCGAAATAGCCGCTCGGCAGGGTAGGCAGCCCATCAAAATGACGCAGCGACTGGTACCGCCGCAGCGGATGCGCATGGTGATCCGAGTGGCGCTCGAGATGAAACAGCACAAGGTTGCTGAAGATATGATTGCTGTTCCACGAGTGATGCGGTTGGCAACGCTCATAGCGTCCGTTCGGATCCTTGAGCCGCAGTAATCCGTAATGTTCGACATAGTTAGCGCTGGTCAGCTGCCACCAGGCGACGACGTTGTGCAAGGCGAGAAACGGAATCATCTTCCAGCCGAAGGCGAGCAGCAGGCTGACCTGCACCAGCAATGCCAGGAACATCGACTGCAGTATCTGGTTATCGGCATGCCAGGCGCTCTTGTTGCGACGCTCCAGGCGATCTTTCTCGATGGCCCAGGCGCGACGAAACGCGCCTGGAATCTCACGGGTGGCGAATTTGTAGATCGACTCGCCCATCCTGGCGCTGGCCGGGTCCTCGGGAGTGGAGACGTCGCGATGATGCCCGCGATTGTGTTCGATCCAGAAATGACCGTAAACAGGTACGGCAAGTACGATTTTGGCGAGATTTCTTTCCAGTTTCGATTTCTTGTGGCCCAGCTCATGCCCGGTGTTGATGCCTAGGCCGCTGGTCATGCCGGCAACGACCGCAAGGCCTGCAAAGGCCCACCAGCTGATCGGCTGTGTGCCTGCCCACCACGCAGCGCCGATCAGGGCGAGAAAATGCAGCGGCACGATGAGGTATGTCAGAAGCCGGTAATAACGATCCCGATCCAGTTGCAGGACGACGGCTTCGGGCGGATTGTTGGTGTCCTCACCGAAAAACCAGTCCAGCACCGGATTGATCCCATAAGCAAGCAGGAGTGGCAGCAGTAACCATGCCTCGTTGCCGGTTTCCGCATGCAGCCAGATTCCGAGGAACGGCTGCAATGGATACAGCACCGACAACGTCCACAGGTAACGTTTGCGATCGACGTAGACGATCGCTTCACCGTTCGGCAATACCGCCGTGTATCCCTTCATGCCTAT
>JABDKV010000012.1 GCA_013002045.1 Gammaproteobacteria bacterium
TGATGACACTCTCGCAGCTGGCTCCTTACCTGGCGAGCATTATTCTCGGCGCGATTGCGTTGCTCTACTACGCACTGGTGCTACGTTTCTATCTTCAGCGTCAGGCGCTCGAACTCAAGCACAAAGCCTGGTTGCGTATCGCTATCATATTTACGATCGTCGCTATAGCGCTGATCATCATAAACAGGCCAAACTGAGGATCGATCATGACAAACGAACATCTGTCGCCCCAGGTGCCATCCCAAACCAGACCGTCCAGGTTATCGCCCGCGGGTCGACTCGGTCGGGTGCGTTTCCTGGCGTACAACATGGTAGTCAGCCTGGCAGTGATGACGGTTCTGTTTATCGTTGGATTTGTCGGTGCGCTGGTTTTTGGCGATCAGGCCGAAACAGCTCAGTTACTGACAGGCCTGGTGACCCTGCTCGTCATGATCCCCGCACTGGTCATCTCGGTCATATTCCTGATCAAGCGCTGTCATGACTTTGACGCCAGTGGCTGGTGGTGCATTCCCGGCGTCATTGGCGCACTGATACCGCTGGTCAACCTGATAGTCTTTCTGGTCTATGCGCTGATCCCGGGAACCGACGGTGACAACCGCTTCGGTCCGGCCACACCACCCAACACCGTATTGCACTGGGTGCTCGCAATTCTTTTTCCGCTTGTGTTCGTCGTTGGGGTGCTGGCGGCCATTGCCATCCCGGCCTACCAGGATTACACCTCGCGGGCGATGATGGGCGAGGCGTTCACCTCGGTTGGAGATGCCAAGACTGCCGTCGTCGAGTTTGCCAACCGCAACGGCCGGTACCCGTCAGCCGCCGATATTGCGGCTTTGGATATGGACGTCATTGCGGGCGCACAGTACGTCGCCTCGGTCGAAGTCATGCCGGACAACGGGGAAATTGTCGTTACCATGCAACCGGCCCCGGCGACGAATGTCGCTGTAGCAGGTCAGCGGGTATCGTTCTGCCCGCCAAGACTTAGTGACCTCGGCCCAAGTCCTGCGGTGTTCACCTGGAGGTGTAGCAGCACAGTTGACTCGAAATACCTGCCCCGGTCCTGTGACGCTGGCAAGATTCGAGAGTGTCCATAGCATTACGTAATGTCTGTTACGGCGCGGGTAAACCGGGCATTTCTGCTAACATTATCGGCATGGCAGTAGCATTGCAGGGGATACGGTGTCACTAACGCTGAGGGTGACGAGCAAACAGGCTCAACAGATGGGTCCGATGGCTGTACGCGAGTTTGAGGAGTCGGGGGGCGTGGTCGGGCGCGCGTCCGGTAGCGACTGGGTGTTACCGGATAGCCAGAAGTACATTTCCAGCACCCACTTCCAGGTCGCTTGTAATAACGGGTCGTGGTTCCTAACCGATACCAGCACTAACGGCACTTATCTCAACGACCCCAATGGTCGACCGATAGGCCGCGGTGCGCCGGTGATGCTCAACGAGGGCGATCGCATATATCTCGGTGAGTACGAGATTGCCGTCAGTTTCGTACAGGACCATTCCGTGCCGTCGCAGGGTGATTTCTCGCAGCCAGCCTACACCGGCCCACAAACACCGCCGAGCAATCCGCTACCAAACGATCCTTTTGGCAGTACGGCAACACCGGACCAGCTTGCGCCGGCCGTCGATCCGCTGAAAGCCTTCGATACACCGACACCCGCCCCGGCGACGGGCCCGGTGCAAATGGAAGACCCCGGATCGGCTCTCGACGAGCACTTTGCTCCACCAGGGCAAAAACGCACCGTACCCGGCGATGACTGGGACAAAACCGGCTACGAAGCACCGCCAGCGCCGGCACAACCGGCCGCTGGTACGGGCAGTTGGCCCGCGCCGGACAGCGGCGCCATCCCTGACAATTGGGACAAGACCAGTTACGAAACACCAGCCGGACCGAAGGCCCCGGCGACAGCCGCACCCGATCCAATGGCCCCCGACCCATTAGCCGCGCCAGCGCCGGCCCCGCAAGCTGGCCAGGACCTGCCCGCCAACTGGGATCATACAAATTTCGACCAGCCCGCGGCACCACCGCCGCAGGCCGTCCCGCCACAACAATCGCCCGCCCAACAGCCGCCACCGCAACAACCGCAGCCCGGGCCAGGCGTGTCAACAGCACCCCCGGCATTCCAGCCCGGAGGCAGCGGCGACGCGGCGGCTGCATTGGGAACACTACTGGCCGGCGCTGGCATCGACCCGAACCGGGTTCCACTGGAAGCTGCGGATCACATCATGTATGCAGCAGGCCAGATATTTCGCGAGGTCGTGCACGGCATGATGGATGTACTACGCGCCCGGGCCGAGCTCAAAAGCGAATTTCGGATTGCGCTGACCACGGTGCAGGCTGTCCACAATAATCCGCTGAAGTTCTCGCCTAACCTGGAGACGGCGATGGAAAGCGTCCTGCTCAAGCGCGGTGATACCGACCTCGAGCCGGTTGACGCGGTGCGCGAGGGCTTTGATGACATTCGGCACCACCACATGGCCATGCTGGCGGGCATGCAGGAAGCCTTTATCAAGCTCCTGGATCGGCTGGCGCCCGATACGCTGGCGCAGCAATTCGACAGCAAAGCCGGATTCATGAAGGGCAAGGGCCGCAACTGGGAGCTTTACTGCGAAATGATGGAAAAATTCCAGAAAGATCCGAATGCGACCTTTCGTGATCTGTTCGGTGAAGAGTTTGCCAAGGCTTACGAGGCGCAGATGACGCGGCTCGACAACGCCCGCCGTTGACGGGCGTTTCGCGAGCATGGCAAGACTGATTCCAAAATTAGCATCGCTAGGCCCAGTTCCTTCAACTATACTCATTACGATAACGACTCGAAACGAGAGGCGCACAACCGCTTCGGGTAGGGAAAACTCTCTATAAATCAGAGTGTTGTAACAGGGGCCTGCAACCATACCTCCAATATGCCGGAGGGAAAGGTGGACGTTGAAAATGGTTATCCGCAAATCGCATTTTCTTGCGTTTATCGCGATATCGCTCGTTATCACCGCTTGCAAGTCCGGCCCCAAGCCGCCACCGCCGACCAAGCTAAAAGGCAATATCGTCGCTGCTGCCGCGATTAATCCAGACCCGGCTGGCCGTCCGTCACCGGTCGTTATGCGTATCTATCACCTGAAGTCGAACACCGTCTTCGAATCGGCCGACTTTTTTTCGCTCTACAACGATGCTGCCGGGACCCTCGCGGAAGACCTGGTGGCAACAGAGGAATTCATGATTCGACCCGGCGTTGAACAACCCTACGAGGCAGAATTTGACGGTGAAGTCCGTTACATCGGTGTCATGGCGGCATACCGCGACATCGGCAAGGCACAATGGCGTGATGTCATGCCGCTGCCCGAAGACGGGCTCCTGGATTTCCTGCGGCGCAAAAAGCTTGCCATTGCGCTCGAGGATGTAGCTATCAACGTGACGTTCGAGTAGTCGGTTCATGTCATGGCGTAATCGCGTAGTCTGGTCGGAAGGGCTGTTTCTCCGGCCTCAGCATTTCCAGCAACAAACCCGTTATATCGAGTCTTTGGTCGAGAGCCGCTGCGAACGGCTGCGACCGAGTTCATGGGGTTTTACCCACCTGCGTATCGACCAGGAACAACTCGATATCGGTAAGCTCAGCATCAGCGAGGCACGGGGCGTTTTTCCCGACGGCACGCCGTTTAACATCCCCGATGACGATCCACCACCACCACCGATCGATGTTACCGATGACGTGCGCGATGTGGTCGTTTACCTGGGATTGCCAGCGCGCAGCCCGGGAACCCAGGAAATCGACATTGCCGGTAATGAGGACGGGCTGATGCGCTTCCAGCCTACCGAGCTGGAAGTACGCGATGCCGCGCAGCGCGAACCGAATCCGGCACCGGTACAGGTCGGCAAATTGCGCCTGCGCCTGTTACTCGACAGCGAGCCGCGCAGCGAGTACGCCTGTATGGGTGCAGGTCATATCGTCGAGGCACGTTCTGACAAGAAAGTGCTGCTCGACGATCGCTTCATTCCACCCGTGCTCGACTGCCGGGTCAGTCCGGTTTTGTCGGGTTTTATCAGTATTCTGCAGGGCATGCTGCACCAGAAAGGCGTGTCACTGGCGAATATCTCGTCAGGAGCCGGGCGCAGTGGTGCAGCGGACATCGCAGATTTTTTGCGGCTGCAGATTTTCAATCGCTACGAACCGCTGATCACCCATTTCTCGACCCTTGGTGGCCTCCATCCGGAGGAGTTGTTTCGTGTCCTGATCCAGCTTGCCGGTGAACTGGCTACCTTTTCCGATTCGCGGGTGCCTTCAAGACGTCCGACCAAGTTTCCCGAATATCATCACGACAACCTGCGTGTTTGCTTCGACGCCGTTTTTGCCGATCTGCGTGAAGCGATCAACGCCGATGTCGAGCGCCGTGCAGAACCGATTCCGCTCAAGGCACGACGCTTCGGTATGCACAAGGCCGTCGTCGCTGATCAGACGTTGTTTGATTCAGCGCAGTTCATTCTCGCCGTGGCTGCGGATATGCCTGCAGAGGACCTGCGGCAGCGCTTTCCCGCACTGGTCAAGATCGGTCCACCGGAACAGATTCGCGACATCGTCACGCAACAATTACCTGGTGTGCAGCTGCAACCGTGTCCCACTGCACCGCGCGCCATCCCGTATCACGCCGGCAATGTCTACTTCGAACTCGATCGCGGTAGCCAGTACTGGGATCACCTCAAGACCTCGGGTGGTGTCGTGCTGCATGTCGGTGGTGAATTCCCCAACCTGCAAATGGAATTCTGGGCCATTCGGAGATAGACCGTGGTAGACGACGATCCCTTTGCAGCACCGCAAAACAGCGATCGCACGATCATCAAGCCCAAACCGGGTGGCCGTGGCGGCAGTCGACCGGCTGCTGCACGTCCGCAAACCGCAGCGCCCACGCCGGCTGCAGGGCCCGCACCAACCGGGGCCGCCGAGTCGCTCGAGGTGCCGGGCCTCAACCCGTTGGTCGGTGCTGCCGGGGAGTTGCTGCAACTGGCGTCGCAGCTGCGTAACACCGCACGACATGCCGACCCGGCCGGACTGTCCCACCACGTCATGGCCGAGCTCAAACGATTCGAGGAACAGGCACGCGCCGGTGGCGCGACACCGGAAACGACCAATAGTGCTCGCTATTGCCTGTGTGCCTTTCTCGACGAAGTCGTACTGAATACGCCATGGGGGGCACAGAGCGCATGGGCTCAAAGCACATTACTGTCACAGGTCTATAACGATACCTGGGGTGGCGAGAAGGTCTTCGACATTCTCGATCGACTCATGCAGGACCCGCATAACAATCTAGACCTGCTCGAATTGCTGTACATGATCCTGACGCTGGGCTTCGAGGGTAAGTACAAGTTGCAGCAGGGCAAGGGACGTGCAGCGCTCGAGCAAATCCAGGCCGACCTTTATCGAACCGTCCGCAACCTGCGGGGAGAGCCAGAACGTGAACTGGCACCAAACTGGCGCGGTATCGGAGACCTGCGCAACCCGTTATCACGCTTCGTGCCCCTGTGGGTTGTCGCCGCCGTGGCCCTGGCCCTGATGCTGACCGTTTTTCTCGGGCTCAAATTCAGTCTTGGCAAGGACGCAGAACCAGCCCAATCAGTATTGCGCATGGTGGGTCGTGACGCGAC
This sequence comes from Gammaproteobacteria bacterium, assembly GCA_013002045.1. Taxonomy (GTDB): domain Bacteria; phylum Pseudomonadota; class Gammaproteobacteria; order Steroidobacterales; family JABDKV01; genus JABDKV01. Next base: position 5,639 of record JABDKV010000012.1, read on the forward strand.
TCCCGTGGAAACGCGCCCGGCAGTCGCGCAACCAACAGCCAATTTGTCGGCCCTGCTGGCAGCCGATATCCAGGCCGGGCGTGTCGATGTTGTAGACGTTCCAGGCAAGAGCACGGTGACTGTGCTTGGCCAGGTGTATCGCTCTGGCAGCGCCAACATCAACAGTGATGTGCAACCAGTGCTGGGTCGTATAGCAGATGCGCTCAACATGGAGCGCGGACGCGTTCGGGTCCTTGGTCATACCGACAGCGATCCAATACCCGCCAGTCTGCGACTGAAATTCGCTGACAACTGGGCGCTGTCGGAACGACGGGCGGAATCGGTCATGGCTGCACTGGTCAGCGCCGGCGTCGATGATCGTCGCGTCGACGCCGAGGGGCTTGCCGACACCGTTCCGCTGGTCGAGAACAACTCGGCCGCCAACAAGGCACGCAACCGGCGTGTAGAAATAGTCCTGATTCCAACCATAGACAGGTTTTAGGTGATGAAGGCGATACTCGGGTTTTTCCGCAAACGCTGGGTAATTACCTTGCTTGGCATCCTTGCGTTGTCGCTGATCATCTGGTTCGTCGGACCGTTGATTGCCATCGCCGGTGCCGAGCCGTTGGTCAGCCCACTGGTTCGCTGGCTGGTCATTGCGTTCACCGCGATGGTGTGGATCATCATCTCGTTGATGCGCCAGGTTAGCGCGAACAAATCCAATCAAGGCATCGTCGACGGAATCGTCTCAGCCGAAACAGCTGACGGTCCCAGCCAGACGGACGAAGAGGTCGATGTCCTGCGCGAACGCTTTGAAGAAGCAACCGGCGTCCTGAAAAAGAGCGGTGATGGCAGCAAGAGCCTGTACACACTGCCCTGGTACGTCATTATTGGCCCTCCCGGATCAGGCAAGACCACGGCGTTGATTAACTCTGGTCTGGATTTTCCGCTGGCTGAGCGCTTTGGCAAAGAAGCATTGCGTGGCGTCGGCGGCACACGCGATTGCGACTGGTGGTTCACCGAGTCCGCAGTGTTACTCGACACGGCCGGTCGTTACACCACCCAGGATAGTCATGCCGAGGTTGACAGTGCCGGCTGGTCCGGTTTTCTCGACCTGCTGAAAAAACATCGCAAGCGTCGTCCAATCAATGGTGTGCTGGTGGCACTGAGTGTGTCGGACCTGCTCATGCTCGACGATGCCGAACGTATTGCGCATGTCACAGCTATCAAGAAACGCATACAGGAACTGTACGACCACTTTGGTATTCGCTTCCCGATTTACGTCCTATTAACCAAGTCAGACCTGATAGCCGGGTTCATGGAGTTCTTCGACGACCTCGGCGTCGAAGAACGCAAGCAGGCGTGGGGTTACACCTTGCCTTTGATTGACGCCAAGGGTGAAAGCTTCGACCTAGAAGAGAAGATCGAAACCGAATATGACCAGCTGATCGAACGGCTCAATCAACGCCTGGTGTCCCGTCTGGCCAGTGAACGTGATCCACAACGACGCGCGCTTATTTATGGCTTTCCCCGCCAGCTCGCATCACTACGTGAGATCGTCAACGGCTTCTTGCTCAGTATTTTCCGACCCAGTCGTTACGAAACACCACCGCTGTTGCGCGGCGTCTATTTCACCTCCGGCACCCAGGAAGGCACGCCGATAGATCGGGTCATGGGCTCGCTGGCCCGCACCTTCGGTGTCGACCAGCAGGCACTGCCATCGTTCGGTGGCCAGGGTCGCAGCTATTTCATCAACAAGCCGCTGACCGAGGTGGCGTTCGTCGAATCCGAACTGGCCGGCGCCAACGTCAAGATGGAAAGACGTCGGGCGTTAATGCAGTGGGGCGCCTATGCGGGCATTACCGCGGTAACCGTGCTCGCTATAGCCGGCTGGTCCTGGCGTTATCTCGAGAACCGTCAGCTGGTCACCGAGGTACAGGCTCAGGCTACCGCCATTGACGAGGCCAGCGATTCACTGCTGCCCGAACACAACCAGGCGATCTTCGCCTTGCCTTATCTGGATGCGGCACGACACCTGCCCGGTGGTTATGCGGATCGCGACGATCGACCAATCCTGTCCAGCATGGGCTTATATCCGACCGAGGTATCCGAGGCTGCATCGGATGCGTATTTGCGGTTGCTGGCCAACGCGTTATTGCCACGCGTACAAATGGAAATAGAAGAAAAACTCAAGCGTGGTGGCGATAGCCCGGACTTTCTGTTCGAAGCATTAAAGGTCTACCTGATGCTTGAGGACGAAGAGCACTTTGACCCAGTCGCCGTTAACGCCTGGGTGCGTTATAACTGGAATGACATCCTGCCGCGTGAGGTCACCGCTGACGAACGCGCCAACCTGGTAGACCACCTGGAAGCCTTACTGGCCAACATGCCAGTGACGTTGCCGATTGCGCTCGATTCCGAGCTGATCGAGAGGACGCGACGTGCGGTCATGCGTATCCCGCTCAGCGATCGCGTTTATGGTCGTCTCAAACGCTCACCCGAGGCTACCGAACTCGAGCCGTTTACACTCATTGGCGCAGGCGGGCGCGACACCTCTGCCGTGCTGCGTCGTAAGAGCAACCTGCCGCTGACCGAAGGCATACCGGGGCTGTTCACCTATGACGGCTATCACGAAGTCTTCGATCCGCTGTCAACGACGATCGCAGACCGGATCGCGGAAGAGAGCTGGATCCTCGGCGAAGCCGGCGCCATCGAACAGGAACGCATGCTGGCTCGGGCCATGGGAAGCAGCAGCGAACGCGAGAAACTTGACGAAGAAGTGATGGATGCCTACCTGACCGAATTCGCGCGGCACTACGAAGACCTGCTTGCCGATATCACGCTGGCGCCAATCAATTCGCGATCCGATGCAGCGCAGGCGTTGCGCCTGCTCTCCGACGAGAAACGATCACCGTTGTTGCGCATTCTCAGCACCGTTGCACGCGAGACAGACCTGACCCGCGTTGACGAACCCGAAGTAGACGAAACGGATGAAAAAGCCGGTGCAGTCAAGGAACAAATGGATCGCCTCAACGCCCTGGTCGGTAATCGCGTCCGCGCTCCGACTATCGTGCGCAACCTGGGTTACCGCCAGCAACGCCTGGAACGCTTCAAAGACCGCGCTTTTGGCGAGTTGCAGGGCATGATGACACCCGACCAGAGTGGCTCCAGCCCCTTTGACAGCGTAATGGTGTTGCTCGATCGCCTGTATGTATTTCTTGATGAATTGCAGGGCGCCAGCGACACCGAAGTTGTACAACGCTCGCAGGAAATGACGGCGCTGGTTGGCGATTTGCGACGCGAGGGCGAACGTGCGCCACCGATAGTCAAGAACCTGCTTACTGAAGTTACCGGTAATGTCACTGCGACGGTCACCGGCGATATCTACAGCTTTCTCGATAACATGTGGAAGAGCGAAGGCCTCAATTTCTGCCGCCAGGCTATTGCCGGTCGTTACCCGATCGAACGGCGGGCCCCACGCGGAGAAATTCGGCTGGGCGACTTTGCCGACTTTTTCGGCCCCGGCGGGCATATGGACCGCTTCTTTACCGACCACCTGGCAGAACACGTGGATATGTCCCGTACCACATGGCGTTGGCGACCCAGCAGCGGCATGAGCGGGCAGGCATCGGCCAATTCATTACGCCAGTTCCAGCGCGCGCGGACTATACGCGAGACCTTCTTCCGCGCTGGCAGTGGGCCGGCAGTGCGTTTTGATATCAAGCCGGTCAGCATGGATGCTGACATCACGCGCTTTGTATTGACCCTGGCCGGGCAGAAAGTCGAATACAGTCATGGTCCCTCAGTCTGGTCGCCGATGCAGTGGCCCGGCCCCGATGCGACAGAAGTTCGCGTGGAAATGATGCCACCCAGTGGTCAGGACCCACGACCGGAAACAGGAGACTGGGCCTGGTTCAAGATGCTGGATAAGTCGTCAATGGCACCGGCCACACTGCCGGAGCATTTTAATGTCACCTTCTCCGGTGGCAGTCGTACAGCTACCTGGCAACTTCGCGCCTCCAGTGCTTACAACCCGTTCCGGGCTGACGTGCTATCGCAATTCAGCTGCCCCGGGAGACTGTGAATTTGTCGGGCGCGATCACACCCGGTTTTCACGGCAAGTTACCTGCCAAGGGCGACTTCCTGACGCGTCGATTGCCGCGTGCGTTCGTCAACAACTGGGACGGCTGGCTACAGAAAGTCATCGCCTCTAGCAAGGAAAGCCTCGGCAGTGACTGGCTTGAGGTTTATCTGAATAGTCCAATCTGGCGCTTTGCCCTGAGCAACGGCACCGGCGACGAAGACCAGTCCTGGGCCGGCGTGCTGATGCCCAGTGTCGATCGGGTTGGACGGTATTTCCCACTAACTATAGCCGTCACCATGGGGCAGGGGTTGCCATTTGCTGCTGTCGAGGGCGGGAACGACTGGTATGGCACCGCGGAGGAGCTGGCTTTGTCGGCGCTGGATGAGGAATCTTTCGACCTTGACAGTTTCAGTGATGCCGTCGCCGAACTTGGTGCCTGCGTTTTCAGCGATACAGCCGACGAAATTGATGTCAGCCAGGGTGCGAGTCTCGGTCTCGACGATGTCGAACAGGCGGGGCAGTTTGTAGCGCCACTGATGGCCGGCTTCGTAAGAGCCTGCTATCCCGCCTACAGTGTCTGGTGGACAACGGGGTCGGAACGCATTGCGCCCTGCCTGTGCGTGATTCCAGGCTTACCCGACACCGCTTTCTACACCTCGATGCTTGCCGGGGACTGGCAGGGCGAGCTGGGCGACGATCAGCCCGCAGCCGGCGATGCACCGGAGGCGGTCATTTGAGGGCGAAATTTCGGTGGCAATGCGCTGCGGTGAGCGACCCGGGCAAAGTCCGGGACGTCAACGAGGATGCCCAGCTCGATCGCTCCGATGCCGGACTGTGGGTGGTAGCCGACGGCATGGGTGGTCACGACGCCGGCGATGTCGCCAGCAATATGATCGTGGACACACTGGCGCAACTGACCGTGCCACCTGAGCATGCCGATTTCCTCGACGCAGTCGAGGATGCACTCATGGATGTCAATAAACGACTGTTCGCTGCTGCTACCGAAGGCGACGAGCACCGGACTATTGGCAGCACTGTCGTCGCCATGATCGTGCGTGAAGACTATGCGCTGATCCTCTGGGCGGGCGACAGTCGGGCCTATCGCCTGCGTGACCAGCGCCTGCAACGCATCACCCGCGACCACAGCCAGGTCGAGGAAATGATCGAACTCGGCGAGTTACTGCGCGAAGATGCCGAGACTCACCCGTTGGCGAACGTCATCACACGGGCTGTTGGTGGCGAAGACGATTTGCGACTGGATTTCTGCGTCGAACGCATTCTCGATGCTGACCGCTACCTGTTATGCAGTGATGGCCTGTTCAAAGACGTCAGCGAGCCGGAAATCGAGCAAATCCTGAGCGAGGGCAGCGGTCATGAGGCGGCCAGCAAGCTGGTTGAGACCGTGCTCGAACGTGAGGCAGCTGACAACATTACCGTGCAGGTCATTGATTTTTCGTCAATTGAGGCATCGGCAGAAGCAGCGGTGGGAACCTCATGACTGGCCCGCTCGATTTTCGCCAGGCTTTACAGGCGTTTTTTAACGGCGACCTGACTTTCCCGGCGCTGCAGGAAGCAATACGCGAGACTGTGCAGCGTGAGCCGTTCCGGGGTACCGAGATAATCGGCACGCTCGATCAATTGCTGGGCGAGGGACGCCTGCCGCCGCAATTGCACGCAGCCCTGCGGACACAGGTTGCCACCCCCACGATGCCACCTAATGCTCCCGCTGGGCCGCCGCAACAACCACCGGCGGCTGGTCCACCCAGCGCCAGCCAACCACCCGGGACCCCGCCGGCGGGCACAAATCAACCCGGGCCGCCACCGCACGGACCACAACCGCCAGGCGGTCATTCACCGGCCCCACAACCACCGACAGGCGCACCCACCGGATCGAGACCGGCAGGACCAGCTGCAATACCGCCCGGTCCTGCCGCGGAAGACCAGGGTGGCGACAAGACCGTTATCCGGCCTCCATCAAAACCAACGGAGCCGGATGATGACAGCGACAAAACCCGTATACGTATGCCGGCGCAACCACCAGCGGGACAGCACCCCGGACAGCACCCCGGACAGCACCCCGGACAGCACACCGGACAGCACACCGGGCAACACACCGGGCAACACACCGGGCAACACACCGGGCAACACACCGGGC
>JABDKV010000043.1 GCA_013002045.1 Gammaproteobacteria bacterium
GCACATGCTTGGCAACGGCGAAGGCTTGTTGAAACAGCAGGTTCAACAGTGGGCCAGTCTTGCCCAGGTCCTGTGACGCTGCAAAAGCCTGTTTGGTCTGGCCGAGGATCTGCGGTTCACCCAGCACCATCGAATCGAGCCCGCAGGCAACAGCAAAAGCGTGACGCACGGCCGGCAAGCCGTCGAGTACATAGAGTGCTTCGCGCGCCGACTCTGACAAGCCGCGATGACTGGCAAGCCAGTCTGATACCGGGGCTGTCTCGCTGTTGCCGGTGTCACAGTAAATCTCGGTGCGATTGCAGGTCGACAATATGACCGCACCTTCGACCTGTGGCAGTTCGGTCAGCGATACCAGTGCGTTCGGCAGCTGATCGCCATTGAATGCGAGCTCCTCGCGGATGGCGACCGGTGCCGTGCGATGGTTGAGACCAACCACGTGTAAGCTGCTTGCAGCGGAGTCAGGCAATATTTTTTGCAACCTCGGGCCGGTTTTCGGGGTCCAACGGAGCGGTGAAGGATGTCAGGCCAGCTATATTCATGAAAAGCAGGACGGGTTTCCTGTCGGCCCCCATACCCGGGCATTTTCCGGCATGGCGGCGGCACCATCAAGCTAACTGCCTGATTTCGCCTGCAAGCCGGTGCTTCGGGTATGATGAGAGCGAGCTTATCCAAGACGCACTATGAATCCTTATACAAATATATGCCGCTGCGGTGTCATTGCCGCACTGGCCCTGTCGATTGTCGGCTGCGCGACGACGCCGGTACCAACCGAAGTTGCTGATGACAAAGCAGTCGTGCCATTCCAAACCGAGGCGGGGGAAGCCGGATATCACCTGCTGCTGGCTGAGCTGGCTTTTGAACGAGGCCAGTTCGCTGAGGCCGCCAGCGAATATCGCAAGGCCGCTGAACTCGGTGACGATGTCGAAATCGCGCAGCGTGCGGTGCTGCTGGCCAACCAGGTCGGCCGCAGCGACGATGCCCTGGCCAGCGCGCGGCGCTGGGTCGAGCTGGCGCCAGATAGTCTCGCCGCCCGACAACAGCTGGCACGGTCACTGTTACTGGACGACGATGTGCCCGGCGCGGTCGATGCATTGCGCGACTTGCTGCCCTTGATCCACGAGGACCCCCAGGATGCATTTCCGCCGCTGGCGCTGGTGGTCCTGGAAGCTAAACCTGAAACCGGTATCCGCGCCCTGTCACGCCTCGTCGACGAGTACGATGACGTTGCGGCTGCGCATTACGCGCTGAGCACGGTCGCATTGGCCGGGCAATCCTACGAGTTGGCCCTCAAGCACGCGCAACAGGCGGAGCAGCTACAGCCACAGTGGTACCAGGCAAGCATCCTGACTGCCCGCACCATGGTGGCAATGGGCGAGACCGAAGCGGGGTTGGAGCGTGCCAGCGAGATCGCCCGCATCAGCGCTGATCCTGGCATTCGCCTCGACTACGCCTTATTGCTGGCGAACCTGGACCGCGAAGGCGAGGCGCGGCTCGAGCTGGACCTGTTACTTGGAGAACATCCGCGCATGTCCGGCGCACTAAGGGCGGCGGGTTTGCTGGAATTGCGTCGTGGAGATCTGGATGCAGCGCAGCTGCATTTCACGTCCTTACTGGCGACCGGGCGCGACATTTTTGAAGCCTTCTTCTACCTCGGCTCCATTGCCGAGGAGCGGGGTCAGTTTGAGCGAGCTATCCGTTATTACTCGCAGGTGCGCGACGATGATCTGGCGGTGGCTGCGCAGGTCCGTGCAGCGATGCTCTACGATCGCCTGGGTCAGTTAGAACGCGGTATCGAACATCTCGCAGATGTTGCCCGCGAGAATCCGCAGTTCGATGCCGACCTGTCTATTGCCGGTGGTGAGATGCTGGCGCGGGCCGGTGAGCCGGAGCGCGCGCTACAGGCCTACGATGATGTGCTGGTGCGTCACCCGGGTCATCGCGGTGCGCGTTTTGCCCGCGCGTTCTTGCTCGATACCAGCGGCCAGGTCGATCTTGCGGTCAGCGAATTGCGCGAATTGCTGGCGGAAACACCGGATGATCCGATCGCCCTCAATGCCCTCGGCTATACGCTGGCTAATCGCAATATGCGATTGCGCGAAGCCTATCGACTGATACGCAAAGCTTACACACTCGATCCCGACAATCCGGCGATTGTCGATAGCATGGGTTGGGTCGAATTCCGTCGTGGCAACCTGCAAAAGGCCCTGGAATACCTGCAGGAAGCCTACATGGCATTGCCCGATCCTGAAGTTGCGGCGCATCTCGCCGAGGTGTTGTACGCGGTCGGTGAAACCAAACCGGCACAGGCATTGATCGAGAATACGCTGACTGATTATCCCGGTCACGACGCACTGGTCGATACGGCGCAGCGCCTCGGGTTGTGATTCGCGGCGGTTTCGTACTGGTGCTACTGCTGGTGGGTGGTTGTGTCACGGCACCGCGCCCGCAGCTGCCACCGGACCTGGTGGCGCGTCAACTGGTTCTGCAGTCTCTGCCGCAATGGCAGGTCGACGGGCGCATGGGCGTGCGCTTTGCCGATCGCGGGTTTTCCGGCGCATTGCGCTGGCAACAGCAGGGTGAGCTGATTGACGCCAATTTTCACGGCCCACTGGGTGCAGGCGCGTTCATGTTGCAGGGCACATCGGACGCATTGGTCATCGAGACCGGTCGTGGCGAGCGCTTCGAATACGACGAACCGGAATCGATGATGCAGCAGCAATTTGGCTGGAGTATCCCGGTCGCAGCGATGCGCTACTGGCTGCTGGCGCTGCCGGCGCCGGGATCGATCGAACACCAGGAACTGAGCGCAGATGGCAACCTGGCGGCGCTGAAACAGCGCGGCTGGACAATTTCTTACGATCGCTACGTCGAGACGGCGCGCGGATGGATGCCGAGAAAAATTGTCCTGACCAGTCCTGATGTCACGATTCGGCTGGCTGTGCACCAGTGGAATCTCAGCGCAAATTGACACTAGCCGCGTAGTCCCCTGAGAATATGCCGGGCAAAGCCTCGGGCAGGCTTGCCGATTCAGAAAATCCTGGGGTGTAGCCAAGTGGTAAGGCAGCGGGTTTTGATCCCGTCATGCGCAGGTTCGAATCCTGCCACCCCAGCCATTTTCCTCCACAGCGCAGGTGGCCAGCGTGGTGCAACGAAACAGAAGAAACCGTCACGTCGACTTTCTCGACCAGACCGGCGAGACACGTGAGTTGGGCGGCTCTGCCGAATCACGGAACATGGCGGTGTTCTCCGGTAACGCCAACAAGCCACTCGCACGCAGTATTGCCTCGCACTTGCGGTTGCCGCTGGGTCGAATCAGTGTTGGGACGTTCAGCGATGGTGAGGTCAGCGTTGAGATCCTGGAGAATATTCGCGGTCGCGATGTGTTCCTGGTGCAATCGACTTGCCCGCCGGTCAACGACAACCTGATGGAACTGCTGGTCATGGCCGATGCCGCTCGACGTGCGTCGGCTGCTCGGGTTACCGCTGTTGTGCCTTACTACGGTTATTCACGCCAGGACCGTCGGCCGCGTTCATCCCGGGTCGCGATTACCGCCAAGCTGGTTGCCAATCTGTTTGCTTCGGCCGGCATCGATCGGGTGCTGACCGTTGATTTGCATGCCGACCAGATTCAGGGGTTTTTCGATATCCCCGTCGATAACGTTTATGCCTCGCCGGTGTTATTGGGCGATGCATGGAAACGCAAAGAGCCGAAGACTGTGGTGGTTTCACCCGATGTCGGCGGTGTGGTTCGGGCGCGGGCGCTGGCCAAGCGTCTCGATGACTCGGGGTTGGCGATTATCGATAAGCGGCGTCCGCGAGCTAATGAATCGAAGGTGATGAACATCATTGGTGAGGTCGAAGGCATGTCCTGCATCATGATCGACGACCTGGTCGATACCGCGGGGACGATGTGCCAGGCGGCCATGGCGTTGAAAGACCATGGGGCGACACGTGTTTCGGCTTACATAACGCACCCGGTTTTGTCGGGGCCGGCTATTGAGCGCATCAGTAACTCGGTACTGGACGAACTGGTCGTGACTGACACCATTCCGCTAAGCGCTGATGCAGAGAAATGCTCGCGCATTCGCCAGCTCAGTGTGGCTGAGTTGCTTGCCGAGACCATTCGCCGAATCTCTGGCGAAGAATCAGTCAGCTCCCTTTACGTCGACTAGATCGCTGCGCGGCGCGCGCAGCGCGCGTAGGAGGGGCTTCAGCCCCGATTCTTTCTAACGACGCTGTTGGCAAATGAATTGAGGCGCGGGTGGTAAGTGGCGGATTCTTCTGGCAGAATTGCGCCTCCCCGGAAACGGGGTAGCTACGAGCATTCGCCTGGTCGCGGGCGAAATGTCTATTAATCTCAGGAGTTTACAATGGCCAAGCAAACATTCGAGCTGGCCGCTGAGTTCCGCGAAGACCAGGGGAAAGGTGCGAGCCGCCGCCTGCGTCGAGAGGGCAAAGTCCCGGCGGTGCTATATGGCGGTCACCAGGATCCGCGCGCGCTCGCGCTCGATCACGACAAGTTGATTCACCAACTTGATAACGAGGCGTTTTACTCAAGCATTCTGACCCTCAAGGTCGGTGACACCGAGCAGGATGTGGTGCTGAAGGATCTGCAGCGGCATCCAGCCAAGCGCCAGGTCCTGCATGCCGATTTCCAGCGCCTGGTTGCCGGTGAGACCTTCACCCTGAGCGTACCACTGCATTTCGTCGGCGAAGAAGAAGCGCCAGGCGTGAAGACCGGTGGTGGTATTGCCTCGCGCATGGTCAACGAAATCGAAATCATCTGTCTGCCACGCAACCTGCCGGAGTACATCGAAGTAGATGTGTCCGAGCTCGAACTTGATGACAGTGTGATGTTGTCGGACGTCAACGCACCAGAGGGTGTGGAGATCGTAGACCTGACCCCGGGTCGCGAGAACAACCGTCAGATCTTTGCGATTCATCGTCCGGCTCGCGAAGAAGTCGAGGAAGAGGAAGGCGAAGAGATACCCGAGGGCGAGGTACCGACGGTTTCCGACGAAGAGCAGCCGAAAGAGGAAGACTGAACACCAGTCTAAGGGGTCGGGCCGCTGTGAACAGATGGCGGTCCGGCCCTTTTTAGTTTCATGGGATGGTTCGACTGGTTATTGGGGCGTCGTGACGACGCTGGCGTATCGGAGGATGCGATCGTGCAACTGATCGTCGGTCTTGGTAATCCTGGTGGCGAATACGACGACACCCGGCACAACGCCGGCTTCTGGCTTGTCGACGAACTCGCGCGCCGTCATGGTGGCATGTTTAACCACGACAAGAAGTTCTTTGGCGAGCAATGCCAGGTCAGCATCGAGGGTCACAACGTGCGGCTGCTGAAACCGATGACTTACATGAACCGCAGCGGTCAATCGGTGCGTGCGCTGGCAAGCTACCTGAAGGTTCCGCTGGAGAAGATTCTCGTCGCACACGATGAGATCGATTTACCGCCGGGTGAAGTACGACTCAAGCAAGGCGGCGGACATGGCGGTCACAATGGACTGCGCGACATCAGCTCGCACCTTGGCCGTGATTTTGCCCGTTTGCGTCTTGGTGTTGGTCACCCAGGGAACAAGAACGAAGTTACAGACTACGTTTTGAAACGCCCCAGTCGTGACGATGCTGCGGCAATTGACGATGCTGTGCGCGCCGGTGCCGACATCGTGCCTTTTCTTATCACCGATGGTTTTCAGAAAGCCATGCACAAACTGCATACAAAATAATGGCAATCCGTTGTGGCATCGTTGGCCTTCCCAACGTCGGCAAATCGACTCTGTTCAATGCGCTGACTGCGGCAGAGATTGCAGCCGAGAATTATCCTTTCTGCACGATTGACCCCAACGTTGGCATCGTGCAGGTACCCGACCCGCGACTCGACAAGATTGCAGAGATAGTGCAGCCGCAAAAAGTCGTACCGACTGCTGTCGAGTTCGTCGATATCGCCGGTCTCGTCGCTGGCGCGTCGAAAGGCGAGGGGCTGGGTAACAAGTTTCTCGCTCATATCCGCGAAACCCATGCCATTGCGCATGTCGTGCGCTGCTTTGAGAATGATGACGTAACCCACGTCGCTGGTCGTGTCAATCCGGTGTCCGATGCGGAAACGATTAACACGGAATTGGCGCTGGCCGACATGGAAACGGTCGGGCGTCATCTGGACCGTGCCGAGCGTGCAGCGAAAACCGCGAAGAAGGAAGACATTGCCCGTCGCGACCTGTTACGCAAGGTGCGCGACGGCCTCGATGCAGGACAACCGGTGCGTGCGCTGGGACTGGACAAGAATGAGCTCGCAGCATTGCAGGAGCTGCACCTGCTGACGGTCAAGCCTGTGTTGTACGTGGCCAATGTCGATGAGGACGGCTTCGAAAACAATCCGCACCTCGACAAGTTGCGTGAGGTGGCGAGCGCCGAAGGTGCCGAGGTGGTTGTTGTTTGTGGTGCCATCGAGGCTGAGATCGCACAGCTCGACGATGAGGACAGGAAGGAGTTCCTTGATGAGCTCGGCATGGAAGAGCCAGGCCTGGATCGGGTCATTCGCGGTGCCTACCAGTTGCTCGGCTTGCAAACCTTCTTTACTGCCGGTCCGAAAGAAGTGCGCGCCTGGACTACCCGTGTCGGCGCGACGGCCCCGCAATCGGCCGGTGAGATTCATACCGATTTCGAGCGCGGATTCATCCGCGCCGAGGTCATTGCCTATGACGACTACATTAGCAACAACGGCGAAGCAGGGGCGAAAGAAGCTGGTCGCTTACGGTTGGAAGGCAAGGACTATATAGTGTGTGAGGGGGATGTGATCCACTTCCGTTTCAACGTGTGACGCCATGGACCTGACCAGCGAAACCCTGCAACTGACAGCACTCTCGATATTCGAAATTGCGATCGTCTTCGCTATCGCCTTTGGCATAAATTACCTGGTCCGACGACACTATGCCGCGCACCCGGGCCTGACCACTCGCATGCAAATCATCCAGGCGGTGACAGTCCTGGTTGCCGTCGTGGTCATTCTTGCTGTTCTACCGATTGGCGACTCGCGACGCGGCCAGTTGCTGAGTCTGCTGGGTATCCTGCTGTCAGCGGCCATCGCGCTGTCCTCGACTACCGTACTGGGCAATGCCATGGGCGGCTTGATGCTGCGCTCGATCAAGGCGTTTAAGCCTGGCGATTTTGTTCGTGTGGGTGACCATTTCGGTCGTGTTACCGAGATGGACCTGTTTCATATAGAAATCCAGACCGAGACCAGCGACCTGACTACGCTGTCGAATATCTACATGATTTCCAATCCGTTCAAAGTCATGCGCTCCACCGGCACGATTATCTCGGTCGAGGTGACATTGGGCTACGATGTTTCCCGCCGGCGCATACGCGAGTTGTTACTCGAAGCGGCGAGCCGGGCGGGGCTTGAGGAGCCTTTTGTGCAGGTCGGTGAGCTCGGCGACTTCTCGGTCAGCTATCGCGTTGCCGGTCTGCTAACCGATGTGTCGCGCCTGATTGCGGCGCGCTCGCGCCTGCGTGAGATGACACTGGATGCGATGCACGAAGGTGGTATCGAGATTGTGTCGCCGAATTTTATGAACCAGCGTGTTCTGGACCCGAAGCAGAAAATGATGCCGCCAATCGAGCGCCGTCGCGAAGAGGAAGACGACTCGACCCCCGACTCAGTGGTGTTCGACAAAGCGGAACAGGCCGCTTCGGTCGAAGCCGAGCGCGATGCGCATAAGCAACTACTGGCGACCATCGGCGAATTGCAGGAACAGCTGAAATCCTCTGAGGAACAGGCAGCCGGGCCACTTCGGACGCAGCTCGAAGAGGCTACAGCCGAAGCTGAAGCGCTGGCCAGGGCGATCGAGGCGCGTGAGGCGGAACTCAAGGGCGGGAACAGCTGAAACTTCGTTGCCCCGCATTGTGCGAATCATGGCGGCTTGACACGAACCGGTCACGAACCGAGAATCGCGGGTTCTATCAACACCGCCCGGTGTTAACCGAGTGGCTATGTAGCTCAGCTGGTTAGAGCGACGCACTCATAATGCGTAGGTCGGTGGTTCAAGTCCACCCATAGCCACCATCTTCATATTGGGGACAGTGACCTTAATTACGAGGCGTCGGCCCTGGTTTCATCTTGCGTATCTGTCTATTCAAGAGCGTTTCGAGCTCCGAGACGAACGACTTGTCGCCAGCCGGTCGGCCGGTTGCGGTGTGGCGCCGTATATCTTGAATAGAGGGACCGCTTTCCGGTTCCGATAGATACGCCGCCCAATCAGACACAAGTGCACTCATTGGCGCCGGGTTAACGATCGGGTCGGCGCGCCCGTGCAAGTTTGCATGCACACTCGACCACCGCCACTGATCGGCCCGCGCACACAGATCGGCCCGGACAGGGTTTAGCTCAACATAGCGGACTGCAGCGAGCAGATGGCGTTCGTCCATAACGAAGGAGTGGAATCGCTCTTGCCATAGATGCCCCCGCCAGCCGTAACGCGAATTTACTCGTCGAGCATAGCGATGATGAGTCACCTGTAAAAGCTTCGAAAGCCCATCGGGATTCTTCGGCACAGCAACCAGGTGAACATGATTCGGCATCAGACAGTAGGCCCAGATATCAACGTCCGCCTTTAGCTGATTCTCGTGTAAGAGCCTTAAGTACTCGAGATAATCATCATCACCGAAGAATGTCTGCTGCTTGCGGCTACCTCGCTGCGTGATGTGGTGAGGATAGTCGGGTACGACCAGACGAGCCATCCGTGGCATGTGTCGTGTTGCTCAATGACTGATTGGAGTCAGATTGATCCTGGCACAGTGACGGCGGTGGGTCATTTAGCGAAAACGGGTGTTTATTGGAATTATAGTCACTGTCCCCCGTTGTTGGAGTTATGGTCACTGTCCCCGGATTTTGGTGGTTTTTGTTCGCTGACGCGGCCGAGCACTTCGGGCAGGTCGACGCCAGCCTGGCGTGCCAATTCGTGCACCGGTGGCAGTGCGCCGATCATCCCGCGTAAGAAACCTGCGGTGCCGTTGGAATCGTCGGCGCCGTTGCCTGAATCCCATACGGTGATCTTGTCGATCTTGAGGTTCTGGATCGCGCGTACCTGCTCTGCGACCAGTTGCGGCAGTTGCTCGATGACCAGCAGGGCTGGGGCGATGT
>JABDKV010000070.1 GCA_013002045.1 Gammaproteobacteria bacterium
TGGTGCCGGAGAGTGGACTCGAACCACCGACCTACGCATTACGAATGCGTTGCTCTACCAGCTGAGCTACTCCGGCACGTCCCGAACGGGAGCGCGCGAGTATAGGCAATGGGCCTGCGGCCCGCAATTCTCAGCGGTTGCGGATGCGAACGATGACGTCTACACCTTCGCTGACCGTTCCCTCAGGCGGATTTGGTAAGGCCGTGATGGCCACCTCCTCCAACGGAATGTCGGACAGCTGACCACTATCAGCGTTGTAGAAATGATGATGCGGCGTGGTCGTTGTATCGTACACAGTACGAGTCGCATCGACATGAACTTCACGCAATAACCCTTTGTCTACAAAGAGTTTAAGTGTGTTGTACACGGTAGCCTTGGAAATGGCCTGACCGTGAAGGGCAAGTTCGTCCATCAGTTGCTCGGCGGTCACATGCTGGGCCTTGCCCAGCAGTACCCGCGCGATTTCCCGTCGCTGGCGCGTGGCGCTGATGCCACGAGCCTCGAGCATGCCCGGTATCTCGACAGGCTGTGCGGAGATCATGATAGTCATAACACTAGGAGTATAGTTGAACTCCCACGGAATACTGGATCGGGTCGATTGCCGGTTTGGTATCGGTCAGCAGGTCGGCCAGAAGCACCGCTGAGGCCGGTGCCAGCGTGATGCCATTACGAAAGTGCCCGGTATTCACGAACAGCCCGGAACACCCCGGCACCTCGCCGATTGCCGGGACCCCGTCCGCGGAACCGGGTCGCAGGCCAGCCCACTGACCTGCAGGCTGCAGATCACCCAGTGCCGGACACAACCGGGCTGCCACGGCTTCGAGCCGGGTTCGTGCTACGGCAGTGGTCGAGGCATCGTAGCCAGTCTGTTCCACGGTACTGCCGACCAGGCAAACCCCGTCCCGCCGCGGAATCAGGTATTGGTCGCCTTCGATCAGAATGCGCTGCACAACACCGGGTTTATATCGGTACCAGAGCATTTGCCCACGCACGGGCTCGACGCGCAGTGGCACCAGTTTGCGGCTCCAGGCCCCGGCCGCTATCACCACGTTGTCCGCAGCGACGAAACCGTTGTCTGTTTGCACGCCGGTTATGCGACCGGACTGGCGCTCGAGACCCAGCACCGGGTTCTGTTCACGGATATCGACACCACGTCGCAACAGGTCACGATGCAGCGCGACCAGCAGCCGTGGATTACGCACCTGTGCCACCTGCGGCAACAGTACGGCAGTCCCGAACACTAGGTTCAGGGCAGGCTCGAGTTCCTGCAGTGCCGGGCCACTGACCTGCTCCAGCGCAGCGCCGCTGTGACGCATCCAGTTAACCGCTGCAGTACCGATGGTTTCACCGAGCTGCAACACGCCACTGCGGGTGTACTCGATGTCGATCCCGGTCGGTGCCAGTTCGCCGGCCAGTGTCGCGTAAACCGATTCGCTCGCCTGGGCCAGCATGGTGACGGCGTCGGACGCCTCCCATGGTGGTATTGGGGACAGGATGCCACCACCGGCCCAGGACGAGGCACGACCTACGCTGTCACGCTCGAAAACGACGACATGCAAACCCCGGCGCTGCAATTCGCGCGCTGTGAGCAGACCAACGATCCCGGCGCCAACGACAATGACATCTGCATGGCTCATGCGCGCAAGACTACTCTACGCAAGCTGGCATGGTCGAACCCTGTCTTTCGCCACGATTGCGGCAATTTCTGTGATTGCCCGGCGCTACCGGGAAAACTAGATTGGATCCCGACCATGGAAGGTCTGTAGCGACAGGGACGTTGCCTCGTGCGCGGATTCACATTGTTCGACCTGCTGGTGACAGTGGCCCTGGCGGCCATCGTCGCCGGTCTCGCGCTGCCAATGCTGCACGCCAGTGTGCTCAATGCCCAACGTCGTGATGCGCTCAATGCGTGGATGTCGTCGGTATACCTGGCGCGGCATACAGCAATTCGTCGGCTGTTACCCGTTGTAATTTGCCCGGCAACACCAAGCCCATGCGAGACACCGGCCGACTGGAATAGCGGGTGGATCGTCTTCATCAATGCCGATGGCGATGTTCCGCCACAACTCGACGCAGGCGAGACCATTCTGCGGCAGGAACCGCCCCGTCCGCGGATCACGCTGCACAGTAACCGCGCCGCTTTCAGGTTTCACCGGGTCGGGCTGCGTAGCACCAACGGCACCGTGACTGTCTGTGACAGTCGGGGCAGCGAGGCCGCGCGCACTATCATCATCAGCTACACCGGTCGTCCGCGCATTGCCACGACTATGGCGAATGGCGACACGATCAATTGTTGAACTGCGCGTAACAGGTGTTACAGCGTGTCACCCGCTACCGTTCGTCGTAGACCGATATCCGGTTATCGGCCTCATGTCCTCGTTTTACCAGTGTTCTCTACTCTTGCTGCAACTGCATAACGCACCCGTTTCCGTTTGTCGGTACGGTAGTGCCGTTAATCGGAGCAACAACGGACAGCGAGCCAATGGTGTTTATACTCACAGGCATAACGAGTACACGGATGAGAAGGGTGTCACGGGGATTTACCTTACTGGAACTGCTATTTGCAATAGCAGTCGTCGCCATTGTTCTGTCGCTGGGTATACCGTCGTTCCAGAGCTCTGTGCGCAATAGCAAGCTGACGGCGTCGGTCAATGACATGGTTGCGTCGATGCAGGTCGCGCGCAGCGAGGCTATCAAGCGTCGCGCGCCGGTGGTCATCTGCACCAGCAATGGTGCTACCAATGAGGCTGATGCCAATTGCGACGCGGCGGCCTGGGAAAATGGCTGGCTGGTGTTTGCCGATGACAATAACAACGGCAGTCGCGATGCCGACGAGATTTTGCTGCGCCTGGAAGGCCCGATGCGCAACAACATCGAAGTCGCCGTACCCGACGCACAACCACTGCAGGACCGCCTGACTTACAACAGCAATGGTTTCCCGGTGATCGGCAACCTGCAATCGGCCGGCATCCTGGTGTTTTGTCATTCGCAGGCCAATTCCGATTACTACGGGCGCATCATTCGCGTCCCCCAGACCGGTCGCCC
>JABDKV010000091.1 GCA_013002045.1 Gammaproteobacteria bacterium
GAGATTCCTGATCCGACTCCAGAGCACGAAGGTGGGGCCACTCATGAACGCCAGCGTCGGCCTGTTGCCGCTCCAACATCAGGCTTACAGCGTGCCGTGACAACGCCGGGCGTTCGTCTTCGGGTACCTCTGACAGCCCTTCCATGAGCCAGGACGAGCCGGTGCGACCACTCTCGACACGCTGCTCAACGACACCGATGTACCGGTCAATGTCTTCATCGGGAACAGCGATACTGGCAAGCCCCTTGCGCGCAGCGGGAAGCAGCTCACCCAGCAGCAGCTCACGCGCGCCGGTACGTCGGCCGTCAAGCCACGTATACCTGGCATCCAGTCCGTAGTGCGCGCTGGCAATAAAGTTTTCGCGTGCCTGGCTGAACTGCAGCCGCTCCTTAACTTCGCCATAGCTGTCATCGAGACCCACGATCAGGCCATAAAAGAGCGCAGAGTTCGCGACCTCGTCCAGTACGGTCGGGCCAGCCGGCAGAATACGGTTCTCGATACGCAGGTGCGGGACCCCGTCAGTCAGTCCGAAGCAGGGGCGGTTCCAGCGCCAGACCGTACCGTTATGCAGGTTTAGTGCTTTCAGCTTTGGAATCTCACCGCGGTCGAGTTCCTGCATCGGGTCGGTTTCGATCTCGCGGGTCATGATGATCGGGAAGCGCGCAATATTGTCCTTGAATAGCTCGACCAGCGAGTCCTGCAGCCACGATGAACCGAAGCCGACACGTGTTGGAACGCCGCGTCCCAGCTTGGACCCGGTGCGATCGTCGAGTGCGCGTTCGAACACGGCCACGCGGGTTTCGTGCCAGATGCGTTTCCCCATGATGACGGGTGAATTCGTAGATGCAGCGAGCAATGGCGCGGTGATCAGTTGCGCCAGGTTGTACAGCCGGGCAGCATCGCCAACATTCACCTGCAGGTGTAGTTGCAGGCTGGTGTTAACGCCTTCTACGACCACCGTATCGAATCGCCCCTCGAATCGATCCAATCCGTCTACCGCGATCCTGATCTCACCATCCTGGGCCGCCAGCGAGACCGTATCGAGCAGCGCATAGCGCGGTTCCGGGGTGAGGTTGTCCCGGGTTACGTCGCTGCGTCGCAGACTTGGAAGGATGCCGGTCAGTACGACATCGGCTTCGATGTCACTGGCAGCGCGGCGGGCTGCGGTCAGCACATCGTTCAACTCGTGTTCGAGGTGGCGCAGGAACGGGCCACCGAGTGTCTGCGGGTCGAGATTTGCCTCGAGGTTAAATAACGCCACCTCGGTCTGGAACCGCGGGTCATCATGAAGTATCTGCATCATGCCCTGGGCGACGGGTGCCGCGCAGCCACGCCGGTCGACCAGGGCCATCTCCTGCTCTGCGCCGACACGCCGGATGCCGTCTTCAATCAAGCCGTCGGTGATCATGCGCTCGAGCGCATTGAGGTCGTTGAGGATCGCGCGTGTGAATTCGCGTGCGCTATCTTCTTCCAGCTTGCCGTGTATACGCTTTTCGCCCATTTCAGCTCTCAGACTCGTTGTTCAGGTGCGCAAAGGCAAGCTCGCGATAAGTGACGATTCCGGCAATTGCTCCATCGCGGAGCACCGGGGCCGCCGAAACGCCGATGTTGGCAAAAAGACGCGCGCAATTCTTGACACTCATACCCGAGTGCACAGTGACGACCGGCTTGGACATGATTTCGTAAACATGCACACGTTCGGGTGCACGGTTGGGAGCAAGCACTGCGGACACAATGTCGGTCAGCAATACAATACCGTGTTCGTCGTCATCGGTGCGCTTGTCGACAATCAGGACATCGGAGTTCGCTTCATGCATCTGAAGCAGGGCATCCCTGACTGTGGCCATTCCGTCGATGACGACGAAACTGGACTGCATTACATCCGTGACTAACGGGCTTTTTTCGGGCATTA
The DNA here is from genome assembly GCA_013002045.1 of Gammaproteobacteria bacterium. GTDB lineage: Bacteria > Pseudomonadota > Gammaproteobacteria > Steroidobacterales > JABDKV01 > JABDKV01. Next base: position 1,913 of record JABDKV010000091.1, read on the forward strand.
GTCTTCTCCTGCTTCGCTGGCCAACGATTGGATCTGTGCGGTGACACCGACAGCATCCTCGACATTGAGCTGCACCGCGATTCCGGCCCCCGGTGAGGACTCGAACTCACCCGCTTTGCAGATAGTCTCCAGGATACGCCGGCTGCGATGCCCCTCCACCAATAACAAGACGAGGTCACGCTGGGTTTCCAGCGACAGCCCGAGAAACGTCTTGCGTGGCTTCAGACCCTCGCCACGGGCATTGGACACCACCGTTGCACCGGTCGCGCCGGCCTCGCGAGCTGCATCGATCACAGCATCGGTCTTGGCGTCGTCAACAAAGGCTACCAGTAACTTGAAGTGCATGGTCTTACTCCGGTTTTGTCACGCCAGTTTCTTTTCCACCTGCCGCTTGCCTTGCAGCATCACGGCGGGCCGCGTGTTGGGCCCGAAACGCAGAAAGCTGCGCATAGGCCATCACGCTCATTATCGGGAACAGACTGGCAAAAGCGATTAATCCGAACCCATCAATGAGTGGACTGCGTCCGGGCACGGTTTCGGCCAGGCCCAGTCCAAGAGCGGCGACCAGCGGCACGGTGACCGTTGAAGTTGTCACGCCACCTGAATCATAGGCCAGGGCAATAATCATGCGTGGCGCCATTGCGGTCTGGATGATCACCAGTACGTAGCCCGTGATGAAGAAGTAATGCAGCGGTGCCCCGACGACAATACGCCAGGTACCAAGCGATATACCAACAGCAACACCCAGGGCGACGGCAACCCGCAGGCCCCAGACATCGATTGCGTCGGCCGATACTTCGTTCGCCTTGATTGCCACCGCGATCAGAGCAGGTTCGGCGACTGTGGTGCTGAAGCCTATGGCAAAGGCAAAAATATACACCCAATAGTAGCTGGTCCAATCCGGTACACCGGTGCCGCCATGCGAAATAAATGCCGGGTCCGTCAACTGCTGAGCCATGATCCGGCCGATGGGGAACAGTGCCTGCTCCAGGCCGAGCAGAAACAACGCCAGCCCGGCAAGGACATAGGCGAAGCCAATAATCAGCTGTTTTAGTCGCGGGATCTTCCGTCGTAGCACGAACAACTGGAAAACAACGATGATCGAGGCAATCGGCAGCACGTCGCGCACTGTTCCCACGCTGACATGAAAAAACTCGACCAGCCATTCGCTCATACGAGCATACCGTAGGCCATGACAAACACCATCGGCATGAGCGAAGCAAAAGCGATCAGGCCAAATCCATCTATCATCGGGTTGCGGCCCTTGATCGCGCTGGCAAGACCGACACCGAGAGCGGTGACCAGTGGCACCGTTATGGTCGACGTCGTAACGCCGCCCGAGTCGTAGGCGATACCAATGATTTCCCGAGGGGCGAACATGGTCATGATGACGACCATGATGTAACCGCCAATGATCAGGTACTGGATGGGCCAGCCGCGAACAATTCGGAGAACCCCGACCACGATTGCTACACCGACCGACAGCGCCACAGTGAATCGCAGTCCCAGTGCATAATTGTCCATCGACTCCTTGTCGTTAGCGATGAACTCGGCGGCAGCGGCCACTGCCGCGGCCTCTGCCGAGACGGCGATCAGGGCTGGCTCGGCGATGGTCGTACCAAACCCCAGCGCAAAGGCAAAGGCTAGCAACCAGGCCAGGCTGCCTTTCTCGGCGAAGCTCCCGGCCATGGATTCACCCAGCGGAAACAGCCCTTGTTCCAGCCCCTGGATAAACAAGGTCAAACCGATCAGTACGAGGAAAATACCCACCAGGGTCTCGCCGAGCTGCGGGAACGGCTGACGCAGGATAATCAGCTGAAAAAAGGCGATGACCAATAAGATCGGTGCCAGGTCACGCAGGCTACCGAGCAGGACCCCGGATATGGCACGCAGGTTGTCGATCGCAGGCTCCCACCGGTCCACGTAATCAGGCCCCTTCAAGCTACGTTGATCGGCCCGCCCGTTGTATTGTGGAAAACACGTATACCCAGCCCGATCCCCTCCCCAATCCCCTCCCCGTAGGAGCGGCTTCAGCCGCGATTCTTCTCCCCGTAGGAGCGGCTTCAGCCGCGATTCTTTCTAACGACGATGCACGCGGCACGACCGCGCTGTTACGGAGTCATGTCGTCAGAAAGAGGTCGGGACTGAAGTCCCTCCTACGGATCGCTGCGCGATCCATCGCGGCTGAAGCCGCCTACAAGGGAAAGACCGGCGCGCGCAGCGCGCGTAGGAGGGGCTTTAGCCCCGATTCTTTCTTACGTCGGAGTTTGCAAGTGATAAGCACAGTTGGGTCGGGACTGAAGTCCCTCCTACGGATCGCTGCGCGATCCATCGCGGCTGAAGCCGCTCCTACATGGGAAAGACCGGCGCGCCTAGCGCGCGTAGGAGGGGCTTTAGCCCCGATCAGGCGCCGGGTTGGCTATTCCACTTTAGTATCTGGACTTCGCACAGCTGAACAATCCAGGCTAACCTTTTGCGCAGTCAGAACGTCCAACCATCATGAACTTCCTGAGTCGATCGCCACGCCCACCCGGCGAGCAGGCCTTTCATGCCGCCATCGAGCGGGGTGGCGATGCCTGGTATGCAGCTTGTCTGCGTATCACCGGTGACGCAGCAGCCGCCCAGGATGCAGTCCAGGACGGGCTGCTACGTGCCTGGCACCGACGCGAGCAGTTCCGAGGTGGTGCCCGACTGGAGACCTGGATCCACAGGATCACGGTCAATAGCGCGCTGACATTGCACAGACAACGTCAGCCACTGGTCGACGACGACCACGCGCCCGAATCGGTAACACCCGATCCCGGTCCGGCGGAGGCGCTGGCCCACAGACAACTTGGCACCCGCCTCGAATCAGCGCTCGGCACGCTCAGCCCGATGGAACGCACCTGCTTCGTACTCAAGCATCTCGAGCAATGGCGACTCGCCGAGATCGCCACCGAACTCGACACCGCCGTGGGCTCGGTCAAGCAGGCCCTGTTTCGCGCCACCAGGAAGCTACGCACACAATTGCCGCAATTACGGAGCGGAACATGATTAGCGACGACACATTACTTCTCTATTACGGTGACGAACTCGATGGCGCCGAGAGCGCGCAAGTCGAGGAAGCATTGCAACGCGATGCAGAGTTGGCGCATCGTTACCAGCAGTTGCTCAGTGATCTCGAACAGTTGCGCAACCAACCCGTTTCACCAGCGCCAGCGGGTGCGCATGCTGCCTGGCACGAAATGATTAGTCGGCAGACCGCCAGGTCACGTCCGGCAGGATTAGCGAGTTGGTGGCAACCGGCATTTGCCGCGGCTGCAGGGATCGTCGCAGTTGTGCTTTTTCTGCGCATGGACCCTGATCCCGTGCAAATGGTGACAGCAGAGCGCGTGTTGTCGGCAAATCCGGTCGTCGAACCCGGGACGGTCCCGTTCGCTGCTACGCCATCGTTCTCTCGCGGGCTGGTCAGCTATATGCAAACGACCCGATCGAAACTGGTTGAACTCGATAGCGAGGACACGGCGGCACGCGAGGCCATTATCGCGGAGATCCTGGCACACAACCGCGCCTTCGAGCGGGCGGCGACCGAGCATGGTGTCGATGATATCGCGCGCGTGTTGCGGGCTTTCGAACAGAGCCTGGTTAATCTTGGCGAGAACGACGAGCAACGCGAACGCATCGACCAGCTCGCATTTGAATACGGCGCGATGCTAACCCGCATAGCTCCGCGAGCATCTAATCAACCATACAAACTGTAACCAGGTACCAGACTCATGAATCACAAAGTCATTTCCCTATTACTGCTAGGCTTCCTGACGATTTTCTGCGTCACAGCTTTGGCGCAGGAAAATGCGTTGCGCCTTGCTCAGACGACGCTGTCGACGGACAGTACAGAGGCCGACGAATTGAAAATAGCAGCACTCGAGGCGCTGATGACTGCCCCGTCTGGGCGCGCCTATCCGTTGGTAGTCAAGGTTCTCGATGGCGAACACAGTGATGCCGTCAAGTCGCGTGCGCTATTCGTGCTCGGACAGATCGATACCGATGAAGCACGCCAGCGATTGCTGGCCTTCGCGACCGATGGCAGCGGCAGTCTGCAACGCGAGGCGATTCGTATGCTAGGTATCTCGGGGGACCGGGATGCGTTGCGTCAACTCGGTTCGCTCTATCGCGAAGGCAGCCCCGAAGTGCGCGCAAGTGTATTGAATGCCTACCTGATCGCCGGCGATGCCCGCTTGGTTTTCGATATCGCGCAGAATGCCGGGTCCGAAGCGGAGTTCAATGCAGCTGTGCAGACGCTGGCGGCCATGGATGCTACCGACATGTTGCGACAGCTCCAGGAAAAGGCCGGTTCGTCTGAGGGCCTGATGCAGGCATACGCTATCGCGGGCGATCTTGAAAGCTTGCTGCAGATTGCGCGAAGCCCCAACGATCCGGAGGCACGAATACGGGCAACACGTAACATCGGCATCATAGGCGGAGATGAAGCCGGTTCCACACTGCTCGACCTGTACCGTGAGAGCGGTTCCAGCGATGTCCGAGAGGCGGCTTTGCAGGGTATGTTGATTCATGGTCATGATGAAGGCGTTGTGACGCTTTACCGGGAAAGCAACGACACCAGCGAAAAACAGCGGCTACTGCGGACGCTGATAATGATGAACAGTGACCTTGCTCTTGAACTGGTGGATGCGGCACTCGAAGGCGGTGCACGATGATCAGGCGCGTGGCTGCATTTGCTTGCCATGTCTCGGAGCCCGCGGCAATCGCATTGATGTGGTCGCCGGTCACGCTGGCGGCAGATTCGGGTCTGCCCGAGTTAATGCCTGACGGCTGGCATAGCTGGCAAGTTGCAGCCACCCGAGATGCACCGGTGGGTTGCTGTTATCAACGGTACGGTGATTTTGTCAGCCCGGTTGTATGCCAACTCGGCAAGAGCATGTCGTTCGTCGGTAATGCCGACGAGATGGGGGCTGATGAGGTTGCAATCTACGCACGCTTCGAGAAAGGTCAGATACAGTCAGTGCGGGCATTGGCGCCCGACTGCCCGGTTGAGGCGTCTGCCAGGATTAACCCGCACGGGGTGGTGAGGAACGACGATAGTGTTATCCACCTGGCGCACGCTATAGCACCCCGCAGCGATGTCAGTGCTGAAGTCATCGCTGCTATCTCGTTCCACGCCGGAGCGGAGGCGCGTCGGACGCTGGAAGCGACCGCTATCGGGGGCGCAGAGCTGGCCAATCGCAAGGATGCAATTTTCTGGATTGGTCAGTCACGCGCGGCGGAAATGCGCACGTTGTTGCGCCGGCTCATGTTTAACGATGCCAATCCCGAAATTCGACAACACACGGCATTTGCGTGGTCGCAGTCGAAGCTGCCGGATGTGGCG
>JABDKV010000094.1 GCA_013002045.1 Gammaproteobacteria bacterium
ACTTACCAGGGCCAGGCAGACTTCGACCCCGGTCCAGGGAATCAAAAGCGGATGTCGGCTCGCGAGGGCGACGCCAACGCATTCATGCTGACGCTGGACCGCGATGCAAATTTCGACGGTGTCTGGACCGCGGGTGGTATTGGTGTCGAGATGGGTTTCGCAGTCGCGCCATTACATAACATGGCCGGTCTGGTAACCGCGGGGTTATTCAACAAGGGTTTCGATGCGCAAATCAGTGGCCTGGAACCCCTGCAAAACAACGGAAAATCAGACGTCTTCTTGCTTTACACGGCACCACGCTAACACCCTGTTGGTTAAAAAGCGTACACTGACCGTGTGATAAGAAGCACCGTACTGATAATAGCTATAGCGGTTGCTCAGGGGGCCTTTGCCAGAGGGGATCTGCCCGGTCGCGCACCGGGCACGCTGACGCAGAACTTCGCACCGAGCCCATACTCGGTAGAAGTCACAGCGGATTTCGCCGAAGTAAGCAACCTGAGTGCCAGCAGCCTTGGACTCACCGCACAGGTGATCAGCCCAATCGATATGCCAGGCATAGTTCTGCGGCTGCCTGCAGCGGGTGTCACCATCCCGGCCGCCTTTCCCGTCATTGTCGATATCACACCGCCAGCGTTAGGCGGGCTGGAATTTGAGGGTGTGGCGATGGTCATTCTCGATACGCCGGACCTGCCATACAGTCCATACAGTCGATTGCGCCTGTTTTCGGCACACGATGGTGGCCCGTTTGTTGATATCACTGAGGAGTTTAGTGAGGGGAGCTACCGGGTCCGGGGTTCGCAGGGCGAATTCTCCGAATTCCTCATCGTGCTCGATGAGCGCGACCCTGCCGCGATAGTCACAACGAAGTTTGCACGACTGTCGGCATTGATCGCGACCCACACGATTGCGATCGATGACACGGTCGAAGCCACATTGACGGGATTACTTAGCTCGGCCCAGGCCAGCTTCACGGTCAACGATATCGATGCAGCCAAGGTCGACATCGCTGCATTCGAAGCGGCGGTCGCGGCCACCACATCAGGTCAGGTGCCAAACTTGTGGCGTTCTCTTGAGGACGTGACTAATGTAAATGGCCTGTTGCGGGCAGCGGCCGGCACCTTGTACTTCTCACTTGAAGACGCTCGAGATACCGACCTCGACGGTCTTTACGACTGGCAGGACAACTGCCGTGACATCGCCAATCCGGCACAGTGCGATACCGACGGCGATGGATTTGGCAACATTTGCGATGGCGACTTTGACGGTAACAACATCATCAACAGTTTTGACCTGACAGCGATGCGTAACGCGTTCGGTTCAGCCGGTGTTACTGACACCGATCTTGATTGCGACGGCATGACTAACTCGTTCGATCTTTCGCTGTTCCGTGAATTGTTTGGTTCACCGCCCGGTCCTGGTATCCCGTAATCCAGAAGCCGCCTATTGTTCCGCAAGGCACTTTGGGGCTCTCGTTTCCCTGCCGTTTCGATCTGGCGCCTTCCCCTGCGCCGTTTTCCCTGATTAGACAATAATCGCCAAAATTGTCGGCGAGTACTGCCATTGGGACAGAACGATTCGAACTGGATTGATTCAACAAAATGGTGCAGTGCCCGTGAGGGGTTTTCCCCCCGTTTTCTACGATGTTTTCCCGATAGCACCGTCGCTTGTTGCCCTGCAAAATCGGCGCACTTTTACCTTATCGACGGGGCAGAAAATGAAAGCAACAACGATTTTACGGGCAGGCATGCTCGCCGGCATTGTGGCAGCACTGCCACTTGCCGCGAACGCAACCACGCCCACACCGGCGTCCGGGACAGTCGGACCTTCCATCAATGACACCGCCGCATGGGCGAGCACTACCCCGTATGCGGGTGCGACTGCGAACGCCAGTTGTGGCGGCGCGTCCAATGCGGCATGTGACAACTTCGCATTGACCATAGTTCCGCACGCGACCTGCAACTACAACGTTACGGTCTCCTTGCAGCCAGCCGGTGGCGACGACTGGGATCTCGAAGTCTATGCTCCGGATGGCACAACGGTTCTGGCCAGCTCCGGTAACGCGCCGGGCGCTCTTGAGGTGGCCACGCTCACCAATCCTCCTGCCGGTATTTACACGGTTGCAGCCTCTCCGTTTGCTACCCAGCTCGGCTATGCCGCCACGGCGTCGATGCAGGAAGTCTGCGTTGATCCGCCACCGCCGGGCAACGAAGACATCGAGTTTTACATCTATGTTGATCCTGCCAACAGCCAGGGTGGTGAGCCGTCTGGTGGTATCAACTGGAATGACGAGAACCCGGATGGACAGATAGGCGGTGACAACGGCGGTTCGATAATGTTCGTTTCCAGCCTGACGACGTTGCGTGTCGAGCCCAACGATTGCACCGCGCCGGCAACGTACCTGACCGACGGTGCCTGGAAGGATATTAGCGTACCGAACCATGTAGTCTCGTTGGATCCGATCGGCTTGGTCGATCCGGTAACGGGTCGATATTTCTCCGATCAACTCGCGGTCAAAAGCTCGCTACTAGGCTTATCAGACGATAACGGTGACAGTTGGGTTCTGAGCACAACTGGCGCTCCCCTGAATCCGGGTGTCGATCATCAAACGCTCGGTACGGGACCCTTTACAGAGCCCCTTCGTTCGACGCTTATCGGTAGCGGCGTACCCGATCCGCACGTGTCGGCGGGACATGGAGTCTGGTATGCCTCTCAGGATATCGCATTGGCACAGGCCGGCTTTTCTACCGATGGGGGGCTGACATTCGGGCCAGCCAATCCGATGTGGACGCTCTCTGATTGCTCGGGTCTTCATGGACACCTCAAAGTATCGCCGTGGGAAAACTCAAATACGCTTTATCGTGGTTGGCTATACGTTCCTAACAAGTCCTGTAACGGCCAGCAAGGTGTTGCCATCAGCGAAGACTCTGGTCTGACCTGGCGCATCGCGCATGTGCCTAACACCACTGCCGGGGAATGGGATCCGTCAATCGGCGTCGCAACCGATGGCACCGTATACATGGGCATGGATCAGGGTGGTGCACCGATGGCGTCTGTTTCGCTGGACGGCGGTGACACGTGGGCAGAGCCGATCGACGTTTCGGATGGTGTCATCAGGACAACCTCATTCTCCACAATGGTAGCCGGAGACGGTGATCGCGCTGCGTTTGGCTTCCTCGGTACCACAACCCCCGGTTCTCTGGGCACCGACCAGAACAACACTGCCGTATGGGATCTCTATATCGCAATGACCTTCGACCGTGGTTTGAGTTGGAGTATCACAAACGTCACCGATGGCGATCCGGTACAGCGTGGCGTCATTTGCGATCAGGGCACGACTTGCCCAAGCAACCGCAACCTGCTCGACTTTAACGATATCCAGATGGACAAGCGTGGCCGCCCGGTCGCATTCTTCGCCGATGGTTGCACCGGTGATTGCGTGACCAACCCGGCCATTGTGACCCAGAACCGTACGGCTACGATTGCACGCCTGAAGAGCCCGAAAGGTCTGCTTGCTGCATACGATGCCGAGCGCAGCGGTGTTCCTGACTGGCCGCTGGCTGAAGCAGTCAATGACGGTCCCACCGATGTCACCGTGACCTGGCACGAGCCGGGCGATGGCGGCAATGACATCACCGGTTACGAGGTTCGCAAGAACGGTAGCGTGATTGCCACGGTTCCGGAGAACTTCCGCAGCCACACCGATCCGAACGGGCAGCTGGACCCACCGGGGACTTATTACGAAGTCCTCGCGGTTAACAGCGTTGGCTACAGTCGCGGACCGAACGGCACATTCAGCCCATTGAAAGCTGACTGCGACAACCGCCTCTTCCCGGGTGGCATGACCGACCCAGGTCCGGGGCCTTGCTCGCCGCTGGGTAAAAAAGTCCTTGACGACAACGCCAACGACATCCTGACTGCCGGTAACCCTGTTGCAGGTCAGCCGGGCTCGGCTGCACTCGACATGCTTCGCCTGGGGATCTCCCAGAACGAAGATGTCTACGGCGCAGGCAACGTGGCGTTCATTATCGATGTACAAAGCACCGATGTATTGCCGCCTAACGCCTACTGGCCTTTGCAGTTTGAGCTGCCGGGCGACCCCACTCCGGGGGCCTGTGACAATCCGCCGATCGGCGAACCTGGCTTCTGCGATGCTTTCGTACGGATGGATACCGTTGTCGGCACACCGCTGGCGCCGCGGTTCACCTACGGTTTCGGAAATGGTGTCGATCCGGCGACCAGCCCGGGCACACTTGCTGCAGCGCAAAGCACTGCGGCCGACGGTAAAATTATCATCGTCGTGCCGATGAGCGCGCTGGGTGTTTCACCGACCGATCTTCTGCACTCGTTCAAGATCCGCGCAAGGCTGAATGTTGGCCTGGTAACGATTACGCCGGATAACATGCCAGATAGCCTGTCGGGCGAGGGTTCCTACGGCGTCATCGATCCGGCCTGGTCGGTTGCGGCTAACCCAGCCGGTTGCTCCAACCTGGCACCCGACGCGATTGCTGATGCCGCAACCACCAATGCCTGTCATCCGGTGATCATCGATGTGCTCGCCAACGACAGCGATCCTGAGAACGACCCGATCTCGATCACTGGTGTGACGGGTGCAACGATGGGTACTGCTGTGATTCTCGAGACAGTAAACGGCCAGCGGGTCGAGTATCGTCCGAATCCTGGCCTGACCGGGACGGAGTCACTGACCTACACGATTGAGGATGGCAACGGCAATTCCGCGCAGGGCATGATCAACATTGCTATCAGTGGTACACCAGATAATGATGGCGACGGTGTCATGAACTCGTGTGACAACTGCCTGACGGTCGTGAACCCGTCGCAGTGCAATGCCAACGATGGTCCCAATGGCGACATCTTCGGTAACCATTGCGATGCCGATCTCGACAACAACGGGATAGTCAACTCGTTTGACCTCAACATCATGCGGGACAACTTCGGTTCGACCTCGCATCCCGAGTCAGACCTGAACTGCAACGGCATCACCAACTCGTTTGACCTGATGATGATGCGCAACATGTTCGGGCAGCCCCCGGGCCCAAGTGGTTTACCGCAATAACGATAAGCAGTTACACACTGCAACTACTGGAAAGCCCCGCTTCGGCGGGGCTTTTCTTTTTTCAGGCAAAAAATCAGGTGTTTGCCTTGGGCGGTCTGGGGGAAAGCCCCGATTGATGCTGTGCTGCGGTTTCGCCCAGACTACCCGGGCAGGCTTTCAAACCGGAGCAGTGCTATGCACAAGCGATGTGTACTCGGCGCGATCAGCGCACTAATTTTCTGTCAGGCGCAGGCTAACGAAGCCCCCGCAACCCAGCCTGGCAGCTTTGAGACAATAACGATCCGCGGCGCTGAAGTGCTCGGGCCGTTTGCACCCGCCATATTCGATGGTGATGTCAGGGATTTGCCCACTGCCGATGCCTGGCATCCGGGCGATGCCGTGCGCGAAGTTCCCGACAAGAAGGGCAGGGAGGTTAAGGTCACGCCCGCCAAAGCCGGACCAGATCCGCTGGTTGGGCGCCAGCACGAGTACGATCGCAACAACGCAGTCCGTGGTGCTACCGATCTCAGCGCACCGATTTTCACCATTGATGCCATCGACTACCAGGGAATTAATCCATCCGACCCGGTGCTTGATGTCGGCGCCAATTACGTAATCGCGGCCGCCAACGGCAGCCTGACCCCGGTGCCAGGTGGTGTATTCGTGGTCTACGACAAAAACACCGGTGCGTTAGTCGCGGGGCCAACCAAGATTTCGTTGCTGATCGCCCAGGTTGGTACGCCGTGTGCGTCTCCCGCCGGTTTCTCTGACCCGATTGTCATGTATGACGAAATCGCGCAACGCTGGATGATGGCCGAGATCGGCGCTGCAGTGAACAACACGATCTGCATGTACATTTCGCAGACATCGGATCCGCTCGGGGGTTGGTTCGGTTATACGATTGCGACACCGGTGCTACCGGATTACCCCAAGTTCGGCATCTGGGGCGACGGTATCTACGTCACAACAAACGAAAACCTCGCGGATGGGTCTGCCATCTACGCGATAGATCGCGCCCAATATGAAAATGGCCTGCCAATCACGCCGCAGCGGACGATACCGGCGCCAGCATCGCTGCCCGCTTTCAGTTTCCAGGCGTTCACGCCGGCTGACATCGATGGCGCAACGCCACCACCGGCAGGTAGCCCCAACTACCTGGTAAGACACCGTGACGACGAGGTGCACAACCCGGGTTCGCATGACCCAAACAATGACTTCCTCGAGATCTGGGAATACTCAGTCGACTTTCTCGTGCCGGCCAATACGACCATTACCGGACCGATTAACATTCCGGTTGCGGAATTCAGTTCCGAGATCTGCGGTCTGTCGGCATTCGAGTGTTTTCGCCAGCCGGGCACCAGCACGACGTTGGACCCGTTGCGCGAAGTGGTGATGTTCCGTTGGGCATACCGCAATTTCGGCACGCACGAGACTTTGCTCGGTAACCTGGTTACCGATGTGGGCGACACCCCAGAGCATGGCGGTATTCGCTGGATCGAATTGCGACGACCGCCCGCGGGGAGCTGGTCGGTGTATCAGGAGGGTACCTACTCGCCAGACGACGACGATCGCTGGATGGGCGCCAGTGCGATGGACAAGGATGGCAATATCGCGGTCACCTATAGCGTCAGTTCCGAAGTACTGCATCCGGCGATACGTTACACGGGGCGGCGGGCATCGGATCCTCTCGGTGTCATGACCCAGGGTGAAATCAGTATCGTCGAGAGTAACGCCTCAAACCTGTCAAACCGCTGGGGTGATTACGCCGATACCGTTGTCGACCCGGTTGATGGCTGCACCTTCTGGACCACAAACAATCGGGTCAAAGACAACGGTCGCTGGCACACGGTTGTTGCCAACTTTCGCTTCGCCAGTTGTGGCGATGCCGACCTCGATGGCATTGCCAACGAGATTGACAATTGCCCGCAAACGGCCAATGCCGATCAGGCCGACACCGACAGCGATACGGTTGGTGATGCCTGTGACAACTGTCTGCTGGAGGCGAACCCCGACCAGTGCAATACCAATGGCGACATCTATGGCAATGTCTGCGATGCCGATCTCGACAACAATGGCATTGTCAATTCATTCGACCTGACACAGTTGCGCGAGAACTTCGGCATGACTGGTGAAAACGATGCCGACATTACCTGCAACGGGGTAGTTAACTCGTTTGACCTGACGGAAATGCGCGAAGACTTTGGCAGTGCGCCGGGGCCCAGTGGACTGGCACCGTAGTCACATTACGACATGGCGACGCCTGTGTTATGCAGGCGTCGCCAGCCTGAGCCTGGTGCTGCTCGCGGCCTGCACGGCCGGCAAGCTGGCGGCACCTGCGGTGGAGGAGGGATGGACGCACCACCGGGACCAGTACGAAGGCCCGGTAGCAGCCGATGCGGCCTTTAGTATCGTCAACCCCTATGGTGACGTGCGCGTGCGCACCAGTCGACGTGGCAGTGTACTGGTCACGAGCCAGGTGCAGCAGCACGGCGACGAAGACTTCAATATCCGCATCGATGACGACGACGGTGTTCGTGCAATAACGGTCATCGCCAGTAACGAAAGACCTCGTGGGCGTGTCGATATGTCAGTGCTGCTGCCGCCAGGCAAGGAAGTCGAGCTGGAAACGGCTGGCAACCTGGCCGAACTCAAGTATGCCGGCCACGGTCGGATACGCACCACCAGTGGCGCCGTATCTGTCGAGACCGCTCACCATGTCGATGTCGAAACCGACAGCGGCAATGTCGACTATGCATTGCGAGCCGTGTCGCCATCGCGGGCGCTGACGATTGAGACTCGCGGGGAGATAAACGCCTGGTTTCTGCCCGAGGCAAACCTCGAGCTCATTGCCGCGGCGGCAGGACCGGTGCGTATCTCGCTGCCGGGTTACGAGCGAGTCCAGGACCAGCCCCATCGGGCCGCCGTGGTCCTGGGACGTGGTGGCCCGCGGATTATATTGAACAGCTCCGAGGGCAGTGTGCGGGTGCGTCCGTTGCCGCCGGGCTGACTGCTATGGCTCACAGAGCGCGAATCGAAGCCTGTTGTTTGACATTGGGGTGCAATCCGCCCATACGGTCCTCAAAAGGGGAGACCGGGATGCAGCCGGATTCCGGACGAAGAAGCCGGAACCGGCTTGTATCTCATTGATATTATTGTAATTAATTTGTTAATATAGGGGAGTGTAGATCGCGTGAAGAGCTGGGTGGAAGCACCCTGCCATCTGGGGGTTTTCCCTCATAGGCTATCTAAGGTGTTTTCCCTATTATTTAGGTTGTCGGAGGAGTCAGGACTGGCCCTCCCGTGCTGGAAGAAGTTTTGAAGGATG
>JABDKV010000127.1 GCA_013002045.1 Gammaproteobacteria bacterium
ATGTTAATCGGGCAGCCCGCCGAGGAGGCCATCGGTGGCGCCAACCTGATGATGCAGGACGACCTGTGGCAGCGCTTCGGACAACCCGACTATGCGCTGGCTTTTCACGTCAGTTCCGAGATACCGCTCGGCAAAATCAAGGCAGTCGAGGGCTCACCCTACTCTGGTGTCGATTCGGTTGACCTTATCGTCCACGGCATCGGCGGGCATGGTGCCTCCCCGCATGCCACTGTCGACCCGATCGTGCTGGCTTCGCAAATCGTGCTATCGCTGCAAACACTGGTCAGTCGGACTCTGCCTCCGCGAGAACCCGGGGTCATTACCGTTGGTTCATTCCATAGCGGTACCAAGCACAACATCATCTCCGACCAGGCCAAATTGCAGATTACGGTGCGCAACGAAAGCGAGGAAACACGCGAGACCCTGCTTAATGGGATTCGACGAATTGCGGAAAACCTGGGTCGCGCAGCCGGCTTACCCGACGACAAATTGCCCGAGGTCATCGTGCGCGTTAGCGACCGCTATCCGCCGACGCTGAATGACATTCCGCTGACACGTCAACTGAAAGAAGTCTGGTCGCGTGAACTCGGCGAAGATATTTTTCACGACGACAAACGACTTGGTATGGGCGCCGAAGACTTCCCGTTTTTTACCACCGATCCCTATATTCCGAGCACCTATTTCGCCATCGGTGGCACCCCGCAGACAGCAATCGATGCGGCCGCCGGAGACGGGCCGGCGGTACCATCGCATCACTCGCCGTTGTTCCGCATCGAGCCACGGGGAGCGGTCACGCTGGGTGTGGAGGCGACTGTCCTCGCGTTGATGGAGTTATTGCAACCGCAGTGAGCGAATCGGTTGGCACGGCAATGACCGGGCGATCGACGAGCACCACCGGGCGCGCAACAGAACCATCATGACAAGCTGGCTGCTGTATATACCGGACCTCGTTGGGACCTTTGTATTCGCTATTAGTGGCGCCATGCTTGGCGTGCGCCGCCAACTCGACTTGTTTGGCGTGCTGGTGCTGTCTTTTGCTGCGGCATCGTGTGGTGGCCTGATCCGCGACCTGATCATTGGCGCTGTACCGCCGGCCGCCTTCGCCGACTGGCGCTACGTTGCCGTGTCCTGTGCCGCCGGGGTCATCACCTTCTATCGCTATGCGCTTATCGAGCGACTGCAGAACCCGGTACAGGTTTTTGACGCGATGGGGCTGGCCCTTTTCTGCGTCGCCGGCGCCCTGAAGTCTCTGAACTATGGCCTCGGGCCAGTTGCCGCCGTTTTAATGGGTATGCTGACAGGAATCGGTGGCGGCATCGTGCGCGACGTGCTGGTAGCCGAAGTGCCGCGCGTACTGCGCTCCGAGCTGTATGCCATTGCTGCACTCGCCGGTGCTGCGCTACTGGTGACCGGCAAGTGGCTCGGACTCCCGGACCTGCCACTTATGGCTGCTGGCGCCGGCCTGTGCTTTTTCCTGCGCTTCATGGCCATCCGTCATGGCTGGAAGCTACCGGTCGCGCGCTACGACGAAGATAGCTGAGGCCCGGTAGCCTAATCCTGTTCGTCGTCACCCTCGGGACCGGTCATCGGGACACCGATGTGCTTTTGCCCGCGCTGTTCAGCCAGTCGTACCTGTCGGGCGCGCTCGGCAAACCGCTGGCGGCGCTGGTCATCGTATTCATCGATACAGCCGGGACAGGACACGGCTTCAACGTAATCGGGCGATGCCTGCTGCTCGGGTGACACCGGCCGACGACAGGCGCGGCACATGACGTAGTCGGCCTTCTCGAGATTGCGATCAACGGCGACTCGTTCGTCGAATACGAAGCAATCGCCCTGCCACCGATTGTCGGACTCGGGCACCGATTCCAGGTAACCGAGAATACCGCCACGCAGGTGAAAAACATCATCGAAACCCTGTGATCGCAGGTAGGCTGTCGCTTTCTCGCATCGAATCCCGCCGGTGCAAAACATCGCCACCTTGCGTTGTTCCTGTCCCCGCAGTTGCGACTCGACGAATGCAGGGAATTCGCGAAACGAGGTAGTCTGTGGCGACACGGCACCGGGGAAACTGCCAATATCGACCTCGTAGCGATTGCGCGTATCGATAACCAGCACATCCGGGTCGGCCAGCATCTCATTCCATTCGGCTGCATCAAGGTAGGTGCCAGCCATGCGCGCCGCATCCGTGTCCGGAACGCCAAGGGTCACGATTTCGTTCTTCAGCTTGACCTTCATCCTGTGAAACGGGATCTCGGTCGTCTGTGAGCCCTTGTATTGCAAGTCGGCAAAGCGTGGGTCCCGACGCAGGTAGTCGATAACGGCCTGTACCGCACCAGGCTCACCTGCGATCGTACCGTTGATACCTTCTGCTGCCAGCAGGATAGTGCCGCGTACCGAGTGGGCACGACAGGCTGCCAGCAGCGGCCCGCGCAGCGCTTCGTAATCGGGTAACTCGACAAAGCGGTAAAACGCCGCGACCAGCAAGGTATCCATAACGTTATTCTATCTTTAGAAGACGGCCGATCCGAGTCGGACCGCCGTCACAGGATGGCGGTGAAGTACCCTACGTACCCCGCCAGCATTACCACGCCAGCAGCCCGGCCGACCGGCCAGCGTCGCATGACGAATAACAGCATCAGCGCGGCCGTAGCCAGCAGGATCCATACGTCAATAACCAGCAATGAGGGGGGTACCGGAAGCGGCGCAATAGCGGCCGAAGCGCCGGCCACGAGCAGGATGTTGAGGGCATTACTGCCAATAACATTGCCAATGGCGATGTCGGAGCTGCGATGAAACGCGGCGATCAGTGTCGTACTCAGTTCCGGCAATGACGTTCCAAGCGCGACTATCGTGCTGCCAATAACAACCTCTGGTATGCCGAAGACCGCTGCAATCGCCACCGCACCATCGACTGTCAGGTCGGCACCGAGTGGCAACATGACGATTCCAGCCACGATGAACACGATTGCAGTGACCTGGTTGTTGGGCAAGCCGAGCACACGTTGCAATTGCCGGGCCTCGTCGACCTCGTCGGCACCCGGCACCTCGATTCCAAAAACGTACACCGATACCATCGCCGCAAATAGCAGGAACAACAGCAGCAACCCTTCGAGCGGCGCGAGCGTACCGTTATAAGCCAGGCCGACGAAAATAACCGTGGCTGCGAGCATGAATCCCGTCTGGCGGCGCAGGCCCGGCGCGTCGGCGCGGATGGGGCTGATCAGCGCCGGCGCGCCCAGCACCAGCAGTACGTTCGCGATATTGCTACCCACCACATTGCCTATGGCAACACCGGTGAAACCTGACAAAGAAGAATAGACCGAGATCACCAGTTCCGGGGCAGAGGTGCCCAGCGCGACGACCGTCAGCCCGACTATGACTGGCGGGATAGCCGTTCGACGTGCCACAGCCAGGGCACCACGAACCAGCAGGTCACCGCCGAGCACCAGGTAAACCAGTCCGCCGACCAGTCGCAGCAGGTCAAGTGCGTCTATCGTCATTGTCGCGATCGACACCGTGGGGACCATGTTTATCAAGATAGGCGTTGAGCGTCGCCGCAAGAAAACCGATTTCATCGTCGGCGGTCTCGTCCGCCCGGGCACTGGCATCGCCTTCGTTGGCACGCTCAATCACGCTGGCCAGTTCACGAATAGGACGGGCCAGGTAGAAACCGAGCAAGGTGCCACCCAAAATAGCGAACGCACCCAATGCCAGGCCCAGGTCGATGAGCTGCGATCGCAACGCCCGGGCGCGCAGCGTTTCCTCGTCGGCATCGACCTTAACGACCAGCCCCCAGCCCGGGTCTTCAAGGGAACGGGTCGCAACCCACACTGCCTTGTCGCGGTAATCGTAGGTGTTCTCGGTAAATACCTGCTCCACACCGGCACCGGCCGCGCGCACATAGCCCGGCGGGTTATCCCAGACAGGTACCTTGTCACTATGACGCAGACCGTGCAGCAAAACGTATCGCTGCCCGGGTAGCTCTGCGAATACCAGCGTCTCACCGGTTTCACCCAACCCGCGATAGTTTCGCACCACCGATTCGAGTTGGGTTGCGGCGATAACAACCTCCAGGCCCCCTATCGTCTCGTTGTCGATCCGAATCCTGGAGTGAAACACCAGGTGTGGCCGCTGATGGACGAAGAACCCGATATAGCGGACTTCATCATTAGCCAGGTCTGATGAAATACTGGCCGGCATCTGGGAGCGGCCGGTGGAGACGGCGATGTTCCCCGCTCGATCGAAAATGGTAATCCGGCGCACGTCCTCCGTTGAGCTCAATGCATCGTCGATGATGCGTTGCATGTCGGTGACGGCTTCGGGATCGGGACCATCCTGCAGATCGCGCAGGCGCAGACGCAACTGGGTGCGGCTGCGGATCAGGCGCACGTCATTGCGCCAGCCCTCGAGCAGGCTCTGCAGGTCCTGTTCCTTGGCCTCGGCCAGTGCATCGAGCTGACGTTCGCTGATTTCCTGCAACAGGTCTGCCGAGACCCGGTACGCGAAGCTACCGATCAGGAACATACTGGTCAGCGCGACTGTTACCAGTGCCAGCGCCAGTTTGGTCCGTATGTCCATCTAGCAACGCCTTTGTCGCGAAACAATCAGCGGTACGGGTTAAGTGTGTCGCGGGCGACCACCATGGCGTGAACCTCGTCGGGTCCATCGACTATGCGCAAGGCCCTTGCCGCCATGTACATCGTCGCCAGTTCCGTGTCCTGAGAAAGCCCCGCCGCACCATGCAACTGGATAGCATCGTCTATGACTCGGGTCACGACGGCTGGCACATTAGCCTTGATTTTCGAAATCCAAACGCGTGCAACATCGAGACCGTTATTATCAATCTCCCAGGCTGTGCGTAAGGTCAGCAATCTGGCCATGTCGATATCGATGCGAGCCCTGGCAATTCTTTCCGGGTTGCCACCAAGCCAGGCGATGGGTTTACGAAACGCCGTTCGCTCCAGGCCGCGCCGGCACATAAGATCGAGCGCTTTCTCGGCGAGCCCGATTGCACGCATGCAGTGATGGACTCGACCGGGTCCGAGTCGGCCTTGCGAGATTTCGAAGCCGCGTCCACGCCCCGCGATAACATGATCGAGCGGGACCGTGGCATCACTGAAGCGCAGATGCATATGCCCTGACGGCGCGTCGTCGGTACCAAACACTTCCATCGGACGAACGATCTCGACACCTGGGGTGTCTGTCGGCACCAGTATCTGTGAATGCCGTTGTCGTTTCGGCCCATCCGGATCGGTCAGGGCCATAACGATCATTACTGCACAACGGGGGTCACCGGCCCCGGTGATATAAGTCTTCTCGCCATTGATGACCCAGCTGCCGTCACGCTCGATTCCTGTGGTGCTGATATTCGAGGCGTCGGATGAGGCGACCCCGGGTTCGGTCATGGCGAATGCCGAGCGAATCTGACCTTCAAGCAACGGCTGCAGCCACCGCGCCTTCTGTTGGTCGCTGCCATAGCGCAGCAACACTTCCATATTCCCGGTATCGGGCGCGTTGCAGTTAAAAACCTCGGCGGCCAGTTGCGAACGACCCATTTCTTCCGCCAGCCAGGCGTACTCCACGGTTGAGAGGCCGGCACCGCCACCCGCTTCGGGTTCTGTCAGCCAGAAGTTCCACAAGCCTTGCTTGCGCGCTGCGCTCTTCAGGTCATCGAGAATCTGGCGCTGCTTGTCAGACAGCTCAAATCGCTTTCCATCATTGATCTCGGCGCGGAAAGTGCGTTCCGCGGGTATGATCCGCTCGTCGATGAAATCGCGCACTGCCGCGACCAGTGGCCGTACCCTGTCGCTCATACCCAGGTTCATGCAAACGACCTCGTGCTGTGCGGCCAGCGGGGACGCTTTCGACTCGGGGAAGTGCTCTTGCCGCAACAGCGCGGCTGGTGGTGTGCGTCGATCACGGACAGAGTATATCCTGCTTTTTGGACGAAGATTGGAGCACGGCATGTTGACCTTAAGCATCGATATCGGTGGTTCGGGCATCAAGGGTATGGTTCTCGACACTGACGCCAAACCAGTAAACGAGCGGCTGCGGATCGAAACGCCAAAAGATGCGGATCCCGAGGCTGTCTTCACGGTTATCGGGGAGCTGATTGCCGAACAGCCCCCATTCGATCGGGTGTCGGTCGGATTCCCGGGCATCGTCGAGTCCGGTGTCACACGCTCTGCACCCAATCTCGATGGTGACTGGACCAATATTCCGCTGGCGGCGCGAATAAGTGACTCTACCGGCAAACCGTGTCGCGCGATAAACGATGCCGACATGCAGGGTTATGGCGCGATTGAGGGTGCCGGGGTCGAAATGGTTCTGACTCTCGGTACAGGAATGGGTGCCGCGATCTTCACCAACGGTCACTTATGCCCCAATCTCGAATTGGGTCATCATCCCTTCGAGAAAGGACTAACTTACGAGGAACGTGTCGGCGATGCGGCGCGGCGTGATGCCGGTAACAAGAAATGGAGTCGTCGCGTGTTACGCGTTATTGACCAGGTACTACCCGTATGGAACCCGCGTGTGCTCTATATCGGCGGTGGCAATACCAAAAAACTCACGGTTGACCTTCCTGCCGGTGTGCGTCGGGTAGACAATATTGCGGGCATTCTCGGTGGTGTACGCCTGTGGGATGACGAAGAGCACTAGCGGCGATTCCCTCCCGGGATACGCAATCCGGTAATTACAGCCGTCCGACAAAGTAGCCACAAACCGCCGCAACGGCGGTCAGGAATGTGCCCCACAGGATGTCGCTAACCACCAGGCTCATACTCCATTGCTTGAGCACGGCATAGTTAGTCACGGTATAGGTTCCATAGGCTACGGCTCCGAGTACAGCGCCATTGATTGCTGCTGTCTTCATAGACGCCGTCGTCAACGCCGGGTTAACAGCAAGCAGCACGATACCGGCCGCATACAACAGGTAGAAAGCCGCGCCCGCTGCCAAATTCGGTGATTCCCGCAACAGACTACCGACCTCCCTGTCGTAGAAAGGCTTGACGACGAAAGCGATCCACACTGCATCGATAACGAGAAAAGCGACAGCCGCGCCAGCAAAAGCCTTGAGAAAAGTCATGTTGTCTACCCCAGGTTAATTCATCGTCAGTGTACGAAATACTGAGCCACCCCACAGTAGGAGCGGCGTCAGCCGGACGGATCGCGGCACCTGCACACTCCCTGCTACAATCGTCGCACCCAACTCAGGAGCCATCATCATGAGCGCCCTCGGTCAATTCGCCCCCCATGCTCACTGGCTGCTGCGCATCGCGCTGGCGTCGGTAATGTTGTTCCACGGCATTGGCAAAGCCGCCAATATCGGCGGTTTCGTCGAGATGAGTGGGCTGCCGCTGTTCATCGCCGCACTGGTCACGTTCGCAGAACTGGCGGGTGGCATTGGTATCGTCATCGGGGCATTTACTAATGCGACGATTACCCGGCTGTCGGCCCTGGCAATCGTACCCGTCATGCTCGGCGCAATAATGATGGTGCACGCTCCGCGCTGGAGTTTTACTCCAACCGAGGAATTCCCAATGGGTGGCATGGAATTCCAGGTCGTGCTGGCCCTGATTGCGCTTTATTTTCTGGTGGTCGGCAACGCCAACGCCGATGCTGAAGATGCCTGACACAGGTACCGACTACGCCAGGTGAGGTAGCAGTGCTGCGAATCGACACTCATCTACCGTAAGCTCTGCAACCTGCTTGCAGTGAGCCCGCGCGGCGTGCAGCAGCTGGTCCAGTTCGCCGGACTCGGCCGCAGCCAGCAACGCCGGGTGGATATAACTATTGCGACATACCGCAGGGGTATTACCTAGCAATTCTGCAGTCGCTTTGACTGCAGCAATTACCCTCTTCCTCCGCCCGCGCTCCGTTACCACCGGTGATTCGGCACTCAGTAACTTCAGGGCGTGCACACTACCGGCCCAGGTGCGGAAGTCTTTTGCTGTGATGGGCTCTCGGGCTACTTCCAGCAAGTAGTCGTTAACATCGCCAGAGTCGAGCGGCTGGTAACCGTCGTCGTCATCACGGTAGCAAAAAAGAAACTGGCCCCCGATGTCCTCGCAGCGATCAATGATGCTTGCCAGTTTTTGGTCGCGCAGGTCGATATCTCGCCGCTTGCCACTCTTGCCCGGGAACTCCAACGACACCGTCATATCCTCTATCTCGACATGTTCAGGGCCGAGCGTTGTAACCCCGCGGGTACCGTGGGTACGGGTGTAGACTTCGTTGCCTACACGAATCCCGGCTTTGTCGATCAGGCGTATCGCGGCAGCAGTCACGCGCTTCTTCGTAAGCTTGTCACCTCGGAGATCACGCCGCACGCGCCGTCGGATTCGAGGCAGCACCGCCGCCAAAACCGCGAGACGATCGAACTTGGCCGCGGCACTGACCGCTGCCCAGCGCGGGTGATATATGTACTGGCGACGCCCGGCCTGGTCACGACCGCGGGCCTGAATATGGCCGTTTGTTTTTGGACAGATCCAGACTTCGGTCCAGGCTGGTGGAATAGCGAGTTGCTTTATACGTTGCAACGTTTGCTTCGAACGCAGCGGCTTGCCACGCGTTGACAGGTAGAGAAACCCGCGGCCGTGTTTGCGTCGCCGGTAACCCTTGTCAAATTCGTTGACGTAGACAAGACGTGCCGTGGCAGCCCGTCGTCTGCCGCGTTGCTCCTGTTTGCCCGGATTTTCCTGATTGGCACTCATGCTGTCGACGCCTCGGGGCCTGCACCCAGCGGATCAGAGAATTGTGCGATCCAGCAACCAGTGCGTGGCGACCAATGCCGTCGCTACCGACACCGCCGGTACTAGTACCCGACGATAGAAAACGACATTTCGCAGAGCATAGATTAGTGGCAGTACCACGGCCGCGATGGCGAGCTGACCAATCTCAACACCAAGATTAAATCCAATAAGTTCGGTTACCAGCGTGGCGCCTGCACCGAGCTCACCGAGGACGTTGGCAAAACCAAAACCGTGCACCAACCCGAAGACAAAGGCCAGCAACCACCGTGGCCCGACACGAACCGGAAAAATGTTATGCAAGCCAGCCAGTACGACGGACAATGCGATGCTCGCTTCGACTATACCCATTGGCGGGTTGACCCAGCCCAACGCAGCTGCCGCCAAAGTAACTGAATGCGCCAGCGTAAACGCGGTAACGATTTTCGTTGTATCCACAGCAATGTCGGTCAGCCGCTGCGCCGGTAGCCATTGACCTTCGCGCCGCCTCAGCACTGCTGGCAGTAGCAGCAAAACCAGGAATGCGACGTGATCGTAACCGATCCATATGTGCCAGATCCCCTCGACGATGAAAGTCAGCAGCGTCGCTGCCACAGAGGCCTGTTCAGATGCGGGCCATGTCCATTCCCTGGACCCTGGCGTAAACACCGTCGCAACCTGTTGCCCGTCATGTTCGAAGCGCATCAACCCGCGGTGCCCAGGGTCAACAGCAAACAGCAGGTTGTAACTGACCACCGGTGCTGCGACAGCTTGCGGACACTGCGCTGCGAGCACCACTGAGACATAGTTGGAGCCGGCGTGCGGCGCGATCTGCAATGATCCGCTGCTCAGTGCGCACTCACGACCGTCCACACCGATTGTCAATTGGCTTAGCAGCGTATTGGCAATGGCATCGCCGCGGTCGCTGACTTCACCCCAGGTAATCTCGCCATCGCCATCGGCATCGATACCAATCAGCATTTCGAGATCGGTGATTGCGACATCCCAGCGACCGCTGACGTTTGCACCTTCAGCTTCGAGCCACAGGTAGCTGTCGCTGGCCTGGTGCGCGATGGCACTCAATGGGAACAACACCATTAACGTCGTTAGGATTAGCTTCATTACAGGTCACCTGCGATGCGCATTAGCGCCTGATCGTCGCTGCCGCGTAACCATGTCAGTACCGGCGCTGCCGCCGCGGCATCTCCACGCCGTGCCGCTGCGCGGAGCAACAACTCTGCATCGATCGGCTCGCGCTGCATGTCCCAGTTGCGAGCCGCAGCGTCGACCGCCATTTCGTCATCATCTGCGATATACAGGGCGTAATAGGCTTCCTCACGCGCGTGCGCGGTGTCTCCACGACGTTGTATCGCCGTCATGCGCTGCGCCAGTAGTTCTTCATTGACAGATTTCCCTAATGCTTTATTCGCCCGGGCTTGTCGCAAAACGACAGCGTCGGTCCGGGGCTGCGTCTGTAGCAGTTTGAGTGCTTCTTCGTAGCGGTCGTCGCGCATCAGGAAATCGCTCAGTCGCACGACACCGTAGAGACTGGATTTAAGCGTCAGCGATTGTCGACCGTGCACGATCGCGCGCTCAGTTCTGTCCAGCCGCAAGGCGATATCGGCTGCGACCTGGTGCGCCCAGCTGGCGACATCGGGATCGTCGATTTTCGAAAGATGATTGCTGAGGTTTTCGTAGGCCTCGGCGGACCGGCCGTGGAGGCTGGCCAGTTCGGTGCCGCAGACGATCGCCCTGCTGGCGTAGCCGAGCAGCGCCATGCGCGCGCAGGCATTGCGTGCGGTAGCGTAATCACCCCGCAACACGGCAAGTGAGGTCAGTAGTGACCACGCTTCGGCATTTGTGGGATCGGTTGCCACTACCTCATCGAGAAGCCTGCGGGCGCCCTGAAAATCGTGGCGTGCCTGCAGCAAGCGTGCCGATTGCAGGCGCAGATCCACCGGATGAGGTTGCGATACTTTGGCAACAGCAGATTCGGCATAGCCGATGTAACGCGGATCGCCGGATTGCGAATAGATATCCTGGTACAAACGTACAAGCGATACCGCGATATCAGCACGGCCTGTGTCCCGCTCCAGTTCGCTGCGCAATGAAGCTATGCGCTCGCGTTGTTCGTGCGCCACCGGTGCAATTGTCGCCAGCACGACATCGCGATCGGCGGGGGTATACGAATTAGCATACGCGGGCGCGATAAGCACCAGGAGCAAAAATGCCGACGCGACGAACAGGTCGTCGCGCCGGCGTGGCCAGGCTTTATGCCAGGGGCCCAAGGTTCAGGTTCCGTCGCCAAAAAGGCTGTCGAAAGCCTGTGGATCGTCTTCGGCATCGAACTCGAAGTCGAGCTGGTTAATGTCGACCGGGGTACGCGTATCGGTCGTGTTATTAACCTGGTCCTTGACGAACTGGCTAAAGCTTAGTTTCGTCGGTGCCGGAGGTGGTGTAACAACCGGGGGTGATGAAGGCACTTCGAAGTCGCTGCTACCGCAAGCGGTAAGCAGCGCAGCGAGCGCTACAGTAGCTATGGTTTTGTACATACTATTATCTCGCTTTGCTTATGGCGTCGAGTTCGGAGAACCAGCAATCGGGCTCTTCAGATACGGGAACGCTTCGTCAAACATGGTTGCGTCGACATAAGCGCCATCGGTGTACTCCAGGTCGTTGCTCGGCGCGTCAGCCGGGTCGAGCAAAACACCCATTACGACACGCAGGGCTGAATCGACGACATCATCGCCGGGGCGACGGCCGTTCGGGAAGCCAGCATTGTCTCCGGCGAGCACACCAAGCGGTGACTGGTCGACAGCCGGTACCGCGGCAATCGCAGTGTTAAGACGCAGCATCTCTGACGCGGCAACACCTTCAGGCTGATTCAGGCCGGTCACACCCGTCAGGAAAACCGAAATCAGGTCATCCCGCGGAAAAGCGTTGGGCGCAGTTACACCGAACAGGATTTCCAGCAGTTCCGGCAGTGTCGGGTTACTGACGTAGGTCAGGAACTGGCCATCGCCACTGGGGTGACTGGTATTGAACAGGTCCTTGT
>JABDKV010000146.1 GCA_013002045.1 Gammaproteobacteria bacterium
ATTTGCACGATCGCGGCTTTCATCGGCCTGCTGGCGGCGGGCCGTACGATCAATGTTATCTCGCTGGCGGGCGTCGCCTTTGCCATCGGCATGACGCTCGACAACAGCATCGTCGTTATCGAAAGCATTGAGCTCAAGCGTCGACAGGGGCTCGATCGCTTCCGCGCCGCCGTCGAGGGTGTGCGCAGCGTCTGGAGTGCGGTTCTTGCCTCGACGTTGACGACCATCCTGGTCTTTTTGCCCGTCCTGTTTATTGTCGAAGAAGCCGGGCAGCTTTATTCCGACGTTGCTGTTGCGATCTCGGCGTCGATCCTGGCGTCGATGCTGGTCGCAATCACGTTGATCCCGACGGCCAGCGCCCGGCTGAACTTCGGCACAGAAAACCGTGCTCCGGGCGAAAGCAAAGGACGGCGACGGGTTCTTAAGTGGATCGACTGGCTGATCGCAACACCCGGTCATCGCATGATGACGATTGGCGTTACTGTGTTTGCCAGCGCGGCGGTGATTCTTTTGCTCACACCACCGGCCGAGTACCTGCCCGAGGGCGAGGAGCCGAAGACTTTCGCCTCGATGAGCGCACCACCCGGTTATAACCTGGAAACGATGAGCGTCATCGGTCTCGAAGTGCGTGACAATTTTCTGCCGTTTGTCGGCGACGACCCGCAACGCTTTCGCAGCGGTGAGACTGAGGTGCCGGCGATCAAGTACCTGAATACACGTATCAGCGCCGGCGGCATGCGGATAATTTCGCAGCCGGTAGACGCCGGCGATATCGACGCCCTGATGGACGCGATAACGGCGCGTTACCGTCAGTACCCCGGTATGCGTGCGTTCGCCGCGCGTGGCTCGATTATCTCGAGCAACGATGGCGGCACCCGCAGCATCAACCTCGACATCTCCGGGCCGACCTTAAGCGTTATTTATGAGGCCGCATTGGCCACCTATCGCCGCGCCGAGGAAGTGCTGGGCAATCCGCGTATCCAGTCGAGCCCGAACTCGCTTGCCCTGTCGCAGCCGTTGATTGAAGTGCGGCCGGACTGGGCGCGCGCCGCCGAGCTGGGCCTGTCGGCGACAGCAGTCGGTTACACGGTCGCGGCGCTGACCGACGGTGCGTTTGTCGATGAGTACTTCGAGGCCGACGACAAGATCGATATCTATCTTTACGGTACATCGGGAGGCCGGGCCGACCTCGACAGTCTCGGCGGTCTGCCTGTCTACACGCCGCAGGGAGAGATTCTGCCGCTCAACGCTATCGCAACAATCAGCGAGACCGTTGATTCCAACAGCATCCGGCGTATCAACGGCCAGCGCACCGTAACGCTAAACGTCATCCCGCCGCAGACCATTCCGCTTGAAGAGGGTGTCGAGATCATACGGCGCGATGTCGTCGACTATCTGCGTCAGTCTGGCGCACTACCGGCCAGCATTAACGTCGATATTTCCGGGGCCAGCGACCAACTGGATGCCACCAAGTCTGCGCTGCTCGTTAACTATCCGGTGGCGCTGGTAATCGTATTTTTACTGATGGTCGCGATCTTTCGTCACTGGGGCTACCCGCTGTTAATCATGACAACCATACCGCTGGGTATCGCGGGCGGTATCGTCGGGCTGGCATTGCTTAACGGCATCGGTGCAGTACTGACCTCGTTCGGGCTGAATGGATTTCATCAGTCGTTCGACATGATCTCGATGCTCGGTTTTCTGATCCTGATGGGAACGGTCGTCAACAACCCCATTCTTATCGTTGACCGTGCGATACAGCGGTTGGCGGAGGGCGACGGCGATAACGAGGTATCGCCCCTCGACGCAGTGCGCGATGCGGTTTCATCTCGCTTAAGACCGATCGCGATGTCGACACTGACTACGCTGTGCGGTTTGTCGCCGCTGGTTTTTATTCCGGGCGCCGGCACCGAACTTTATCGCGGCGTCGGCGTAATTGTATTGTTCGGTATTCTCGGGGCGGCCGTCGTTTCGTTGACCATGTTGCCGGCGTTGACGGTTGCCGTGCTGGAGTGGCGCGTAAAACGCAGAAAGACGGGATCAAATCGGGAGTCGGATCTGCTTACTACGCATTCCTGAACGATCAATGTCTTCGCTCTGATCCCGGCGTCAGAGCACGCTTGTTTAATACGGAATAGTCAAATAAGTCAGTGCCCGGCACCACAGCCACGCTTGTTTGATACGGGATAGTCAAATAAGTCAGTGCCGGGCACCGACTAAACGGCACCGACCTGATCGGATAGTCAAATAAGTCAGTGCCCGGCACCGCAGCCGAAACGGCACCGACCTGATCGGATAGTCAAATAAGTCAGTGCCCGGCACCGCAGCCGAATAAGTCAGTGCCCGGCACCGCAGCCGTGATCGGATAGTCAAATAAGTCAGTGCCCGGCACCGCAGCCGCGGCACCGCAGCCGGGAACCGGTAATGGGTAATTTACAGACTGCAAATCTAGTCGTTGAAGGCATCCGCCGACCAGTCACTGAGTGGTCCGCCGGAAAGAATCTCTTTCAGGATAAACATTTCACGATTATGGATTGTTTGCAGAAAATGCGTTGCTCCTTTCATTTGCTTGAACGCGCCCAGCCCCCGCTCGATAAATTTTTGCAGCTCGCCCAGGCCGGCGGCGTGGGCCGGTGCGCGCACCAGCCGGACCGTGAAGAAAATCAACGGGTGACCGACTACCTCGTCGAGCATTTCACCTGTTTCCTGTATTAGCTCGATCTGCCGCAGGCGCAGGTCGCGGTTGTCGCAGTCGCGGTACGCCTGAGCGTAAATCGCCTGGTCGAGAGCATCCGGATGCCGGGTAATGTCAATCTGCTTTCGCTGCAATGCTTGCACCAGTTCACTGTCGAGTTCGCGGGTCAACGCATGCAGTTCTACGGCCAGCGCCAACGACTCGAGCGCATTTTCTGATAATGCCCGTACGATGATGGGATAGATGCGTTCCAGGTCGGCGTCGCGCTGGGTGAAGTCTTCGGTGCCGTAAAGATCTGTAAGAAAAAAGTCGATTGCCTTTTCGTAACGCCGCTGCGAGGCCAGGTCAGTATAGGTCGACGCCAGCCGCTGCGACTGCCAGCGACTCAAGACCTCGTGCTGCGGACCCAGCCCGCCCTCGGCAATCACCTCGCTGTGCAACTCGCGCGCACGCCGGAGGTGTGCGAGAAAGCGCTGCGCTGCGGGACTTTTCGATCTGCTCATAGTTTAAAGAGGCTATCAGTTTATTTGGAGAGTTTCTTTGGGGTCAGGCCTCAACTTACGCTGCTATTTCTGGATAGAAACGCTTGAATGCAAATTAAAGAGGGGTTCTCTGGGGTCAGACCCCAATTAACACTGTTATTTCTGGACAAAAATGCTCAGGCTCTATTTTTAATACCCTTGGATTGCGATTCTGGTGCCCCTCGCCACAGACTGCCGAGCAGGCCGAGGCGCGAATGCAGGAAGGTTATGAATGTCGCGACTGGTACCCTTGCAAGAAGGATCTCGCAGCCTGAGGCTGTATTTTGACGATGATGCTTAACCCGGAAACTCGATTGTGAGCGCGGCGCTGCTGGTTTGGCCCGGCGCAATCGCGATCGGTGTCAGTCTCGGGCTGCTTGGATCGGGCGGCTCGATACTGACGGTACCGGTGCTGGTCTATTTGCTGGGCCAGGACGAAAAAGTCGCCATCGCCGGGTCGCTGGCCATCGTTGGAACGATCGCACTTGTCGGCAGCTTGCCCTACCTGCGTCGTCGTCTTGTGGATGGTCGCGCTGTAATGCTGTTCGGTTTTCCGGGCATGATCGGCACCTATTCGGGCGCGTGGCTCGCGGGCTACGTTTCCGGCGTGCTGCAACTGGCGGTATTTGCCGTGGTGATGCTTGTCGCGGCCTGGTTCATGTTAAGGCCGCCCAGGCTCGAAGGTCGTGAGACAGAGGCACCGCGCGCCGCTGTCAGTATCGCCGGCGACGGCCTGGCAGTCGGCGTTATAACCGGGCTGGTCGGCGTCGGTGGTGGTTTCCTGATCGTCCCTGCGCTGGTCCTGTTGGGCGGACTGCCGATGCACCGTGCCGTCGCAACCAGCCTGGTCATCATCGCGCTCAAATCCTATACCGGTTTCTGGAAATACCTCGACGTTCTTAGCGAGCAAAATCTCGAGCTGGACTGGTCTGCGGTCGGACTCGTAACCGCTCTGGGCATTGGCGGCAGTTTTATCGGCAATCTTCTGGCCAATCGTCTGCACCAGGACAGGCTGCGGCGAATCTTCGGTGTATTCCTGCTCGTCATGGGCGCATACATCCTGGCGAAATCTGCACCGGGAGCATTGGGCTTTTAACGGAAAGGTTCATTCCGAACGCAGTTTAGCGTCTCAGTTCGGGATCACTATGTTAAAAAGTACGGCCTGAAATATACGGATGGTGGTGTATTCGTGTCGTCGCGGTATCATGCACCCGATCGAGTGTGGAGCTCTCATGACCATCGACGACTTATCAGAATCTGGTATTCAGCGGATTGCGGACGCTTCGCCGTATTTTGAGCACTTGTCCGACATGGCGCAGCTCATCGGCGAAAGTGGACGCGAGGATCTGGCCAGGCTGGAACGTTGTCTGCATGAAGAGTGGCGCCTGGGACAAAATACGATTCTTAGCTGGGCGCGGGTCGACGACGGCGTACTGGTTTTAGTCGTACCCAATTATGCGATCGCCGATGCCACGAGCCGACCTGACGATAGCCAGCAGCCGCGTCTGCCTGCTTCATTTGTGATCCGTCTGATTTCCGGTCGAAGGCAATTGCTGCCGGAACAGATGGGCGAAATTGCCCGATTGTTCGAATCCGAACCCGTACACATCAAGCTAAAAAAACCAATTTCCGACTCAGAAACCGAAACGCAGATCGTTGAGCGAATGGTTAGGCGTTACGGTGTCAATTACGTTGCCAGCCGGGCTGTGACGTTATTCGATATCGTGGGTTTTGGTCTCTTAACGCCATTCGAGCAAATGACCCAGCTGAACAGCTTGTCCTACTCGCTGAACTGGGCGTTGTCGAAAATGCTGGAGCAGGATGTCAGTATTAATTTCGCGCGCACGTCCACTGGCGACGGATTTTATGTCTGGAATCGCGACGGTGGTCTCGAGGCGAACGTCAATCTCTACCATTTCATGCACATCGTACTGGCGGATAACGCGCTGGCACGAACAAAATCGTCATCCAGGGCCGTGCCGTTTCTGCGCGCCTGTTTTCATGTCGGTAGTTGTTATGAATTTCACCAGTCTGAGGGACTTAATCCGACAATGCACGACTTTATCGTTGGCGACGTCACGATCGAACTTGCCAGGATGATCGATGCAGCACTGCCTGGGCAAATACTGGTTGGTGA
>JABDKV010000164.1 GCA_013002045.1 Gammaproteobacteria bacterium
CGACGCAGGCGGATTTCGGTTGGATGATGTTGCACGGCTACAGGATATACCGGCTCAGGTCTTCGTCCTGCACCAGCTCACCGAGATGTTGATCGACATAGGCAGCATCGACGATCAGCGACTGGCCATCGCGGTCGGCCGATTCGTAGGACACCGATTCAAGTAAACGCTCGAGTACCGTGTGCAGGCGTCGCGCGCCGATATTCTCGGTACGCTCATTGACGCGGAAGGCCACCTCGGCGAGCCGACGTATACCGTCTTCGGCAAACTGCAGGCCAAAGCCTTCGGTGCCCATCAACGCCGTGTACTGCTCGGTCAGCGATGCATCGGGCTCGGTCAGGATGCGCACAAAATCCTCGGTGGTCAGTGCATTGAGTTCGACCCGGATTGGGAAGCGACCCTGCAGTTCGGGAATCAGGTCCGATGGTTTCGAGACATGAAAAGCCCCGGACGCGATGAACAGGATATGGTCGGTTTTAACCATGCCGTACTTGGTCTGCACGGTGCTGCCCTCGACCAGCGGCAACAGGTCGCGTTGCACGCCTTCGCGTGAGACATCGGCACCTGAGGTTTCACCGCGGCGGCTTAGCTTGTCGATTTCATCGAGGAAAACGATACCGTGCTGCTCGACGGCCTCCAGCGCCGCCAACTTGATGTCGTCTTCGTTGACCAGTTTGGCGGCCTCTTCGTCTACCAGGATCTTGAGCGCTTCGCGCACTTTGATCTTGCGCGACTTGGTGCGCCCGCCGGACATGTTCTGGAACATGCTCTGCAACTGACTGGTCATCTCTTCCATACCCGGTGGCGCCATGATCTCGACACCGACCGGGGTGGCATTGACCTGGATCTCGATCTCTCGTTCGTCAAGATCGCCCTCACGCAGGCGCTTGCGCAGCTTCTGCCGCGTGTCGCTGTCGGCGGGCTCTTCAGTGGCCGTGGTGTCGAAACCCATGCGCGCCGGCCGCGGAAGCAAGGCATCGAGCACCCGGTCTTCGGCCGCATCCTCGGCGCGGTGGCGCACTTTGTCCATCTCTCTTTCGCGCGTTATTTTCACGGCGATGTCGGCAAGATCGCGAATGATCGAGTCAACTTCGCGACCGACATAGCCCACTTCGGTGAATTTCGTGGCCTCGACCTTGACGAAGGGGGCGCGTGCCAGGCGCGCGAGGCGGCGCGAGATCTCAGTCTTGCCGACCCCGGTCGGACCGATCATCAGGATGTTCTTCGGTGTGATCTCTGAGCGCAGTGGCTCTTCCACCTGCACCCGGCGCCAGCGATTACGCAGCGCGATCGCGACGGCACGCTTGGCGGCGTCCTGGCCGACGATGTGTTTGTCCAGTTCCTGCACGATCTCGCGCGGTGTCATTTCGGTCATTTGGCGCTCAACTCCTCGATCACCAGGTTTTGATTGGTGTAGACACAGATATCGCCGGCGATAGCCAGCGCTTTGCCAACGATATCGGCGGCGCCCAGCTCCGTATTGTCCAGCAATGCGCGCGCCGCGGCGCGGGCAAAACCCGAGCCCGAACCGACTGCCATCAGGTTGTCCTCCGGTTCTATGACATCGCCATTGCCGGAAATGATGAATGAGTGCTGTACATCGGCGACGCACAGCAAGGCCTCGAGCCGGCGCAACATGCGGTCGGTGCGCCAGTCCTTGGCCAGTTCGATCGCTGCCCGGGTCAGGTTGCCGTATTGCTCGAGCTTGCCTTCGAAACGTTCGAAGAGCGTGAATGCATCGGCGGTGCCGCCGGCAAAACCGGCCAGTACCCGGCCGTTGTAAAGCTGGCGTACCTTGCGGGCATTACCCTTGACGACGGTATCGCCCATCGTCACCTGGCCGTCGCCACCGACGGCGACCACGCCATTGCGGCGCACCGACACGATGGTGGTGCCTCTGTATTGCTGCATGAACGAGTCCTGCGCTTAGCTGCGGGCCGCCTATTCTACTGCGAACAGGCGGGTGGCGAGCCACCCCGATTAAGCGCCGGATTCAGCCGCTATCAGACGATAGCGGGCTGTCAGTGCGAAATTTCGGAGAACATGCGCATGGTGTCGAGACGGACGCCATCGGCGGCTGCGGCTGCGGCTGCGGCGTCCGAATCGAGAAAAGCCTCGAATGCCGCCATGTCGCGGACGGCCACGACCAGGCCGGTCATACCCGGATTGGCGCGGTCCTGGAAGGCATGCACGTGGATGGCACCATGTTGTTTGAACAACTCACGGCGGTCGTCGTTACGCCACGCCGCCAGCCAGGTGGCGGGGTCGTTGACCTCGTGGATGAGCGTAACGGTGGTATGACCGGCGCCCTCTTCGTGCTTCTCGTCATGGCCGGCGTCGACTGGCAGGTCGCTATTAAAAATATCGTTCGAAATACGCCAGTGACCATCATCCTCGAGTCGCCATATCTCGATGAACTTGCCGCGATCGATGACACCACCGTCAGCCGTCCCCAGCGTATAGAGCCCGACGTGATAGCCGATATCCCCGGCGTGGCGTGCCTCGACGGTGGTGATATCACCGACCAGTCCGGCACCGACCATGCCGCCAAACTCGGCCCGCACGGCATCGGAGCCGGCGGTCATTTCCTTGTTCGGCGACAGCACGCGCGCATTACGCGTGTACATCTCGACCAGGGCGTCGACGTCGCCGTTGTTCAGAGCCTGTTCCCAGGCAATCACGCGTGACTCGATGACCGCGCTCTCGTAGGAGACGATCGGGTCTTCGCACGCCGTCAGGCACAGTACTGCCAGTACACAGGTCGTCAGTCTCATTGCAAGCCCCCACAAAGATGATCCCACCTGGGAAATACTTTAGCAGATGGCTAGGAGTCGCTCTTCTTGCGGCGGGCCCGCGGGTGCGCCTTGTCGTAGGTTTCGGCGAGATGCTGAAAGTCGAGGTGGGTGTAGATCTGGGTGGTGCTGATATTCGCGTGACCGAGTAATTCCTGTACACCGCGCAGGTCGCCACTCGACTCGAGCAGGTGTGTTGCGAACGAGTGCCGAAACAGGTGCGGATAGACAGACTTGTCCAGACCCTGGCGTCGCGCCCAGTAGGCCACCCGGTCCTGTACCGCGCGCCGGCTCAGACGCCGCCCGCGACGACTGACAAAAACAGCGTTCTCATCCACCTCTGCAATGCTGCCCCTGACTACCAGCCATGCGCGCAGGGCACGTTGCGCGGGACGCCCGACCGGCGTGATGCGGGTCTTGTCGCCCTTGCCGGTTACCCGCGCTGTGGCATCGTCGAGATCGAGTGCATCGAGGTCCAGTCCGACCAGTTCGCCAAGCCGCAGACCGCAGGAATAAAGCAATTCCATGATGGCCCGATCGCGTACAGTCAGCGGTTCGTCACCGTCGATAGCGAGCAATGCCAGCATGCTGTCGACGTCGAGTGTCGGCGGCAGGCGTTTCCCGGCACGCGGCGCGGAGACATCAGTGGCCGGGTTGTTGACGACCACGCCTTCGCGTTGGAGGTAGGCAAAGAATGTCCGGATAGCCGACAGGCGTCGCTGGATACTGCGTGCCGATATTCCCTTACGATGTTGCTCGGCGGCGTAGCGGCGAATAGTTAGTGGGTCGGTAGCAGACCAGTCGTCAACACCGTCACGCTGGCAAAACTGCACCAGCGTATCGAGGTCACGACGATAGTTGCTGCGGGTATGAGGCGAGAGGCGCCGCTCGTGACTGAGGTGATCGCCAAAGCGGGCGATCCAGTTGAGCGCGTTGCTATCCATCAGCTGTCGCTGATAGCCAGACCTCTCTCGATAAGGTCACCGAGGCGCACCAGGAAATCGGTGCTCATGCCCGGATGAAAGCGCGACGCTTCGTGACTACCGATGGCGACAAAACCGGTGGCGGCCTTGGCACCCAGCGGTAACAACGCCGCCGACTTGATGTCGGCTGTGTCGCGCCCGAACAGGAATTCCCGTTTGCTGCCCTTGATCTGGCCACAGCGCGGGCGACCGGTGTTGAGAAAACTCTGGAACAGCTCGAGTCCCGGGTCGCGGCGTGCCAGGCGCCGAACGAACTCGCTGTCGAACAGATCGCTGCTGTCAGGCGCTTCGTCGAACAACAACAGCACAGCCTCGTCTGCGCCCAGTTCTTCGCGCAGCGTTCGCTCGATAATTTCGAGTATCTCGGCACGATCGCCAATGCCGATCAGCCGTAGTGAAAACTTGTGTATGCGGCCGGCGAGCGCGTCGTTGGCGCGGGCCACCGCGACCAGTTCGCGCAATTTAAGGTCGAGCTTGCGATTTTTCTCTCGCAGGATGGCGACCTGGCGTTCGATCAGCGATACCGCGTTGACACCGACATCGTGCGGCAGTCTCAGGTGTGCGAGCAACTGTGGATGGCGCTCGAAAAAGTCGGTGTTGGATTTCAGGTGCGCCACAATCTCGCTATCGTCCGGGCTGGTTTCAGCTACATCGCGCTTGCGCTTGCGTTCGCTACTCATAGGTCGATTCGTCCCTCAAACACTTTTGTGGCCGGTCCCTGCAGAATGACCGGCTCCCCCTGACCTTCCCACCTTACCATCAGTTGCCCGCCTGGCAGGTGTACAGCTGCCTGTCGTTGCCCCGGTGTGTCCAATAACGCCAAGACTGCTGCAGCGCAGGCACCCGAGCCGCAGGCCAGGGTTTCGCCTGCACCGCGTTCCCAGACCCGCAGTTGCAACGTGTCATTGTCCAGGCGCTGCGCGAAGCCGACATTGACGCCACTGTTGAACGCCGACTGCAGGGCAGCTCCAAGCTCCGCCACCGGCGCTTTTTCGACCGAGTCTACGGCGATCACGGCATGCGGATTACCCAGTGACACGGTGCGGAAGTCGTAATGACGGTCACCGAAGACCAGGGGCGATGGCTGCAGACATCCGGCGCTGGCTGGTTCGAAGTCAGGCACCGGCATGGCAACACTGACCTGTCCGGGCGAGATGACAGCGGCGCGCTGCAAGCCATCGGCGGTGCGAATGACGACCTCGTCAGCCGCCTTTTCGGCGGCAATAAACCAGGCCACACAGCGCAGTCCATTGCCACATTGCTGCGCGGCAGACCCGTCAGCGTTGAATATTTCCAGGCGTGCATCGCTGTCGTCATCGGGCCGCAGTACCAGTACCTGGTCACAGCCAACGCCGTAATGGCGATCGGCCAGCCGATGGCAGCGGGCAGCATCGACCGTAACCGCAGCGCTGCGGGCATCGATAACGACAAAGTCGTTGCCGGCGCCTTCCATCTTGGTGAACTCGACAAACATCGCGACGTAGCATACCAATCGTGTTGCAGGCGTCGTAGTCGCAGGGGTAGGGTGAGCCCCGTTGTCAGTGAAAAGCCCACGATGAAATACAACGATCTGCGCGACTTTATCGGGCAACTCGAGGCCCGCGGCGAACTGAGGCGTATCGATGCTGCGATCGATCCCAATCTCGAGATGACCGAAGTCAGCGACCGGGTTCTGCGTCGTGGCGGACCGGCCCTGCTGTTCACCAACCCGACCGGACATGACACACCGGTATTGACCAACCTGTTCGGTACACCGCAACGGGTTGCACTGGGCATGGGCCGGGAGTCAGTCAGCGAACTGCGCGAGATCGGTGAAGTGCTGGCTTTTTTGAAAGAACCCGATCCGCCCGGTGGCGTGCGCGACGC
>JABDKV010000190.1 GCA_013002045.1 Gammaproteobacteria bacterium
TATCGCCGTGAAGTCATTCATCGCCGCGCGCGAAGCAGGACTGGATCAGCCGACTGCCGTTCTGCAACGCTGGCTGGCACGCCACCCCAATGACAGTCGCGTTCGGCGCATCCTCGAGTCGGCCGAACGATCCTAGTCATAGAGATCGTCGCGTAATGCCCGTGCTTCGTCACGCCCGGAAAAATTAGCGCTTTCAGATAACAGGGAATCGAGTAAGTCCCGCGCTTCGCGGGCGGCTCCGCTGCGATGCAGGGCGACCGCGAGGTGATAACGAATCTCGGGATTATCGGGCGATAGTGACAATGCATCGCGAATCATATCTGTCGCCTCGTCAACCTTGCCTTGCTGCAACAGCAACCAGCCGTAGGTATCGACGATGGCACCATTGGCCGGTGCCGCTGCACGCGCACGCGAGGCGATATCGACCCCCTTGGCGAGGTTTTCCGGACCACCGAGCTCAGCATACAGCCACGCGAGGTTATTCAGTGCGATCAGGTTGTCGGGTTGTTTTGCCAGTACCCGCTGGTATTCGTTGATCGCCATCTCGGTCTTGTCGTTGTTGGCAAAAGCCTGCGCCAGTACCACCCGGGTCGCGTAATCATCCGGGTGACTCTCGAGGTAGGTCTCGAGCACGATGTGCGAATCGGCACGCCCGGCGCGCTTGCGTGCATCGTAACGCTTGACAGTAATGGTGGCATTATCGAGCTGCCCGGCAGCGCGATCATAGGCGTCAATTGCATCGTTGAAGTGACCACGCATGATATGCACATCACCTTCGAGCACATACGGTTCGGCGCGCTCTGCATGAGATTCCTTGAGGCTCTGCACGACTTCCAGCGCACGGGCGTAATTGCCACGCAAGCCCTCTATTCTTGCGATCGCCACCTGGGCGCCGAGATGATTGGGACTGCGACTCAGTGTCTGGCGCAATGATGTCATTGCTGCATCGTCCATACCGAGCCGCAGCTGGGTGCGTGCCAGCTGAAACTGCGCCTCGACTGATCCTGGTGCCAGTTGCAGCGCCCGCTCCAGGCTACCCAGCGCTTCGCTGTGACGTCCGGTTTCCGTTTGCGCCGTGCCCAGCGCGGTCAGCACCTCGGGATTGTTCGCTGCGATTTCGGCAGCCTCGCGTGCACGCTCCAGTGCCAGTTGCGGTCGCCCCGTCGCCAGATAAGCACGTGACAGTGCGACAGCAGGCCCGAAGGCGTCAGGATTGGCGCTGCGGGCTTTTTCTAACAACTCGATTGCCCCGGCCTGGTCGCCAGTCTGGGCCGCAAGTTCGGCTAACCCCACGTAGGCTCGTAAATTGCCGGGCGATTCCCGCAACAGTGCATTCAACTGTTCCTTCGCAGCGGTGTGGTTGCCACGACGAAACTCGAGTTGGGCAACGCCGATAACCAGCACTTCGTTAGCTGGATCGATCGACAGACCCTTGCGAAACTGGGCAACTGCATTGTCGAAATCTTCAACCTCGGCAAAGTAGCCACCAAGGATGCGATAGGCGTTAGCGTCGTCGGAATTGTCCCCCACAAACTGCTCGGCAAGCGTTTTGGCTGCCGCTGCCTGGCCACTGCGCGCGTAGGCAAGCACGGTCATAGCGGTCCACTCATAGCCTCGACTGTCTTCTGGCATTGACTGCAGCAACGCCAGCGCCTGCGACGACTCTCCGGCTGCCAACAGGCTGGCCGCGGCCCTGAACTGGGTTGACGGGTCACCACCACTGGCGGCCACACCGCGATTTAGCAGTTCCAGACCGGCGTCGCGATCTCCGGAGCGAATCTGAGCCGAGCCCGCCATTGTCAGCAGCGCCGGATCGACCTGGTTGGCATCGATCAGCGGCTGCAATGCAGCCAGCGCATCTTCGGGGTTACCGAGATTCATGCTGGCCTGGGCCAGAAGCTTGCGTGCCTGGGTGTTGCCAGGATCGTTGTTGACCAGTGTGCGCAGGTGCATCTCGGCCAGCGCAAAATTCTCCTTGGCCATGGCGCCCGCGGCAAGCAGCAATTGCGCAGGCTGGTAACCGGGGTTAACCGCGATAACCTGCTGGGTTTTGTCGATCACACTATCGAATTGTCCTGCCTCGTAGTCGGCGCGCGCAGACTGGAACAAGGCAAACGGGTGCTGAGGCGCCATTTCCAGCAGGCTGGCGGCCGCATCCTGCGCCTGCCCGGCCTTGTCCTGCGCCAGCAAAGCGTCAACCTTGGATGCCAGGTAATTGAGCCGGTCGCGGCGATCACTCGGCGCCGTGGCCAGTTCAATCGCCTTGTTGATGTTCTGTTCGGCAGCCGCGTACTCCGCCTTGTTCATCTGCAGTCGTGCCAGCACTGCGTATGCCTTGTGCATATCGGTGTGGCGTTCGATGACCTCCTGTATCGCGGTCTCGGCTCCGGCGACGTCACCCTCAGCGAGGCGCACACTGGCTAGCCCGACCAGGGCACCCGCCATCTCCGGTGCCAGGTCGAGCGCCGCTTCGTATCGGGCTTCCGCTGCTGCGAACTCGCGTTGCGTTACCAGTGCGTCACCCTGCAGGGCCTGTAACGCGGCCTGCTCCGCTGCCGTGTCGAGGTCGTCGGGGTCAATCTCGAGTAACTCACCATAGCGATCGAGCGCTGCCAGCGCCTGTGCCAGCGGCAACAGGAAGTCGGACTCTTCGGCGCCCAGTTCAGCGGCTTTCTGCAGTTCCTTCAGCGCACTTCCCGGATCGCCACTCTTTAGCATGACCTTCCCCAGCAGGGCTCGTGCATCGACGTTGGTCGGATCATTGCGCAGGACATTTTTGAGTTCGATGGCAGCAGCGCGGTAATCGGCATTCTCAGTCGCGGTCTGCGCACGCTGCATACGCGTGGCATCGTCGACACCGATGTCGCATCCGCCCAACGCAGTTACCGTAAGCAGCAGAATAGTTAAAAGTCTCATCTTTACCTCACCTATTCGCGACCACATCAGGCGTTGTCGCTGAGATTGTGTTTCTGGACCAGGTCATAAAAAGTCGGACGGGTTATCCCCAGCATCTCTGCCGCCTTCGAGATATTACCGTCGGTGATTGCCAGCACCTTCTTGAGCGCGTCACGCTCCGCTTCCTGGCGTATCGCGCGCAGGTTCATCGGTCGCTGGCCGGTGCCCGGCTCATCCAGGCCCAGATCAGCCGTGGTAACCGACTTCCCTTCTGCCATGATGACGCCGGCTTTTACCTTGTTCTCGAGTTCGCGAACATTGCCAGGCCACTCGTAAGCTTCGATGGCGTGTAACGCGCCCTGGTCAAAGCTGTTGATTACACGTCCCTGCTGGCCGGCGAATTCGTGCAGGAATGCACGGGCGAGGACGACTGCGTCGCCGGGTCGTTCCCGCAGTGGCGGAATCGTGGCGGTCACTTCACTGATGCGATAGTAGAGATCTTCACGGAAACGGCTGTCATCGATCGCATTTTTCAGATCCTGGTTGGTTG
Organism: Gammaproteobacteria bacterium; assembly: GCA_013002045.1. GTDB lineage: Bacteria > Pseudomonadota > Gammaproteobacteria > Steroidobacterales > JABDKV01 > JABDKV01. The sequence goes on from JABDKV010000190.1 coordinate 3,446, forward strand.
CACAGACTACCCTGACGTCGACTGGAATCTCCTTGCGACCCCCGACACGTTCGACGACACGTTCCTGCAGGAAACGCAGCAGCTTGGCCTGCAACGGCAGGGGCATATCACCGAGTTCATCGAGGAAAAGGGTGCCGCCGTCGGCGTACTCGATTTTACCCGGCGTAGTGCGCGAGGCGCCGGTAAAAGCCCCTTTCTCATAACCGAAGAGCTCGCTTTCCAACAGGTTTTCCGGGATCGCCGCGCAATTGATCGCGACAAAAGGTTTCTGCGCGCGCGGACTAAGGTTGTGCAGCGCACGCGCCAGCAATTCCTTGCCGGTGCCACTTTCACCGAGCAACAAGGTCGTGGCGGTAGTCGGCGCCACTTTTTCGACCAGCCGGCAAACTCGCAGCATCGTGTCACTGGTAGCGATTATGCCTTCGAGCGGCGAGGAGTGACTGCGATTGAGCAGGCGACGATTCTGGTCCTCCAGTGCCCACATATTGAAAGCACGCTGTACGATCAGGTGCAGCACATCAGTGTCCAGTGGCTTCTGGTAGAAGTCGTAGGCTCCGAGACCGACAGCGCGAACCGCGTTGTCCTTGTCGGCATTGCCGGTGACGACGATCACCTTCGTGTGAGGCGCGATTGCGAGGATCTGCTGCAGTGTCGCCATGCCCTCCATTACGCCTTCGGGATCGGGTGGCAGACCCAGGTCCTGCAGAACCACGGCCGGTTCATGGCGCCGCAGCTCAGCGATAGCTGACTCACGATCTTCCGCCATCAGTAACTGGTAATCCTCGAAACACCATTTCAGCTGGCTCTGCAGCCCGGGATCGTCTTCTACGATCAGTAATTTCTTTTGCTCATCGCTCACGACATGGCTCCTGACTGCTGCGACGACAACGCGGTCTCATCGGCATCCAGTGGCAGAACCAACCGAAATCGCGTGCCTTCTCCGATAATACTGTAAACCTCGGCATCGCCACCGAGGCCGCGGGCAAACTCGCGTGCCTGGTATGCCCCGATACCCATCCCCTTGCTGCCCTTGGTCGATTCGAAGGGGCGAAACAGGCGATTGCGGACAAATTCCTCTTCCATCCCGGGACCATTGTCGGCTACCTCTATGATGGCATTACCATCGCTCTCACTGAGCCGCACGACAACGTTGCCGTCACGACCGACGGCATCCTGGGCATTGCGGACTATGTGTCCAAGCACAGACACCAGGCGCTCGCGACTGGCACGCAGGTATAACTCGGTGTCGTGATCTTCAAAGGTCGGTGCAGCACCCCGCTCGCTCCACTCAGCCGCGACTTCCCGACACAATTCGGCCAGGTTGACGCGACTGGCGAAACCCTGCGCGTCACCCTGCTGTAACTGCTCTAACAAACGGCTCATGCGACGTACCGAGTTATCGACAGTGCCAATGGCGTCTTCGATAAAC
>JABDKV010000194.1 GCA_013002045.1 Gammaproteobacteria bacterium
ATCTTCCAGGAAACTGATCGCGTGGTAGGCGTGCACCCGGTGCACGGCGGCAGCGGCGACCCATCTCCGTTTACTGCTTACGGCACCTTACAGGGCATCAAGGCCTGTCTTAACAAGCGCTATGGCAGCCCCGAAATCAAGGGCAAGACTTTCGCTGTGCAGGGTGTCGGCAGCGTTGGCTACAACCTGGTCAAGCTTATCGCCAAAGAAGGCGGTGTCATCTACGCCTGCGATATCAACGAAGAGCGCGTCAAGCGCGCCGCTGACGAGTTTGGCGTGCAACCGGTGCCGATGAACGAGATCTACGATGTCGACGCCAACGTGTTTGCCCCCTGTGCCCTCGGCGCCGTTATCAATGGCGAGACTGTTGATCGACTGCAGTGCGACATCGTGGCCGGTAGCGCCAACAACCAGCTTGAATCCGAAGAATGGGGAACCGAGCTGGAAAGGCGCAATGTCGTTTACGCACCGGACTACGCTGTCAACGCCGGTGGCCTGGTCAACGTTGCGATCGAATTACAGGGTTATAACCGCGAACGGGCATTTCAGGCGGTCAGCTCGATCTACAACAACATCGAGAATATATTCCGTATCGCCGAACGCGACGGCATACCTTCATGGCAGGCTGCCGATCGCATGGCGGTCGAACGTATCAACGCGATCAGCACTATCCGCCAGCCTTACAGCAAGCGTTTCAAGGATCGTCTGTCCGGTCGTTCGCCTAAAGTCAGTCATCACTGATGGCTCAATTCAACACACGCATCAACGACGAGCTCGACATGCTGCGCGAGTCAGTGCAGCGATTTGTCGAGGCGGAAATCGCGCCCCGGGCGGAGCAAATCGACAGGGACAACGAGTTCCCGCAACCGTTGTGGAAAAAGCTCGGTGATATGGGCTTGTTGGGGATGACCATCCCCGAACAATACGGTGGTTCCGATCTCGGTTACCTGGCGCATGTCGTCGCCATGGAAGAGATCTCGCGCGGCTCTGCCTCGGTTGGCCTGTCGTACGGTGCGCATTCCAACCTGTGCCTGAACAACCTTTACCTCAACGGCACGGACGAACAACGCGAGCGTTTCGTTCCCGGACTGGTGTCGGGTGAGCGGGTCGGCGCGCTGGCCATGTCCGAACCCGGAGCCGGCTCCGATGTTGTTGGTTCGATGAGCTGTCGTGCCGAGCGCGTCGGTAACGAATGGATCGCCAATGGTTCGAAAATGTGGATCACCAACGGGCCCGAGGCCGATGTGTTGCTGGTCTACATGCGGACGGCACCGCGTGATGCCGGCTCGCGCGCGATGACAGCATTCATAGTCGAAAAAGGTATGCCCGGCTTCTCGACCGCACAGAAACTCGACAAACTCGGCATGCGCGGTTCGAATACCTGCGAGCTGGTATTTGAAGACTGTCGTATACCCGATGCCAACCGGCTCGGCGAAGTCGATCGTGGCGTTTATATCTTGATGCGCGGACTCGATTCCGAACGCCTGGTCCTGTCAGGCGGACCCATCGGCATCATGCAGTCCTGCATGGATATCGTGCTGCCTTACGTACAGGAACGCGAGCAGTTTGGCCGCCCGATCGGAAGTTTCGGACTGATGCAGGGCAAGCTGGCCGACATGTATACGGCGCTGCAGGCTTCGCGGGCATTTGCTTATCGCACAGCCGAACAATTCGACCGTGGCGAACCCACCCGTCAGGATGCGGCAGCCGTGTTGCTGCTGGCCGCACAATCGGCTGTGACCGTCGCACTCGAGGCAATACAATGCCTCGGTGGCAATGGCTACATTAACGAGTACGCCACCGGGCGCCTGCTTCGCGATGCCAAGCTTTATGAGATCGGTGCCGGCACCAGTGAGATTCGCCGCATGCTGATCGGGCGCGAGCTGGTCGCCGGTAACGACTGACAGCGGCGATCGCAACAGCTAAAGAGACGAGGAATAGCATGACGACAGATCAGATAGTCATCGTGGCGGCACGCCGCACACCCATCGGTGCCTTCCAGGGCGCGCTGTCCGCGGTTGCCGCACCGGAACTTGGCGCCAATGCCATCGCCGCGGCACTGGCCGATTGCGGCGTCGAAGGCAGTGACGTCAATGAAGTTATTTTTGGCTGCGTGCTGCCCGCCGGGCTGGGGCAGGCACCGGCACGCCAGGCTGCACTGGCAGCCGACATTCCAAAATCGGTTGGCTGCACCACGATCAACAAGGTGTGTGGTTCCGGCATGAAGGCGGCGATGCTGGCCCATGACCTGATCCGTGCCGGGTCGGCCGACATTGTCGTCGCCGGTGGTATGGAATCGATGAGTAACGCCCCATACCTGTTACCGAAAGCGCGCGGCGGTTACCGCATGGGTCACCAGGAAGTCCTCGATCACATGTTCTATGACGGCCTGCAGAACCCGTATGACAAGAACATGATGGGGCATTTCGCCGAACTGACCGCAGACAAATACAGTTTTACCCGCGAGGCACAGGACGAGTTTTCAACCGCCTCGGTCCGACGTGCAATTAACGCCTGCGAAAGCGGCGCTTTTGCCAACGAAATCACCCCGGTCACGGTACGCAGTCGTCGCAGCGAGACGGTTGTCGATACTGACGAAGAACCGTTCAAGGCCGACATCGACCGGATCCCGACGATGCGACCCGCGTTCCGCCGCGACGGTGGCACCGTTACCGCTGCGAGTTCATCGTCTATATCCGACGGTGCCGCAGCCCTGGTACTGATGCGTGCCAGCGAGGCCGCCAGCCGCGGTCTCGAACCACTGGCGACCATAGCCGGACATAGCGGCTATGCCCACGAGCCGGAATGGTTTACCACCGCACCGGTACACGCCATCGCGTCGCTACATGACATGCTTGACTGGTCACCGGGGAGTATCGACCTGTACGAGATCAACGAAGCCTTTGCGGTGGTGACTATGGCCGCCATGCATGATCTCGGTCTCGATCATGAACGTGTCAACGTCAACGGCGGGGCCTGTGCTTTGGGGCATCCGATTGGTGCCACCGGCGCGCGGCTGATGGTGACACTGGTGCACGCCATGAAGCAGCGACATGGAGAACGCGGTATTGCTTCGCTCTGTATCGGAGGCGGCGAAGCAACTGCAATCGGATTGACCCGCGGGAACGGCTGATGCCGGTAATTGAAAGCGCTGTCGACACTCGCTGCGATGAATTCCGCGCCAATGCGGAGCACCTGCGCCAGCTAAGCGCAGAACTGGGACAGACGGTCGAGAGCGTCGCACTCGGTGGCGGGGAACGCGCCCGCAACAAACATCTTGCGCGCGGCAAGTTGTTGCCACGACATCGTATCGAGGCACTGCTCGATCCTGGCAGCCCGTTTCTCGAACTGTCTTCGCTGGCAGCTTATGGCCTGTACGACAATGCAGCGCCGTCTGCCGGCGTCATTGCCGGCATCGGGCGAATTCACGGTCGCGAGGTCATGGTCGTCGCCAACGATGCGACGGTCAAAGGCGGCACTTACTTTCCGATCACAGTAAAAAAACACCTGCGTGCGCAAGACATCGCCCGCGAGAACCACCTGCCCTGTTTTTACCTGGTCGATTCCGGTGGTGCTTTCCTGCCGTTACAGGACGAGGTTTTTCCCGATCGCGATCACTTCGGCCGCATCTTTTACAACCAGGCGCAGCTGTCGGCCGCGGGAATACCGCAGATCGCCGTCGTCATGGGTTCGTGTACCGCCGGTGGTGCCTATGTGCCGGCGATGTGCGACGAAGCCATTATCGTTCGCGAACAGGGCACCATATTTCTCGGTGGCCCGCCGCTGGTCAAGGCAGCGACCGGCGAAGTCGTCGATGCCGAATCTCTGGGTGGTGGCGAGGTACATACCCGCACTTCCGGTGTAACCGATTACCTGGCAGAGAACGACGGGCATGCGTTGAAGATCGCGCGTGACATCGCGGCCTCGCTCAACAGCGCCCCGGCCGAACTTGCACCGACGCATTCGCGTCCACCCAGACTCGATCCGGCGGAAATATATGGCATCGTGCCTCGCGACACCCGCTACCCGTACGACATCCGTGAAATCATCGGTCGAATCGTCGATGCCTCGGAGTTCCAGGAGTTCAAGCCGCTGTACGGCAAGACACTGGTTTGCGGTTTTGCGCACCTGTATGGCTTCCCGGTCGGCATCGTTGCCAACAACGGCATCCTGTTCTCCGAGTCGGCTCTTAAAGGGGCGCACTTTATCCAGCTATGCAACCAGCGTGGTATTCCACTGGTGTTCCTGCAGAACATCACCGGTTTCATGGTTGGCAAAAAATATGAGAACGCTGGTATCGCGAAGGACGGTGCCAAGATGGTTAACGCGGTAGCAACCAGCACCGTACCCAAGTTCACCGTCATCATCGGCGGTTCTTTCGGTGCCGGGAATTACGCAATGTGTGGCCGAGCGTATGGTGCCCGCATGCTGTGGACCTGGCCCAATGCCCGTATTTCGGTCATGGGTGGTGAGCAGGCCGCCTCGGTACTGGCGACGGTGCGCCGCGACGGGCTCGAAGCGCGCGGGGAAAAATGGCCCGAAAATGACGAAACGACCTTCCGCGACAGCATACGCGAACAGTACGAAACACAAGGAAACCCCTACTACGCCACGGCACGGCTGTGGGACGACGGCATCATAGACCCGCTCGATACGCGCCGTGTGCTTGGACTCGGTATCGCAACTGCTGCAAGTGCACCAACGGCGCCACGACAGGGATATGGCGTTTTCCGCATGTAGTCATTTTCCCGTCTATACTCAAAAGTATCAGCACAAACCCGAGCACGCCTTGCCAGACTCGATCCTCCAGCACCTGAGCGACGACGGGGTTTTCACACTGACCCTGAACCGCCCCGACGTGCACAACGCGTTCGATGACACCACGATTGCGCTCATCACGGGTGTGTTGCTCAGTGCCAGCCGCGATCCCGCAGTGCGGGTCGTCGTCATAACCGGATCGGGCAATACATTTTGCGCCGGTGGCGACGTCAACTGGATGCGCCGCATGGCCGAGTACGACATGGGCGAGAACTACGAAGACGCATTGCGGCTCGCAGAACTGATGTCGGTACTCAATTCGCTGGGCAAGCCGACTATCGCCAAGGTCAATGGCGGGGCTTTCGGTGGCGGGGTCGGCCTGGTTGCCTGTTGCGATATTGCAGTTAGTGCGGCTTCGACCAAATATGCGCTGAGCGAAGTACGTCTGGGCCTGGTACCGGCGGTTATCTCACCCTATGTCGTCGCTGCAATGGGGACACGCCAGGCGCGCCGCTACATGCTGACCGGTGAGCGCTTCGATGCGCAGACGGCGCTGGCGACCGGACTCATTCATGAAGTATGCGCAGACGATGAGCTCGACAGTGGCGTCAAACGGATCACCCACGAATTGTTACAGGGTGGTCCGCAGGCGCTGCGCGAAAGCAAGGAACTCATTGCGCTGGTCAGTCATACCGACCGATCGTCCAACGAAACCATCTCTCGCCGCAGTGCGGAAATCATTGCCCAGCTGCGGGTCTCACCCGAGGGCCAGGAAGGCCTGGGCGCTTTTCTGGAGAAACGCAGGCCTAGCTGGCAACATTAGCGCCCGGAACCGGCCGTGTGAGCCGGCAGTAACCCGAAAGCCAGGTCCCTGATGCTCGAGAAGGTTCTCATTGCCAATCGCGGCGAAATCGCCTGCCGCGTGATTTCTACCTGCAGACGACTCGGAGTCGCTACCGTCGCGATCTATTCCGATGCCGATAGCGGTGCGCGTCATGTGCGCCTCGCTGACGAGGCTGTCCATATCGGATCGTCACCCGCCACGCAGTCATACCTGGACATCGATGCGGTTGTAGCGGCAGCGCGTGCTACCGGTGCCACGGCGGTGCATCCCGGTTACGGTTTTCTTGCCGAGAATGCGGCATTCGCCCGGGCGTGTGCGGCCGCCGGCATCACCTTTATCGGGCCATCCGCAGACACTATAGCTGTGATGGGCTCGAAAGCCGAAGCCAAGCGATTAATGGAACAGGCCGGGGTGCCAACCATTCCGGGTTACCACGGTGACGACCAGTCGGATGCCACGCTGGTTGCCGCAGCCAAAGACATCGGCCTGCCGCTGCTGGTCAAAGCCAGCGCCGGAGGCGGTGGCAAGGGGATGCGTATCGTGCGCAAGACCGCCGACCTCGAAGCGGCGTTGGCCGCCGCCCGCCGCGAAGCGCGCAGCGCATTTGGTGACGATCACCTGATACTTGAACGATTCCTCGAACGGCCACGTCACATTGAGTACCAGGTTTTTGGTGACAACCATGGCAATGTCGTGCACCTGTTCGAGCGCGAGTGCTCGATTCAACGGCGCTACCAGAAAATCATCGAGGAAAGCCCGTCACCGTTTCTCACCGATGAATTGCGTTCGCAGATGGGCGCTGCAGCCGTCGCCGCCGCCAGCGCAGTCGATTACAGCAACGCCGGCACCATCGAGTTCATCGTCAGTGCCGAACGAGAGTTTTTCTTTCTCGAGATGAACACACGCCTGCAGGTCGAACACCCGGTGACCGAAGCAACCACGGGTCTGGACCTGGTCGAGTGGCAGCTGCGCATTGCGGCAGGCGAGCCATTGCCATTGCAACAGGAACAGATCAGCCAGACAGGTCATGCTATCGAGGCACGCATCTATGCCGAGAACCCGGCACAGGATTTCATGCCCTCTACAGGAACCATTGATCGGTTCTCCGCGCCGGCCGATGAGCCGGGTGTGCGTCTCGACACCGGCTATGACAGTGGTGACGAAGTCACGATTCATTACGACCCGATGCTGGCCAAGCTGATCTGTTTTGCCGACGATCGCGGCGCAGCGCTGGCACGGCTGCGACAGGCGCTGGCGCGCACCGCTGTGTTTGGCCCGCAGACCAACCTGGCACTGTTGCGTGAGATTGCACACGACCCCGTTTTTGCCGCCGGCGAAGCCGACACGAGTTATATCGATCGCCACCTCGATGATTTGCTCGCGCCGCAGACACCACCGCAACGAGTTTACTTTGCGGCAGCCTGTGGCCAGATGCTTGGGCGCGAGAGCGACTGGTCGACGGAATGGTCACCGTGGGACATCGCTGACGGCTGGCAGGCCAATGGCATGAGCAGCAACCTGCTGGCGCTGTCCGCACCGGGTGCTGACACCCAACGCCTGCGTATCAGTGGTCGCCGTGGTGACTACACGATTACCGACGAAAGCGGCAACAGGTCGCCAGTACAGGCTTCCATCTCTGAATTCGGACATTTCAACCCCGACGGCACGCCAGCTTCCATCCTGCTGGATTCGGATGACGACAATACGGTTGCGGGCCTGCTGCGCAATGACGCAACGCTGCAGGTTGTCATGGGTGATCGCGCCTGGACCCTGCATTTCGACGACCCCTACCCCGGCGCCGAAGCCACTACCGATGATGCAACACACCCGGGTTCGCCCATGCCCGGGCGGATCGTGGCACTGCATGTCAGTGCCGGCGACCGGGTCGAGGAAGGACAGCCGCTGGTAGTGCTCGAAGGCATGAAAATGGAAGTCACTGTGGCCGCCCGGGTCGCGGGCATTGTGCAGCGCGTGTTGTATGCTGAAGGCGATAATGTAGAAGCCGAGGTCCCGCTGATCGATATCGAACCGGCAGCAACTAACTGATGCAGTTCCCGACCACCGTCAAAGTGGTGGAAGTCGGGCCACGCGACGGGTTACAGAACGAACCCGACCCGGTACCGACGCCGACCAAGATCGAGTTCATCGACCGGCTGTCGCGTACCGGCCTGCGTTGTATAGAGCCAACCAGTTTCGTCAGTCCACGCTGGATTCCACAACTCGCTGACGCCGCCGATGTTATCGATGGCATGCAACGTCCGACCGGTGTCGTGTACCCGGTTCTGGTGCCGAACAAACGCGGCATGGAGCGGGCGCTGGAGGCAGGCGTCGACACCATCGCCATTTTCGTCGCGGCGACAGAGACTTTTAATCAGCGCAACATCAATGCCTCGCTGGCGGTGTCCATGACCCGACTGGGCGAGGTGGCCGAACTGGCCCGCCAGCATGATGTCAGCATGCGGGGCTATGTCTCGTGTGTACTCGGCTGCCCCTACGAGGGCGCGGTCGAGGCACAATCGGTTGCCACCATTGCACGTGAACTGCACGACATGGGTTGTTACGAGATCTCGCTGGGCGACACCATTGGGGTTGGCACGCCGGTGGCGGCGCGTGAGCTGATCGAGACCACCGCCGCACAGGTGCCATTGCAGAGACTGGCCGTGCACTTTCACGACACGCGTGGCCAGGCGCTGGCCAATGTGCTGGCCTGCCTCGGTTGCGGCATCGATACGGTCGATGCCTCGGTGGCCGGTCTGGGGGGATGCCCATACGCCGACGGCGCCAGTGGCAACCTCGCCACCGAGGATCTCGTCTATATGCTGCATGGCATGGGCATAGAGACTGGAATTGACCTCGATGCGCTGATCGCCGCCGGTCGCTACATCTGCGCCGCCATGGGGCGGTCGCCGGGTAGTCGCCTCGGGCTGATCCCGCGACATCGACGCGCACCGCGATTTTCGACCTGAACGGGCTTCGTGGCGTACGGATTTGCTAGAATGGTGGGTCTTTGCCGTGCACTCGTCGCGGTTCGATCCAGGAGTAAAAGATGATTCTCGAAAGTGCGAAGGCCGTCGTCAGTGGCGGCGCCTCCGGTCTGGGACGCGCCGTGGCGCAGCGGATCGTGGACACAGGCGGCCAGGTCGCCCTGCTCGACGTCAATGACGAGGCCGGCCACGCGGCGGTCGAGGCGCTCGGTGAGCGCGCTTTCTATATCACGACCGACGTCAGCAATGAGCAACAGGTCGATGCGGCCGTCGCCGCCGCCAACGAACGCTTCGGTGGCGTGACGCTTGCGGTGAATTGCGCCGGGATCCTCGGTGCCGGTCGTGTACTGGGGCGCGACGGGCCGATGCCCGGCGAACAGTTCGCACGTGTTATCCAGGTCAACCTGATCGGGAGTTTCCTGCTGGCCAAGGCCGCCGCAGCGGTCATGGCGGAAAATCCGGAAAATGTCGAAGGCGAGCGCGGTGTCATCGTCAATACCGCCTCGGTGGCAGCCTACGAGGGCCAGATTGGCCAGGCCGCCTATGCCGCCTCCAAGGCGGGCGTCGCCGGTATGACCTTGCCAATGGCGCGGGAATTTGCCCGTATCGGTGTTCGGGTCGTCACCATCGCGCCGGGCCTGTTCCACACACCGATGATGGATGGCATGCCCGAGCACGTGCGCGAATCTCTCGGCCAGCAGGTGCCGTTCCCGTCGCGACTGGGCAAGCCCGATGAATACGCCCAGATGGTCGCTGCCGTCTATGCCAATCCGATGCTGAATGGCACAACCATCCGGCTCGATGGTGCAATCCGGATGCAACCGAAGTAACACAATCATGACCGATCGCGATGTAATGCAATATGACGTAGTCATCGTCGGTGCCGGCCCGGCCGGACTGGCGTGCGCGATTCGTCTCCGGCAACGCAATGCGGATTTATCAGTCTGCGTTCTGGAAAAGGCATCCGAGGTCGGTCAGCACAGTTTGTCCGGCGCGGTCATCGAACCCGGCCCGCTCGAAGCACTGTTGCCGGACTGGCTCGATAATCCGCCCGAGATCTGTGTTCCCGCCGGTCGCGATCGCTTCGAGTTTCTAACCGCTAAACGCAGCATCCGTATGCCGACACCGCCGCAGATGCATAACAACGGTAATTACGTCATTTCCCTTGGCGGTCTGTGCCGTCGCCTGGCCGAACGCGCCGAAGCGCTCGAAGTCGACGTGTTTGCCGGCTTTGCTGCCGATGATGCGCTGTTCGATGACGACGGTAAGGTCATCGGTGTTCGTACCGGCGACATGGGTATCGAGCGCGACGGCTCGCCCGGTCCGAATTACGCCGCCGGTGTCGATATCCACGCCAGGCATACGATCCTGGCGGAAGGCTGTCGTGGCAGTATCTCCAAGCGACTCATTGCGCATTACGGGCTCGACCAGGATCGGTCTCCGCAAACCTATGGGATTGGCTTTAAGGAGCTGTGGCAGTTACCTGAAGGCCGTGCCGAAGCAGGACTGATCAAGCACACAATTGGCTGGCCGCTGCCACGTGATGTCTATGGCGGCAGTTTTCTCTACCACCTGGACCAGGACCGCGTTTACGTTGGTTTCGTCTGCGGTCTCGATTATCCCGACCCGTTGTTCAGTCCGTTCGAGGCGTTCCAGCAGTACAAGCACCACCCCAGTGTGCACGCGTTGCTCGAAGGCGGCGAGATTATTTCTGCCGGTACCCGAGCGCTGATCGAAGGCGGTCTGCAATCGTTACCTCGGCTGGAAATGCCGGGGGCAATGTTGATCGGTGATGCGGCGGGTACGCTCAATGTACCCAAGATCAAGGGTGTGCACATGGCGATTCGCTGTGGCAGCGATGCCGCTGACTTTATTGCCGACAATGACACCAGTGCCGGTTTCGACGCTTACTTCCGCGCCAATGCCGGTGGTCGCGAACTGCGCAAGGTGCGCAACATCCGACCTGGCTTCAAAGCCGGTTTATGGGCCGGCCTCGCCAATGCGGCGCTGGAGACGGTGGCCTTTGGCAAAACACCGTGGACACTCGACAACCACGCCGACTGGTCGAGTCTCGACAAACTCGATGAACGCGACGACAACGGCCCGGAGAAAGTCGCCCGTGACCTGCCGCCACGCGACCGTCTGGCGTCGGTTTACCATGCTGCGATCCACCATGAGGAGAACCAGCCGGTTCATCTCAAGGTACGCGACACTTCCATCTGCGCCACACGCTGCGCGGTTGAATACGATAACCCGTGCACGCGGTTTTGCCCGGCCGGCGTTTACGAGATGGTCGACGATGGCGAGGGTGGCAAGCGTCTGCAGATCAATGCCGCCAATTGCCTGCACTGCAAGGTGTGCGATATCAAGGATCCATACGAAATCATTGACTGGGTCACCCCCGAAGGTGGCTCGGGTCCCAATTACCAGAACCTGTAAGGACGAAGACCGCGCATGAAAATACTGGTGTGTGCCAAACGTGTTATCGACTACAACGTCAAGGTACAAATCAATCGTGAAGGTGACGGAGTGGTCACTGACGGTGTGAAAATGTCGATTAACCCGTTCGACGAAATCGCTATCGAGGAAGCATTGCGCATTCGCGATCGTGGTGAAGCCGACGAAGTCGTCGTTGCCAGCATTGGCCCCGGCAGTGCGCAGCAACAGCTGCGAACGGCACTGGCGATGGGCGCCGACCGTGCCATCCTGATCGAGACCGACGCGGCTATCCAGCCACTGGGCGCGGCACGCATCTTCATGCAGCTGGTCGAGACAGAACAACCCGGACTGGTGCTGATGGGCAAGCAGGCCATTGATGACGACTCCAACCAGACCGGCCAGATGCTGGCGGCGCTGTGGCACAAACCGCAAGCCACCTTCGTGTCCAAGCTGGAATTGGCCGATGGCAAAGCGACGGCGACACGCGAGGTCGACGCCGGGCTGGAGACGATCGAGGTCGACTTGCCTGCCGTGGTGACGACGGATTTGCGACTCAACGAGCCACGCTTCGTCAAGATGCCCGACATCATGAAAGCCAAACGCAAACCGCTTGAGACGACGGCGCTGGCGGAACTCGACGTCGATCTCGGACCGCAACTGGCCGTCGCTAACTACTCCCCACCACCGCAACGACAGGCGGGTGTCATGGTCGAGAGTGTCGACGAACTGGTAGCCGCATTACGTGACAAGGGGGTGATCTGATGGCCGAAGTACTATTGGTTGCCGAGCATGCCGGCGGCAAGCTCAATCCGTCGACCGCCAAGTCAGTAACTTGCGCAGCTGCAATCGGGACCGTCACTGTTGCGGTGTTTACCGATTCCGACGACGGTGTCGCCAGTGCCGCCGCGCAACTCGACGGCGTCAGCAAAGTGCTGCTTGTCGAGTCGGCGCAAAATGCACAGGCGCTGGCCGCCGTGCTGGCCCCACAGGTCGTAGCTCTTGCCAGCAACTACACGCATGTACTGGCGCCTTCGACGACCTTCGGTAAAGACCTGTTGCCCCGCGTCGCAGCGCGTCTCGGTGTGCCCCAGGTCAGTGACATCATGACGGTGAAAAGTGAGCGCCAGTTCGGTCGCCCGATCTATGCCGGTAATGTCCTGGTCGAGGTCACGGTGCCCGATGACGTTACGGTCGTCGGCACAGTGCGTACTGCCTCGTTCAGTGCCGCCGCCACCGGCGACACAGCTGCGATAGAAAAAACCAGTGTCGATGCCGATATACCGGATCACACCCGCTACGTCGGACTGGAAAGTCACGGCGGCGAGCGCCCGGACCTGCAATCGGCAAACCGCGTCGTCTCAGGCGGCCGCGGTGTCGGCAGTGCCGAGAATTTTGCCCTGATCTATAACCTGGCCGACAAGCTCGGTGCCGCTGCCGGCGCCTCACGTGCCGCAGTGGACGCCGGCTTCGTACCGAACGACATGCAGGTAGGACAGACAGGCAAGATTATCGCGCCCGATCTCTATATCGCGATCGGTATCTCGGGTGCCATCCAGCACATCACCGGTATCAAGGATGCCGGTACCATCGTGGCCATCAACAAGGACGCCGACGCCCCGATTTTTGCGGTAGCGGATATCGGTCTCGCCGGGGATCTGTTCGAGATCGTCCCACAACTGGAACAGGCACTGGACAGCTGACGGTGGCTGCACCGGTCTGGAGACCGTCTCCCGAGGAGACCCGCAAGACGCAAATGGCGCAGTTCGCGCACTATGCGCACCTGCGTACCGGTCGCCGCTTCGACGATTACGACAGCCTGTGGCAGTGGTCGGTCGACCAGCCCGATGTCTTCTGGCCGACGGTCTGGGACTTTTGCGGCATCAAGGCCGAGAGCAGCTGGGACACCGTGCTGGAGAATCCCGATGCAATGCCGGGCGCTCGCTGGTTCGTTGGCAGCAAACTCAATTTCGCCGCCAACCTGCTGCGTCACCGCGGTCCCGACCCGGCCATCATTTTCCGTAGCGAGTCTGGGCAGCGACGTGAACTATCCCGCGACCAGCTGTGGCGTGAAGTAGCCCGGGTAGCGAGCGCATTGCGTGCGGCCGGTGTCAGCGCGGAAGATCGCGTCGCCGCTTACATGCCCAATATTCCCGAAACCGTGATCGCAATGCTGGCTGCATCCAGCATTGGTGCCACCTTTAGCTCATGCTCACCCGATTTCGGTGTGCAGGGCGTGCTCGACCGCTTTGGGCAAATCGAGCCCAAAGTCCTGTTTACGGTCGATGGTTACCACTACAACGGCAAGGCGATACCGCTTGGCGACCGACTCGAAAAACTGGCGCAAAAACTGCCCAGTGTCGAACGCATAATTGTGACTGAATTTCTCGGCGACACACCGGTGCCGCTGGACAATGCAATCGGCTGGGACGAATTCGGTAACCCAACCGATAAAATAGAATTTGCCGCGCTGCCATTCGATCATCCGCTGTACATCATGTATTCGTCTGGTACCACGGGCGCACCAAAGTGCATCGTGCACGGTGCTGGCGGTACATTGCTGCAGCACCTTAAAGAGCTGGTCCTGCACACCGATCTTGGACCACGCGACCGGATTTTTTACTTCACCACCTGTGGCTGGATGATGTGGAACTGGCTGGTCAGTTCGCTGGCCAGCGGCGCCACTATCGTGCTCTACGACGGCTCACCGTTCCATCCCGACCCCGAAGTATTATGGCGGCTGGCCGCAGACGAAGAGCTGACTGTTTTTGGCACCAGTGCAAAATACCTGGCAGCGCTGGAGAAAGCCGGCGTCCGGCCACGTCAACGGTTTGACCTGCGCAACCTGCGCGCGGTCCTGTCCACCGGCTCGCCGCTGGCGCCGGAGAGCTACGATTACGTTTATCGCGAGATCAGCGACAACCTGCAACTGTCTTCGATTTCCGGCGGCACCGACATCATCTCCTGTTTTGCCCTCGGCAACCCGGTGCTGCCGGTTCGACGTGGCGAATTACAGTGTCGTGGCCTGGGTATGGCTGTCCAGATTTATAACGATGCCGGGCAACCGGTCGAGAACGAGAAAGGCGAACTCGTCTGCACCCGGCCGTTCCCATCGATGCCGCTGGGTTTTTTCAACGATCCCGATGGCAGTCGTTACCACGCCGCCTACTTCGATCGGTTTGCGAATACATGGTGGCATGGCGATTACGCCCTGTTGACCAGGCACAACGGAGTCGTCATCTATGGTCGATCGGATGCTGTCCTCAACCCCGGTGGCGTGCGTATCGGTACGGCGGAAATCTATCGCCAGGTAGAAAAGCTGGACTTCGTACTCGAATCGATCGCTGTTGGCCAGGACTGGCGCGATGACCAGCGTGTCGTGCTGTTCGTGCGACTGCGTGACGGTGAGCTGACCGATGAACGACGGCAGGCAATACGCGACATTATTCGCAGCAACACCACGCCACGTCATGTGCCGGCCGTGATGGTTGCGGTCGAGGACATCCCGCGAACCATCAGCGGCAAGATAGTCGAGCTGGCCGTGCAGAACGTAATTCACGGCCGCGAGGTAACCAATACCGAAGCATTGGCGAATCCCGAAGCGCTGGCGCTTTACCGCGACCTGCCCGAGCTGCAAGCAGACTGAGCCGCGTGGACCAGCTCGATCTGAGCCCCTGCTTCCGGGATGCGCTGGACCGTAGCGGGTATACCCTGGACACCGGCCAACGGAAAGCGGTCACCGCTCTTGACCGGCTGGCGCGGGCATTGACCAACCCGTCCCCCCGTTCACTTTTTCAACGTTGGCGGCGCATGACAAAAAAGCCCCCGCGTGGTCTGTACCTGCACGGTGGTGTCGGGCGGGGAAAAACATTCCTGATGGACCTGTTCTTTGACTGCGTCGCAGTGGAACAAAAACGCCGCAGTCATTTTCACCAGTTCATGCAGGACACCCAGGACCAGCTTGGCGCGCTGGCTGACCGTCGCGATCCTCTGCAACTAATCGCGCAACGAATCGCAGCCAACACCCGGGTTTTGTGTTTCGATGAATTCTACGTGTCCGACATTGGCGACGCGATGATCCTGGGCACATTGCTCGAGGGGTTGTTCAGCCACGGCGTGACGCTGGTTGCCACATCCAACGTCGCACCAACAGAGTTGTATCGTGATGGGCTGCAACGCCAGCGCTTCGTGCCCGCCATAGAATTGTTGCAACAACACACCCGTGTTATGTACATCGGTGATGGCGACGACTATCGCCTGCGCTTGCTGGAATCAGCCGAGATTTTTCACACACCGGCCGACAACGAGGCGGACCGGGCGCTGGCGAGGTACTTCGACGAAATTGCACCCGACCGGGGTCGCAGTGGCATCATGCTGCAGATCGCCAATCGCCTGGTTGCGGCGCGCCGCGCCGCTGATGGTGTCGCCTGGTTCGATTTTGCCGAAATTTGCACGGCACCGCGCAGTGCTGCCGACTATCTGGAGATCGCACGGCTTTATCACACTGTCCTGGTTTCGGGTGTGCCGTTGCTCGATGACACCCGTAACGACGACGCACGGCGCTTTATCTCGCTGGTCGATGTACTCTACGATCATCGCGTCAAGCTGATACTGTCAGCTGAGACTGAGCTGGAAACGATCTATCGCGGCGAACGATTGGCATTCGAATTCGAACGTACCCGTAGTCGTTTACGTGAAATGCAGCAAACCGCCTATCTCGGTCAGGCCCACATTCCCTGAGAAAAATTAAACCTTCATGAGCCAGCAACCCTCTAACGCGGAAACCCGTCAATACGAGACAATTTATATGCGCTGCAGCAGACTGCCTTCAGCTCTGGTCATGGTCCTGTTGGTGGGCCAGGTAGGTTGGGCTAACGACTGCGACATAGCAGCGGCACCCGGGTCAGACCTGCCACATATACCGCGGGTCGATGGCGCCATCCGGGTAGATGGTGTGCTCGACGAGGCCCTGTGGCAGCAAGCCTGGCTGACAGAACTCGAACACGAAACCCAGCCTGGCGAGAACATCGCGCCCCCCGTGCAAACCGAGGTGCGCGTGGCGGAGAACGGTTCTCACCTGTACGTCGCGTTCAGCGCCCACGATCCGGATCCATCACAGATACGCGCCTACATTCGCGATCGCGACCAGTCCTACGATGACGATTTTGTCGGCATCGTGGTCGACACTTTCAACGATGAGCGCTTTGCCTTTGAGTTCTTCGCCAACCCCTATGGCGCGCAGATGGACCTGACCTACGATGATGTCGGCCAGAACGAAGACGATTCCTGGGATGCAATCTGGGACTCGGCAGGTCGCATTACCGCCAGCGGTTATAACATCGAGATGGCCATCCCACTGCAACAGCTACGTTTCCCAAAGTCGCAGGGTGTGCAGACCTGGGGCATCGACCTGGTGCGCAATTATCCACGCAGCAAACGTCACAGGATTGCAAACAATATCCAGGATCGCAGTCGTGACTGCTATCTGTGCCAGTTACAGAAAGTCACCGGCTTCGCCTGTGCCGAGCCTGGCCGTAACCTGGTCGTGGCACCGACACTGACAGCGAATCGGAGCGAGTCCCGACCCGACACCGCTGCACCGCTGAGTGATCCGCAAACCGATATAGACCCAGGCCTCGACGTGCGCTGGGGTATTACACCGGACCTGACACTCAGTGGCACCATCAACCCCGATTTCTCGCAGGTCGAGGCCGATGTCGCGCAGCTGTCGATCAATGAGCGTTTTGAATTATTTTTTCCCGAGAAGAGACCGTTCTTCCTCGAAGGTGCGGATTTCTTCGATACCCGTGTCGATGCGGTCTTTACCCGTACCATTGCTGACCCGGACGTCGGGCTGAAGCTGGTCGGCAAACTCGACAGCCACAACATTGGCGTCTTCGCAGCACGCGACACCAAGACCAATTACCTGTTTCCCGGGTCGCAGGGGTCGGGGACCGACACCAGTGACGAGGCCAATAACGCCCTCGTTGCGCGCTACCGCTACGATGTCGGCCAGACCTCGGCGCTTGGCCTGCTGGTCACCGGGCGCGATGGCGCCGATTACAGCAACTGGGTAACCAGCGTGGATGGCCGCTACCGTTTTACAGAGGCGGACAGCTTTAATTTCCAGTATCTCGATACACGTACGGAATACCCGGCCGCCATCGCTGCGGCCAATGACCAGCCGCAGTCGCTCTCGGGCTCAGGAATCGATCTGGCCTATGATCATCGCTCACGCGAATGGCGTGGCTACCTGCGTTATTTCGAGCGCGATGACGAGTTTCGCGCCGACCTCGGTTTTATCACCCAGGTGGGCATCGACCGCAGTATCGTCGGTCTGCGTCGCAACTGGTATCCCGGCGAACGCTTTTCGCGAGTCAATGTGGGCGGTGACTGGGATATAACGCACGATTCACAGGGGCGGGTACTGGAGCGCGAAATCGAGGGCAGCATCTGGGCCGAAGGACCGATGCAGTCGTTTCTGGAAGCCGGGCTGGGCCAGCGCGATCGACTGTTCGGCGATACCCAGTACAACGAAAACTTCCAGTTTCTCTATGGCGAGTTCCAGCCACGGGGGGGTGTTGAAATCGAGATGTCCGCTTTGACCGGTGACCTGATCGATTTCGACAACGCCCGGCTCGCCGATTTGCTGCGACTGCGAGGCGAGCTCGAACTGAATCTCGGGCGTCACCTCGCGCTTGACCTGCGTCACACCTACCAGGCACTGGACAGGCTCGACGATGGTTCATCGATCTTTGTCGCCAATCTCAGCGATGCGCGCGTCACCTGGCAGTTCAGTGTGCGCAGCTTCCTGCGGCTGGTCGTCCAGCACCAGGATATCGACCGCAATCTGGCCAACTACATCGACGATGTCGACAGCCGCTCACGCTCACTGGCGACCCAATTGCTCTATTCCTACAAGATCAATCCGCAAACCGTCCTTTTTCTCGGCTACTCGGACGCTTCCATCGATGGCGATGAGTTGACCAGTTTCACCCGCATGGATCGCACGCTGTTTGCCAAGATTGGTTACGCCTGGCTGCCTTGAATCCGGGGCATGCGGCGACTACAGTCAGTTAGATAGCCACATAGTCGACGCCACAGCGGGAGACGACATGAACGAAGAAGTAAGCGCCATCAGCAAAGATGAACGCACATGGGGGATGCTCTGCCACCTTAGTGTCCTGACCGGGCTGTTCACCGGTGGATTCGGTTCGATCATTGCCCCGCTGGTAATCTGGCTCATCAAGAAAGAGGAAATGCCATTCGTCGACGACCAGGGCAAAGAAGCGCTGAACTTCCAGATCACAATGATGATTGCCTGCTTCGTCTCGGCTCTGCTGATGATCGTGCTGATCGGGTTCCTGCTGTTGCCACTGGTACTGATTTTCGACCTGGTGATGGTCATCATCGCATCAATAAAGGCTAACGACGGTGAGCGTTACCGCTATCCATTGACGCTGCGGCTATTGAATTAGTCTAGAAACGCTCGTTATCGGCGAGGCCGAGGTTGTTGATACGCGAGCGACCCAGCATCTTCAGTAACAGGTTGCGACCGGCCTTGAGTACCGGGTAGAGCACAGCTGAAAGGGTCTTCGACTTGAAGACGAGATAATTGAGCCGGTTAAAGAAACCGGAACGGCTGCTCATCAGCGACAAGGCGTGAATCGCATCACTGCCGTAATAGAGCTGCTCACCAGCGATCAGCACCATGCCCTCGTCGACATCGAGGCCGCGCGCGGTCAGGTCTTCCACTATCGGCCCGCCCTCGCGGGCATCGTAAAGACGCAAGTCGCCGGCAGCTTCGCGGATACGCACCATGCGGCAGTAAGCGTTGCACATCGGGCAATCGCCGTCGTAAACGAGCACCAGGTCATCGTTGTCAGTCGCTGCCATAATCATCTACCCGTAACGCTTGCCGACGAATACGCTCAGCCTCGGTCAAGGCAGCGATTTCATCGGCATCCAACACCTTCTGGCCGCAGGCGCTGTCTAACCACTGGGTCACGTTGTGACCGCTGATCAGGCGTACTGCGCAGGCCTCCTCCAGTTTACGATACAGCGGCTTGCAATCGACCACCCTGGCGTGCGCCTGCTCGAGGATATTGAACGGGGCCTGTGGGTCGGCGGGCAGGCAAATGCCACCTGTCAGGCGGTTACGCGAACCCGACGGCACCAGAATCAACCCGGCAACCGCCGATGCAACAGAATCCGAGGGGCGCTTGTAGGGACGGCCAAACGGAAATACCAGCCGGCGCAACAACCATCCCGGCAGCGGCGGCAGGTTCTCGAACAACGCATCGAATCGGGTCTGGATCTCCCACAGGCTCCCGGCAAGGGCGAACTCGACCAATGGCCGATCTTCATTCGGGCTGTCCTGGTCACGGTAGAACTTGAGGATTGCCGTGGCCGTGTACAGCTGGCCGATAATCTCGGCCATACGTGCCGATTCGCACTGCCGGTCTTTCAGGTTGCCTCCAAAAATCGCCAGCAACGCGTCGTTGGTAAACGCAAACGCAGCAGTCATGCGGCTCAGGCGACGGAACCAGCGCCTTGTCCAGCCAGCCCGCAGCGGTGTTGGAGCGAGACGGCTGCCGCCGATCGACAGCATAAGCGTCTTCACCAGGTTACTGACGGCGAAAGCAATATGCTGCCCAAACAATTGATCGAATCTTTCTTCGCCGCGCAGACGATCATCATCGCGCACCGCTTCGAGCTCGCGTACGACAAACGGATGCGAGCGCATCAGACCCTGACCATAAATACGCAGGTTGCGTGACACCAGGTTTGGGCCATCGATATGTAACGCCAGCGCCGGCAGGTTCAGATAAGGCTCAAGCAGGTTGTTCGGTCCGCGGCACAATGCCTTGGCACCGAGAACTTCGGTCGCATCGTTTACCAGCAGACGCAGTCGTTCGGCGCACTGGTACTTGGTGATGGCGGCAACGACGGCGGGCTCCTTACCTGCAGCGAACGCCGATAATGTCACCCGGCGCAAGGCTTCGATGCCGTAGGTGGCCGAGGCCATGCGTGCCAGGTATTGCTGCACCCCTGGCAGGAACCCGATCGGGTCGGGATGCTGGAAGCGGATGCGCGCATGGGCGCCGGCGACCCGGGTAATGCGTTTTGCGGCACCCGAACTGGCCGCCGGCACACCGAGTACGCGCATGGCAGACTGCGCGTCGCTGAGCATTTGCCAGCCACGCCCTACCCCGTCAGCACCACCGAGCACATCGTCGATCCCCAGTTGCACGGCGGTGCCAATGAGCGGGCCCTGGGAAAAATAAGCATCTATGCAATGGTGACGTCCACCGCGTTGCACACCGATTGCTGTGGCTGGCACCACGAACAGGGTCAGCCCCGGCTCCGGCCCCTGGCCCAGGCAACCCTCAGGGTCGCGTAAGCGCGCTGCGACGATAAAGACACTCGCCTCCGTTGCCAACGTGACATGTCGCTTGGCAAAGGTCAGCAAAATCCTGGGGTGACCGTTATTGCTCTCGGCCACCGCCTCGTCTGACATCGCTGCAAGGTCGCTTCCGGTATCGGCGCCGCTGAGGGCCAGGGCACCGGTTTGCTGGCCCGTTGCCAGTTCCGGCAGCAAGGCGTCTTTCTGACCGTCGGTACCAAAACGCATCAGTAGTTCGGGAACTGACATCGCCGCCGCCACTGTCAATGCCAGTGCCGGGTGACGGGTGGCCAGACGGGTCAGAACCGCCGACACACCGGCGCGACTGAATCCGAGGCCGGTATAACGTGGTGAGACTGGCAGGCCGAAAAACTTTTCACGACCCAGCCGTTCCAGCACTTCCGCAGGAATCCCGGTATCGTTGTTGGCATAGTCGTCGATTGCATCGCACAACGCGGGGACGTTTTGCTTCAGGAAGCGTCTCTCGGAGTCGCTCAATTGCGCCGTCTCGGTAGCCAACAGCGTGCGCCAGCCCGGCTTACCGGCAAAGAACGCACTTTCCCACCATGTGTGGCCGCTACGCAGTGTCAGCAATTCGGCACGCGTGAGCTCGGGAACGCGCGCGCGCAGATGCTCGAGCACACCGTGACTGATGAGACGGCGACGAATCAGTGGCAACGACAGCACTGCCCACGGCAACAACAGGACCGGCCAGGCGATTACCCGCGTCCAGACCGGAGCCGCGCTGGCGTAAGCAGAAAAGACCAGCAACATGACACCCAGTACGGCCAGCCAGACCCAGCGACTGACATTGAGATAGGCCAATACCAGCACAGCCAGCAGCAGCGCGCTCCACCAGAAAGGCGCCGTCAGCGTGATCTCATACAGGGTAGTCAGGCTTTCGCTCACTGCTGCTGCCGTTGCCCGGGACAGTCTTCACCCTAACCGATTTGCGACGCGAGTCCAGCGCAATGCGGTTCAGCTCGCGTCGGCCTGGCGCTCGGGTGAGGCATCGGTGAACGCATCCAGAGCCAGGCAGGCAGCTTCTACCGCCCGAATGCGCGGATAGGCATCGAGATCGCATTCGAAGCGCCGTGCATTGTAAACCTGCGGTATGAGACAGACATCGGCAAGACCGGGCTGATCGCCATGACAAAAATCGCCGGCTCGCGGATCTTCAAGCATTTTTTCGAAGGCGCTGAAACCGGTAGCGACCCAGTGATGGTACCAGGCCCGTTTTTCCTGCTCCCCTGCGCCGAGCGGGTCCACAAGATACTTGAGAACGCGCAGGTTATTGAGCGGGTGTATGTCACAGGCGATCAATTGCGCCATGGCCCGAACCCGGGCCACATCGACCGGGTCAGCCGGCAACAGGCGCCGCGGTGGAAACATCTCTTCGAGATACTCAATGATCGCCAACGACTGAGTAAGATGACGACCGTCGTGTTCGAGCACCGGCACCAGCCCCTGTGGATTGCGCCTGGCATGGGAGGCATCGGCGTGTTCGCCCCGGGCAAGGTCTATCGCGACACTGTCGTAATTGAGCTCCTTGAGATTGAGTGCAATACGAACCCGATACGCAGCACTGCTGCGCCAATAGTCGTATAGCCTTAGCATGGTCAGATCTCCTCAGGGATGATGCGCTGATCGATGGCACCGAAAATACTGTTGCCATCGGCGTCGTGCATCTCAATGCGGATCTTGTCGCCAAATCGCATGAATGGGGTTTTCGCCTCACCATCGGCGATCACTTCCAGCACCCGTTTTTCGGCCAGGCAGGACGAACCGCGAGCCATATCCTGGTTGGCAATGGTACCGGAGCCGACAATGGTCCCGGCAGCCAATGGCCGCGTTTTGGCCGCATGCGCGATCAGCTCGTGAAAACTGAACTGCATATCGACACCGCACTCGGGATTGCCGAACCACTCCCCGTTGTAGGTCGTTTCCAGTGGCAAGTGCACCTTGCCATCGCGCCAGGCGTCCCCCAATTCGTCTGGCGTAACAAATACCGGTGACAGCGCCGAACGTGGTTTACCCTGCAGGAAACCAAATTGCTTACCGAGTTCGGCGGGAATCAGGTTGCGTAACGAAACATCGTTAATCAGGCACAGCAGCTTGACGTGATGCGCGGCCTGCTCAGCACTGACTCCCATCGGCACGTCGTCGGTGATGACACCGACTTCAGACTCGAAGTCGATACCAAAGCTCTCATCTGCGACCGCGACTTCGTCGCGTGGACCGAGGAAGTGATCGCTGACGGCCTGGTACATCAACGGATCGTTGAGAAAACTCGGCGGCATCTCGGCACCTCGTGCCTTGCGCACGCGTTCGACATGCGCCAGGTAGGCGCTGCCGTCGAGAAACTGGAACGCCCGCGGCAGTGGCGCTGCCAGCGCATCGACTTCGATATCGAATGCATCATCTTCGCGCCCGGCCTCGAGGTTGTCGGCCACAACCGCCAGCTTGGGAGCGCATTGATGCCAATCGTCCAGTGCCGCCTGCATGGTCGGTGCGATATAAGGCACACGCACGGCACGTGAGAGATCACGTGAGACGACGATCAGCTGGCCATCACGGCCATTGCGTAGGGAACCGAGTTTCATTCACTGGTCTCCGAAAAACAGGTTGGGTTAATCTGGCGAAAACGACTGTCATCGCCTTTCACCTAGTATAACCCCGGCTAGATACGTGTACGTACTTCCAGTAATTCCGGGAAAAACGAGATATTGACGGCCTTGCGCAGGAATTTCACACCCGATGAGCCACCGGTACCGCTCTTGTAGCCGATAATGCGCTCGACCGTCTTGACATGACGAAAGCGCCACAGCTGGAAGTTCTCTTCGAAGTCGACCAGTTTTTCGCACATGTCATAAGCATCCCAGTACTGGTCCGGGTTTTGATAAATCTCCAGCAAGGCGTCTACCACACCGGGATGCGATTCGTAGGGCAATTGCCAATCGCGCTCGAGTCTTTCCGCCGGGATGGGCAGACCGCGACGATGCAGGTAGCGCAGGAATTCGTCATAAACACTGGGATTCTCAAGTATCCCGGCCAGTGCACGACCATTGGCGGTATCGGTGCCGTGGATCTTCAGTACCTGGGCATCCTTGTTCCCGAGAATGAATTCGAGCGAACGGTACTGCAGCGACTGGAACCCCGATGCGGTACGCAGGACATGCCGCATCTGCGAGTACTCGCTCGGTGTCAGCGTTTCCAGCACCGCCCACTGGTTGAACAGCTGTTGCTGGACCAGCTTGACCCGGGCGATGATTTTCGTGCAGCGCTCGACATCGTCGCGGCGAATAAAGTCAATAGCGGCGCTGAGCTCATGCAACATGAGCTTGAACCACAGCTCCGAAACCTGGTGCTGGATTATGAACAGCATCTCGTCGTGATGGGGGGGATCGGCCAGTGGATTCTGCGCCGTCAATACCTTGTCAAGACCGAGATAATCGCTGTAGGTCAACTCCTGGGTCTCAACCCGGGCCATGCCCTTTTCGAGCTTGCGTTTTGTCATAGTTACCAGTGTAAACGGCCGGCGACCGGCATGGGGCGAGGATTCTACGCGGCTTGTGGCAGCGCACAAGGTATGTTGCGGCGCATACGGTATAATGCCGCGCGCCGCCGGGCCGTCCACACGCCCCCGCAACGGCCCAACCCAGCAACAAAACACGCCGTGGCACTAAAGCCCCGGCAAAGAGGTATCGCCTTGAAAAAGACAGTCGCTGAATATCGCATCGAGCACCTGCAGGTACTTGATCCGCAGGGCGAGCTGGTCAGTGATCTGCCGGACTTTGCCCGCGATCCAGAGCAGCTGCTATCGATGTACCGGCTCATGACCCTGACCCGGACCTTTGACACCAAAGCCATTAACCTGCAACGCACCGGCAAGCTCGGCACTTACGCATCGTCACTTGGCCACGAGGCGGCCCACGTCGGTATTGGATCGGCAATGCGCGATGAGGACATTTTCGCGCCGATGTATCGCGAATACGGTGCGCAGTTGTGGCGTGGCGTCAAAATGTCGGAAGTGTTGCTTTACTGGGGTGGAGATGAACGCGGCAACGACTTCTCCGGTCCACGTCACGACTTTCCGTGGTGTGTTCCGATTGCGACGCAGTGCCTGCATGCTGCCGGTGCCGCGATGGCCTGCAAATTGCGCGGCGAAAAACGCTGTGCCGTGACCGTGATCGGCGATGGTGGCACATCGGAAGGCGCATTCTACGAAGCACTTAACCTGGCGGGCGCACAACGCCTACCGATGATGTTCGTCGTCGTCAACAACAAGTGGGCTATCTCGGTACCGCTGCACCTGCAGACTGCCGCGGAGACGCTGGCGCAGAAAGGTATCGCTGCCGGTATTCGCTGTGTGCAGGTCGATGGCAACGATGTGCTGGCGGTGCGTGCCGCCTCCGAGGAAGCACTGGCCCGGGCACGTGCCGGTGAAGGTGCGACCCTGATGGAAGCGGTCACTTACAGACTCAGCGATCATACGACCGCCGATGATGCCACCCGCTACCGACCGAAAGAGGAAGTCGAAGAGGCCTGGGAATTCGAACCGTTGTTGCGTATCCGCAAGTACCTGCAATCGCAGGGTATGTGGGATGAACAACGCGAGGAAGACCTGTTACGCGAATGTGCCAACAAGGTCGACGCGGCAGTCGAGGAATACCTGAACACGGCGCGCATGCCTGTATCGGCGATGTTCGACCACATGTATGACGAGATGCCCGAGAGCCTGCAGGAACAACGCGAGATCGCAATCCGCTACGAAGGCTCGGGAGGTGGTCACTAATGCCACGCATAACGTTGATCGAGGGCGTCACCATGGCCCTCGCCCACGAACTGGAGAAAGACGATCGGGTCGTCGTGCTTGGCGAGGATGTCGGCGTCAATGGCGGTGTGTTCCGCGCCACCGCCGGACTGCAGCAGCGCTTTGGCGCCGAACGGGTCATGGATACGCCGCTGGCCGAGAGCATGATTGCCGGCATGTCGGTGGGTATGGCTGCGCAGGGTATGCGCCCTGTTCCTGAAATCCAGTTTATGGGCTTTATCTACCCGGCCGTCGACCAGATGATCAGTCACGCCGGGCGCCTGCGTCACCGTACCCGCGGCCGATTGCAGTGCCCGATGGTCCTGCGTGCGCCCTATGGCGGCGGCATTCACGCACCCGAGCATCATTCCGAGAGCACTGAAGCGATGTTTGCGCATATGCCGGGTGTCCGTGTCGTGATTCCTTCGTCGCCGACCCGCGCCTATGGCCTGCTGCTGGCATCGATACGCTGCCCCGACCCGGTTGTGTTTCTTGAGCCGAAACGGATTTACCGCCTCGCCAAGCAGGAAGTCGAGGACAATGGCGAGGCCTTGCCGCTCGATGTCTGTTACATCCTGCGAGAAGGCACAGATGCAACCATCGTGACCTGGGGTGCAATGACCCACGAAACCATGAAAGCGGCAAATGAGCTCGACCAGAAAGGTATCAGTTGCGAAGTCATCGACCTGGCGACAATCAGTCCGATCGACTTCGATACCATTCTCGAATCCGTGGAAAAAACCGGGCGACTGATCATTGTGCACGAGGCGCCGAATAACTGCGGCGTCGGCGCCGAGGTTGCCGCGACGGTTGCCGAGAAAGGCATCTACGACTTAAAGGCCCCGATACGGCGGGTTACCGGTTACGACACGGTCATGCCATTATTCCGCCTGGAAATGGAATATCTGCCCAGTGTCAGGCGTATTGCCGACGCTGTAGTCGAGACCCTCGAGGACTGATGAATGAGCACATTTAATCTGCCAGACCTGGGTGAAGGCCTGCCGGAAGCGGAAATCGTTACCTGGCACGTAGCCGAGGGCGACACCGTCAAGGTCGATCAACCACTGGTGTCGGTCGAAACCGCCAAGGCCGTGGTCGAAGTACCTTCACCACAAAGCGGCGTGATTGCGAAGCTGTACGCGCCCGAAGGGGGAATCGTCGAGACCGGCAAGCCGCTGGTCGATTTTGCCGATGGCTCGGCACCGCGCATGACCGCTGCCGCAGACACTGCCGAACAACCTCAGCCGCAGAAAGAAGCAGCGGGCGGTGACAGCGGCACCGTTGTCGGCAGTATGCCCACCAGTGATGAGGTCACCGTGGAAACGGCGGTGGCCGGCGGCAGCCGGCGACGCCGACGCGGGCGCGTCAAGGCAACACCCGCCGTTCGCATGATGGCTAAACGCCATGGTGTCGATCTCGCCCGGGTAGAACCCAGCGGCAACCATGGCCAGGTCACACCCGCCGACTTGCAGGGTTTCGTCGACAGCGGTGATAGCGCTGCGGCGCCGGCCGCGCGCCCTGCCACTCCGCCACCGCCACCACGAACCGATATCGATTTCGGTACGGCACAGCCTTTGCGCGGACCCCGACGGGCCATGGCGCAAAGCATGAGCGCCTCACGTGACCAGGTCACGCAGTGCACATTATTCGACGATGCCGACATTCACGACTGGGCCCGCGGCCAGGACATTACCACCCGCATCGTGCGTGCGATCGTAGCCGGTTGTCGCGCTGAGCCTGGACTCAACGCCTGGTTCGATGGTGAAAATAACAGTCGTGTGATGCACGAACACATCGACCTGGCAATGGCAGTAGACACGCCCGATGGATTGATCGTGCCGGTGCTGCGCGATGTCGGCAACAAGAACAGTACGCAGCTACGGGCAGCCGTCAACGACATCAAGGTTGCTACGCGCAATCGCACCGTGTCGCCGGCCGATATGAAAGACCCGACCATCACATTGTCCAACTTCGGCATGATGGCCGGTCGTTACGCGACCCCGGTCATTGTCCCGCCGATGGTGACAATTCTGGGAACGGGTGGCCTGCGCCACGACGTCGTCGCCGTGATGGGGGGGATCGAGGTGCACAAGCGCATTCCGTTGTCACTGACCTTCGATCACCGCTGCATCACCGGTGGCGAGGCGTGCCGCTTCCTGGCGGCGGTCATCGACGACCTGCGCAAGCCCGACTAGGGCGGCGCAGCAGTCTTGCGCAAGCTGACTTTGTAAGCACAAGGGCGGCGCAGCCGCCGTAGGAGGGGCTTCAGCCCCGACTCTTCCCGGCTGTCCGGGCTGTTCAGCGGAAGAAACGCAGCTGAAGCCGCTCTCACGATAGCGTCTGCGATGCGACCCGACGTCTGCTGATCCCCAATCTTGCGATAGCTGACTTTGTGGGCACATGCCTTTCGAGGCGTCGTGCGCGACGAGTGAAGCAGGACGCCCGAACGAGGCGCGCCCGATTCTGTCAGGCCATGGATGGCCTGACAGATTTAGCCGCGAAAGGCATGTGCCCACAAAGTCAGCTCTCTCCCGAAGCCGTTTTCCATCCGAAATCGCTGCCAAAGCACTCCGGCTTCCCTTGTACGGCGACTGATGCGGCGTTGCGCCCAAGCCACCCCCAGACTCCCTGGCACGGAGGCTGTTGCGCGTGGGCGGCCGCAACCGCCCTAAAGCTGGCAGGCACGCGGCGGCTCAGGTGTTTATAATTCCGATAGCGTCCCGCCCGCAACAGAATAAGGCACGGATATGAGCAGCACGCCCGCCGACTCTCACCGGCAACAACCCAGCGGATTCATGCGCCGCCTCAGCGACGCAAGAGAGAAGCTGCTCGACAAGATCGTCGATGCTGCAGCCGAGTTTGATCACGTACCGGCTGACATCGATGTCGGGCGATTCCTGCGGCACTATTACAGCAATGTCGCTGCTGACGACCTGCGTGAACGCAAAGCCCGTGATCTCGCCGGCCAGGCACTGTCGCACCTGTTGTTTGCCCGCGAACGCAAGCCGGGCGACTCGCTGATCCGCATATTCAACCCGGACCCGGCCGAGGATGGCTGGACCTCGACCCACACCATCGTGCAGATGGTCAACGACGACCGACCTTTCCTGGTTGATTCACTGGCCATGGTCCTGAACCGGCAAGGACTGACCATTCACCTGACCATACACCCGGTCATCCGCGTCCGCCGTAATGACGACAACGTGCTGACTGGTATCGCCGGCATCGATGACGATACGGGCAGTCCCGAGTCGTTTATTGGTGTCGAAGTCGATCGCGAGACTGACCAGCAGATACTCGAGGGTATCCGGGTCATTATTGAACAGTCGATGGACGATGTTCGCGCCGCGACAGAGGACTGGCGCGCAATGCGGCAAAAGCTCGACGAGATAGCGACCGAGACACGTAAGTCGCCGCCACCGCTTCCCGACGAGGTCGTTGATGAAAGCATCGAAATGATGCGTTGGATGGCCGACGATAACTTCACGTTCCTCGGGTACCGAGAGTATGAGCTGCGCCGCGTGGGTAGCGACGATGTGCTGCATTCCATCCCCGACACCGGTATGGGGATCCTGCGCAGGAACGAACCGTCGAGTACCAAGCAACCGACACCGCAAGTGTTGCGAGCGGTGCGCCGAATGGCGAAATCATCCAACCTGCTGATAATCACCAAGGCCAATTCGCAGGCAACAGTGCACCGGCCTGCTTATCTCGACTATGTCGGTATCAAGACATACGACGACCGTGGCCGTGTGACGGGTGAAAAACGGTTTCTCGGACTGTTCACCTCGATCGCCTACAGTCGCAGCCCGCGCGACATTCCGTTGCTTCGTCACAAGGTACGCCAGGTTTTTGCCCGCTCCAATCTCAGGCTGGACAGTCATGCCGGCAAGGCACTGATGCACATCCTCGAGAATTTTCCCCGCGATGAATTATTCCAGTCGTCGATAGACGACCTGACCCGCATCAGTCGCGGTATCCTCAGCCTGCAGGAACGCCAGCGGGTGAAGTTATTCGTGCGTCGCGATGCGTTTCGTCGCTTTGTCTCGTGCCTGGTCTACGTCCCTCGCGAGAAGTACAACACAAAGATCCGGCAGCGCATACAGGAGTTACTGCAGGAAGGCTTTGGCGGGGCATCCGTCGAATCGACTGTCTTCCTGTCCGAGTCAACACTGGCGCGCCTGCATGTCATCGTGCGCACGCCACCAGGGAGTACACCCAAGCACGAGGTACGCACGATTGAGCGTCAAATCGTCGATGCTGTGCGTACCTGGGACGATCGCCTGCGGGATGTCGTTGTCTCGCGCTTTGGAGAGGCAGATGGGCTGCGCTCCTATCGTCACTATCGCGAAAGCTTCCCGGCTGCCTATCGCGAAGATGTAACCCCGCGAGCCGCTTCTTACGACATCGAGACGATTTCGCGTCTCGACGACGCTACCGACGATTTGCAGATAAGCCTCTATCGACCACACGGTGCACCCGACAATCACCTGCAGTTAAAGCTTTTCCGCCGCAAGGAACCTATTCCTTTGTCCGATGCGCTGCCCATGCTCGAAAACATGGGACTACGGATCATCAGTGAACGGCCCTACGAACTCGATACCGAGCAAGGCCAGGTATGGATGCAGGATTTCGAAATGGTGTTCTTCCGTGACACCGCAATCGACCCGCGCAAGTACACCGATGTTTTTCATGACGGCTTTAAAAAAATCTGGCAGGGCGCAGCCGAAAACGATGGCTTCAACAAGCTGATCCTGCTGGAGCGGCTGACCTGTCGAGAAGTGACCCTGTTGCGGGCTATCTGCAAGTACCTGTTGCAAACGGGTATACCTTTCAGCCAGTCCTATATCGAAGAGACCCTGTGTCGATACTCTAATATTGCACAACTACTGGTGCGCGCATTCGAGGCTCGGTTCGATCCCAACTGCGGACCCCGCACCTTGCAACGTCGCGCACTGGCCAATGCCCAGGCGCTCGATGACCAGCTCGACCGGGTCGAGACACTCGATGGTGATCGTATTCTACGCGCCTACCTTGCGATCATACGCAACACCTTACGCACCAATTTTTACCAGGATGACGAGCACGGAAACGCCAAGGGCTATGTTTCCTTTAAGCTCGACTCCGGCAAGATTCCGGACCTGCCACTGCCACGACCGCGGTTCGAGATTTTTGTTTACGCCCCCTGGGTTGAAGGTGTACATCTGCGTGGCGGGCGTATCGCCCGAGGCGGATTGCGATGGTCCGACCGGCGCGAGGATTTCCGTACTGAAGTCCTTGGGTTGATGAAAGCACAAACCGTCAAGAACACACTCATTGTTCCGACTGGCGCCAAGGGCGGCTTCGTTCTCAAGGGCGATGGCGGTACAGATGATGTGCGCCAACGTGTCAGTCGTGGCTATCGCGACTTCCTGCGAGGATTGCTCGACATCACCGATAACCTGGTTGATGGTGAAGTAGTTCCACCGCAACAGGTCCTGCGGCACGATGACGACGATCCCTACCTGGTCGTAGCGGCTGACAAGGGCACGGCAACCTTCTCTGACACTGCCAATGCGATCGCCGCCGAGTACAACTTCTGGATGGGCGATGCTTTTGCCTCGGGTGGATCCGCCGGTTATGACCACAAGGGCATGGGCATCACCGCCAAGGGGGCCTGGGAGGCAGTCAAACGGCACTTTCGCGAAGTTGGCGTGGATGTGCAGAACGATCCATTTACGGTCGCCGGTATTGGCGACATGTCGGGCGATGTCTTTGGCAACGGCATGCTGTTATCGCGTTGTATCCGTTTGCAGGCTGCGTTCAACCACATGCATATTTTCCTCGATCCCAACCCGGATCCGGAACGCAGCTATATCGAACGGGAACGCCTGTTCAACCTGCCACGCTCGACCTGGATGGACTACGACAGCGAGCTTATTTCCGAAGGCGGTGGCGTCTATTCGCGCCAGGACAAATACATTGAGCTGTCGCCCGAAGTTTGCGCGATGCTCGATATCGACACGCCCCGTTTGGCACCGCACGACCTGATCAAGGCGATCCTGCGCAGTCCCGTAGATCTGCTGTGGAATGGCGGCATCGGCACCTATGTCAAAGCCGCGACCGAATCGCAGGGCGATGCCGGTGATCGCGCCAACGACCCGGTTCGGGTCAATGGCCATGACCTGCGTTGCAAAGTTGTCGGTGAAGGCGGCAACCTCGGGTTAACCCAGCTCGGCCGCATCGAATATGCCCTTAACGGTGGTCGGGTTAATACCGACTTCATCGACAACTCTGCCGGGGTCGATTGTTCCGACCACGAGGTCAACATCAAGATCCTGTTGAACCTGGCGCTACAGAAGGAGCGACTTGCTGCCAGCGAGCGCGAGGACCTGCTTGCCGGGATGACGGACGAGGTCGAAGTCCTGGTTTTACGCAATAACTACCTGCAGACCCAGGCCATTAGCATGGCCGAGTCGACCGCACCCGGTCGGCTGGCCGAGCACGCGCACCTGTTGCGCGAGTTGGAAAAGCGCGACGAAATCGACCGCAGCCTCGAGTTCCTGCCTGACGAGGAAATGATTCGCGACAGGCGCAAGACTGGCCTGGGCTTCACGCGACCAGAGCTGGCAGTCCTGTTGTCGTACTCAAAGATCAGCCTTTACGCCAGGTTGTCACGCTCCGATGTCGCCACCGATCCTTACCTGTCACAGGAACTGGAGCGGTATTTTCCGGGACCGCTGCAACAGCGTTACGCCGACTTTATGAATGAGCATCGGCTGCGTAATGAGATCATTGCAACCCAGGTCACCAACAGCATCATCAATCGCATGGGGCCGACTTTCGCCAACCGCACCTTCGAAGAAACCGGCGTCAGTGCCGGGAACCTGGCGCGGGCCTATACGATTGCACGCGAGTCCTTGTCGATGCGTGAAATATGGGAAAGCATCGAGGCGCTGGACAATGAAGTGCCGGCGCCAGCGCAATACGCCATGATGATCCAGACTGCCCGGCTGCTACGCCGCGCTACGCTCTGGTTGCTCGACCATGAACTGACCGGGCTCGGAATCGCCAACGCAATCGAACGCTTTCAGGCGGGTATCTCCACTATCGGCGGGCAAATGCCCGAATTGTTAAGCGGGCAGGAGTTGCGAGGATTCGAGGATTCGATTGTCGCTTACACCGACCTGGGTCTGCCACAGTCGCTGGCGACAAGGATGGCAGGC
Source organism: Gammaproteobacteria bacterium (assembly GCA_013002045.1). GTDB lineage: Bacteria > Pseudomonadota > Gammaproteobacteria > Steroidobacterales > JABDKV01 > JABDKV01. Next base: position 32,447 of record JABDKV010000194.1, read on the forward strand.
TTGCCATCGTTGTATTCCGGGTTCGATATAGTTGATGTCGCTCGTCGTCATGACTCAGACGTGGCCACTATCGCGGCGATCTATTATCGCCTGGCTGCCGGACTCAAGCTCGACTGGTTACGCGAGCAAATTGAGCATCTTAAGGTGGACGGACGCTGGCAGGCGATGGCACGCAATACGCTGCGTGACAATCTTTATGAGCTGAATCGTACGCTGGCGGAGAACATCGTCGGTGACAAAAAGCCGGAGAACCCTGCTGTCGCGGTCAGTGATTGGCTCGAAAAACACACTGATCGTATTCGGCGCACGCAAAATACACTCGAGGACATGCGTGTAGCAGGTACACTCGACTTCGCTACCTTATCCGTTGCCTTGCAGGAAATACGCAAGCTGACCCACTCAGCCTGAAACCCGGAGAACCAAACACTCATGGCGCAAGAACCACTCATTGCGGTATTTATCGATTACGAGAACCTGGCAATCGGCGCCAAGGACATGAAACGCAAGTTTCAGGTCGATCTCATCATGAAACGACTGCTGGAAAAGGGCCGCATCGTCTATAAGCGAGCGTACTGTGACTGGAGCACCTATCGTGGCGCCGAGCGTGACATGCACACACTCGGCATCGAGTTAATGGATATACCGCGCTCCAAGATAAGCGGCAAGAACAGCGCCGACATTCGCATGGTCGTCGATGCACTGGACTTGTGCTACTCGAAAGATCACATCGACACCTTTGCGCTCATTTCCGGCGACAGTGATTTCTCGCCGCTGGTATCCAAGCTAAAAGAGAATCACAAGCGGGTTATCGGTTGTGGCATCAAGAGTTCGACATCGGACCTGTTGATAGCCAACTGTGATGAGTTCATCTACTACGACGATCTCGTACGCAGTCGCAAATCGAGTAAAAAGAAAAGCTCTCAGAAAAAGGACAAGAAAAGCGAGGCACTGGAACTGGCGCTGGAAACCGTGCAGTCACTGGAAAGCGATTACGATCCGGTATGGGGCTCACTGGTAAAACAAACCCTGCGCCGCGTGCACCCCGGCTTCAATGAAGGATATTACGGCTACCGCACCTTTAATGACCTGCTCGAGGATGCCGCCAAGCGCAAGATACTGCGTATCGATTACGACGAAAGCCGCGGCAATTACAAGGTCGGATCGGCCGGCTGATCAGGTCCAGCGAGGCTCACGCTTTTCGAATTGCGCGCGTACCGCTTCGACCTGGTTTGGGCTGAACAACAACTGGCGCTGCAGTTGTTCCTCCAGTTCGAGACCGGACTGTTCGTCGGCATGCCAGCTGCGATTGAGTAGTTGCTTGATGGCCCGGATAGCATCGGGCGAACGCTTTGTAATTTCGCCTGCCATATCCATGGCTGCATCACGCGGCTCCTCGGCGATGCCGGCGCCAAGACCGAGCCTCACCGCCTCACCTGCCTCGACAATCCGGCCGGTGAAACACAATTCCTTGGCAACATCGAGGGATACGAGCGCACGCAGCGTCTGGGTGATCCCCATATCCGGGACGATTCCCCAGCGCACTTCCATAACCGACAATTTCGCATCGGCGGCAAACAGCCGGATATCGGCACCGAGCGCGATTTGCATACCGCCACCGAAGGCCGCGCCATGGACTGCAGCAATAACCGGCACCGGCAGGCGCTGCCAGCCAAGTGCAACGCGTTGTACCCGATTCAGTCCGTCATCGCCGCGCTGCAGCAGCGGGTTCGTGGCCTCGGGGCCTCCAGCAAAACTGGCAATATCGAGGCCGGAGCAAAAAGCCGGCCCTTCCCCGCTTAGTACGACCACACGCAGGTTGCGCTCTGCATTCAAGGCTGCCAACGCATCTTCAATCGCCGTGAACATCCCGGCGTCGATCGCATTGTGCTTTTCCGGACGTGCCAGCCGGACATCGGCTATACCGTTGTCGATCGCAATCGTGACTCTGTCTGACATCCTGATCCCCCGTCCGGTCTGTGAAACCGGCATCCTAGCAGCGTCGCCCCATCTCGGGCGAGCGCGACGGGCGATAACTAGTCGACGCGGATGCGCTTGAGCCGACGCTCTTTCTCGGCCTGCTTACGCCAGCGGACTTCGGTATTGGGATGAAATGTCATCGTTAATTGCAGCGGATCGCCACCGATGGCCCCACCCAGGCCACCACCGACCTGCCAGGCAGCCGGATCCAGGACACGTGAAACGAATTGCAATAACCGCGTGGAAAGTCGCTGGCTGACGGGCAACAGCTGACCATCGAACCAATCGATCAGTCGCGCCACGTCGCCGCTATGCTGACCCGGTCGTGCCGCGATAAACCGCAGGCGGCCATTAAACGCAGACAGTTCTGTGGCCAGCACACCTGATGCGGTTAGCATGCGCAGGGCGGACCAGTGCAATTGCCGATCGAATTCGTTTTCGATGAATTCATTGAGTTGCCCGATGATTTCTTCGCGCGCATCGCTGACCCGGGTCACCAGGTCACCCCACTCCCCTTCACCGATGACAACTACAGAGTCATCGTCAGTGAAACCCAACCGGAACTTGCGCGGGACCAGCTCCATGCTGGTATGCATTGCGCCGAGATCGCCAGTGATACGGCGAACCTCGCCGACCAGCCAGGGATGATGATCCATTTTGGAACTCCAATGGGGTCTTACCTGGAGACGACGTTAGCAACCCGGGATCCAGGATGCCGCGAACCAGTCCCCATTCCGTGCGGGGGGCAGTAGCTGGTTTTCCGCTATATAGATATTTTGAGCGGTTTCGGAAGACCGGAATGCTGGATTATGTCTGGTGTGGCCAGTCTATAGCGCGTATCGATCAGAGATCGGGGGCGGGCGGCAGGTCGAGTTCGGTCTCGTGAATATGGTTGAAAAGGTTTGAAATGGTCTTCTGCGCCATTATGGTCACGATCTCGGCGATGTGCTCGTCGCCATATCCGGCGTCGCGAAAGGCGGCAATGTCCTCGTCACTGACATAGCCTCG